>DIVM01000266.1 GCA_002435835.1 Firmicutes bacterium UBA6132
TTTACACCTACATTATTCATTCTTGCAGTAGCTAAATCACTTAAAAGCATTTGAAAACCGCCATCACCCATACTTGCAACAACTGTTGTATCAGGTAATGCCATTTTAACTCCAATGGAAGCTGGTAAGCTGTAGCCCATTGTTCCAAGCCCACCTGAAGTGAAAAATCTTTTGTTTTCATTTACTTTAAAACTATGTGCTGCCCATATTTGATTTATACCAACATCTGCAACCCATATTCCATCCTTGCCCATTTTTTCTGATAATTTATATATTAAACTTTTTGGATTTAATGTAGTATCAGGCTCAAACATTTTTTTCAAAAATACTTTTCTACTTTCTTGAATTTCTTTAAGCCATGTCTCATCATTTAAATTAAAATCATGCTCCAACATACAGTTTAATATTTCTTTAGCATCTCCTACTATTGGTATTTGTACTGCAACATTTTTACCAATTTCTGCAGGGTCTATGTCTATGTGTATTACATTTTGATTTTTATTTTCTTTTTTCATCATGGAAGTTGATCTATCAGCAAATCTTGCTCCAATTACAATTAATAAATCAGCTTCATTCATCATTCTATTTACGAAATTATAACCGTGAGACCCTAATAAACCAGCAAAATATTCACTGTCATTTGGAAAAGCGTCTCCTCCCATTAAAGTGCATACAACAGGAATTTTAGATTTTTGAACAAAATCTTCAAGCTCTTTAGTTGCATTAGCAGCTCTTATGCCGCCACCAACACAAATAACTGGTTGTTTACATTTGTTAATTAAATCAACAGCTCTTTTTACCTGTCTAGTATTGCCACTTAAAGTAGGTTTATATCCTCTTATATTTACTTCTTTTGGATATTCAAAGTCTATTAAAACTTCTTGGATATCCCTTGGAATATCTATTAATACAGGACCCATTCTTCCAGTGGAAGCAATAAAAAATGCTTCTTTAAAAATTCTTGGAAGTTCTTTTGCATCTTTTACTAAATAACTGTTTTTTGTAAAAGATTGAGTAGCACCAATTATATCAGCCTCTTGGAAAATATCTCTTCCAATTGTGTTTGAATTAACTTGTCCGGTTATAACTACAAGTGGAATTGAATCCATATATGCTGTTGCTATTCCTGTTATTAAATTTGTTGCACCAGGGCCTGATGTAGCCATACAAACACCAACAGTATTTAATGCGCGTCCATAACCGCTAGCCATGTGTGCAGCAGATTGTTCCTGTCTTACTAAAACATGCTTAATATTTGAATTTCTGAGAGCTTCGTATAAAGGGAGGACGGCTCCACCAGGATATCCAAATATTACGTTAACATTTTCTTGCTCTAAACATTTGATTATTGCATCTGCTGCTTTGATTTTCATACAAATACCTCTCTTTCAATTTAAATTTATTTAATTAATAATGCTAACTTTGATAATAAGTAGTGTGGAAAAACTGTTTGGTAATTATTTACCTTAAAATTAAGTATAAAAAAAGCAGGTATTCTCTTAAAAAAGGACGAGAAAACCCGCGGTACCACCTTATTTCCATATTGGCTCTTGAATTTTATAACGGTTATCCGTTCAACCCTACTGCTATTTCAAGTTAAAAGCTCCAAAGCTACTTTCAATATAAATTTCCTACAATACTTTCAGCCGAGGAATTGCTCTCTAAAAGGTCATTTATATTTACTCTCTTTATCATTGCTAAAATATATAGTTATCAACTATCATAATAAAATTAATTTAATATGTCAAGAAAAATTTGATTTAAAAGTAAATAAAATTTAATAACTAAAAAAGCGGATGTTTAATTTAATAAACACCCACTAAATTTAAAATTAGTATAAAGGACTTATTTGAAAATCTTTTTTGAAAAGTCCTTCTTTATAATCTATGCTTAAACCTTCTACTGCATTTTCAATATCTTCATCTACAATAATATTTAAACCTTCAACATTATAAATACCATCATTCTCATGTTGTTTCTCCGAAACAATGCCGAATTCGGCGCCACCTCAGGAAAATCCGGTTATTTTAACTTTAATAGGTTCGTTTTTTTCTTTTAATTGCAATAATTTTTCTTTAGCATTGCTTGATAAAGTTAAATTCATAATTACCTCCTAAATATATTATATAAATCTTTATTATTTTGATATTATTCTATATAATACATTCATGCTTTTCAGTGTTAAAGTTACTAAAAACATATTAATTATCTAAAAAATGTCTGATTAATAAAAAAATTTAGAGGTATTATAAATTTTTTATTAAATTGTTAATAACTCTTTCTTAATTTCGTCTTTTTGTTGATAATTTTCTTTTTTGATTTTTTTAATTATTTCAGCTGGCTGATTTTTTAATATATAAATAGTATTGGATAAATAAGCAGCTTCTTCTACATCATGAGTTATAAATAAAACTGTTCTTTTACTTTTTTGCCATAGTTTTTCAAATGAACAAATTAGCTCCTGTTTTAATTTTATATCAAGTCCTTTAAATGGTTCATCCATTATTAAAATATTTGAAGGATATGCAAATGCTCTTGCTAATGAAACTCTTTGAGACATACCTCCACTTAAAGCATTAATTTTATAATTTTTAAAATTTGTTAATTCAACCATATCCAAATAATATTCTACAGTTTTTTTTCTATCAGCAAAATCAAAAATATCTTTTAAAACAAAATCGATGTTGTCATATACGCTGTACCAGTTTAAAAGTCTTGGCTCTTGAAAAACATAAGAATAAACAGCATTTTCTATTCCCGTTATATTACCTTCATCAAATAACTCAAGTTTAGCTACTAAATTTGCTATAGTTGTTTTTCCAATACCTGATGGTCCAAATATACAAGTTATTTCATTTTCTTCAAAGCTTAAATTAAAGTTTTTTAACACTGTTAAATTATTATATCTTTTAGTTATATTATTTAAACTTATCATTATGCCTCCAACTTAAAAATTAATTTAAGAATTTTTTCAAATAAAAAACTTAAGAATATTATTATGATTGTCCATGCAAATAAATCAGGTATTTCAAGATAAACTTTAGAATCATAAAGAAATCTTCCTATTGAATATTGAGGTAAGCTTAAAACTTCAGCAGCGGAAGTTACTTTCCACCCTATGCCAAGAGCTGAAATAAAAGAAGCTTTAATATAGGGGAGAGATGAATAAAAATAAACTGACCTTAAAACTCGAGTTTTTTTGATATTATAAACTTTACACATTTGTAAAAGCTTATAATCTGTGTTTTTTATTCCTTCAACAATATTTGTCCAAATAATTGGAAAGCACATTAAAAAAGCTACAAAAATAGGTACATTATTGTCTTTAAACCACATAAGAGCAATAATGATTATGGACATTACAGGAACAGTTCTCATTATGGTAATGAGAGGATTAAAAATTTCATACATTAATTTATAAATACCACAAAAATATCCAAGTATTATTCCAAAAAAGCAAGAGAGCAAAAATCCTGATAGTGTTCTATAAGTACTAAAAAATATAGTTAAATAAGTTTCTTTATCAAGCATTAAATTATATAGTGATTTAAATGTTGAATATGGTGAAGGGAGATAAATCTCCTGATTAATAATCAGTGAAAATATCTCCCATATTAATATCCAAAATAATGTTATAAATATTTTTTTGTGGTTATTCAGAATAGTAGAAGCCTTCATCAGGCATTTTTCCTCCTACAGATGCTGGGTTTGAATCAAATAATATTTGATAAAATGCATTTATACTTTCTTTATTGTCAACTGCATTTTTATAAGTAATTCCGCAATAAGGGATTGCTTTTTCAACTAATGCGGCATTTGGCATTATTTCATTTTTTTCAACTAATTTAGATGCTTCAGCGGCATTTTCAGTTACATATGTTACAGATTCTTCATATTGTTTTAAAAATTCTTGTACAAATTCTTTATTGTTTTCTGCAAATTGCTTGTTTACAATAATACATCCTGTAAATAATTCGCTTTTTCCGCCTGTTGCTTCTTTCCATGATTCATTTAAATCAATAAGCATTTTTGCATTTTGATTTTTCATGGAAGTTTGAGTAACAAATGGTTGAGGAAGTAATGCAACTTTTGAATCTCCAGCTATTACTTTTTGTGCTAATGTTGCATGGTCTAATTCATATTGTAGTTCAACTTTTCCTTCAAGATTATTTTGTTTCAATATATAATTCATTGCATAGTCTGGAGTTGAACCTTTAGCGCTCATTCCAAGTGTTTTTCCTTGTAAATCAGATATATTTGATATTTCTTCAGTTCCAACTATGTATAAATTTCCAACAGTATTAACTGCCATTATTTGAACTTTGCCACCTGTTTTATTATATAAAACTGAAGCAAGATTTATTGGAACAGAAGATATTTGGATATCACCGTTAATTATTTTTCCTGTCAAAGCATCTGGAGCACTTTCAGCAACATATGAAACGTTGTATTCATCTGAGTTCAATGCTTTTTCATCTATCATTTTAATCATACCTATTGAGGTAGGCCCTTTTAATCCTGCAATGGTTACATTTGTCTTTTCTTTTGGTACTTCGGTTTGAGCTTGTGGTGTTGCTGGTTGAGTTTCTTTTGTACTACAGCCTGCAAATAAGCTTAATACAATTATTAAAACTAACAATAAACTTAATTTTTTCATTTCTTTCCTCCACTTTTACTTATATAATACTTGATTTATAATAAAAAAAATCCTCGTAATTAAACAAGGAAATTTAATGTATTCCTTGCAATTTTTCAGCATGATTTGTCATTATTTTAACATTGCGTGTAAAATATTGCAAGGAATTTCAAAATTATGTAATTTAATTAATAAATTTAAATCATTTTAAAATTATTAAATCCACAGGATCTAAATGAAAATGTTGTGCAAATGCGGCTAAATAAAAATCTGATGGTGCTTCTTGACCTGATTCATATAATTTAATTCTTTCTCTTGGTACATTTATAGCTTCGCTTAATTCTTGCTTGGTTAAATTATTTTCTTTTCTGATGCTTCTTAATTTTTCACCCAATGTCATACTAATCACCTCATCATAGAATTATCTTGCATACATATATTATATACAAAATTTACAGAAACTTCAACTATATTAAAATTTCTTATTTATTTAAAATTTATGCATAATATTAAAGTTAAATTTAATTGATTCATTAGTCAATTCTTGTATTAAATTTAAATTTGATATATAATATAATAAAATTTGGAGGGAAAATGACAACTCATAAAATAATAAATACTTCAGCAGCAAATATGGCTGAAGTTAATGATAAATCAATAGCATTAATTGTAACATCTCCGCCATATCCAATGATTGAAATGTGGGATAATAGTTTTTCCGAACAAAGTGATAAAGTAAAATCTTCTTTGGAAAATAAAGATTATGATTCTGCATTTGATGGTATGCATGAAGTATTGGATCAAGTGTGGAATGAAGTTGACAGAGTATTAATAGATGGTGGTATAGCATGTATCAACATAGGCGACGCAACTAAAAATTGCAATGGAAACTTTAGATTGTTTTCTAATCACGCAAGGATTTTAAGCTTTTTTATGAAACATGGTTATTCTGTTTTGCCAGATATTATTTGGAGAAAACAAACTAATGCTCCAAATAAATTTATGGGATCGGGCATGTATCCGCCAGGTGCATATGTAACTTATGAACATGAATATATTTTAATTTTGAGAAAAGGATTAAAGCGTGAGTTCAAGAAATTAGAAGAAAAAGTAAATAGGCGACAAAGTGCTTATTTTTGGGAAGAAAGAAATATTTGGTTTTCTGATATTTGGAATTTAAGTGGAACTGCACAAAAAATGAAAATAGAAAATTCAAGGCAAAGAAGTGGTGCATTTCCATTTGAAATAGCATATAGATTAATAAATATGTATTCGGTTAAAGGGGATACTGTATTAGATCCATTCACTGGAACTGGAACAACTTTGCTTGCAGCTTTGCTGTCGGAAAGAAACAGCGTGGGAACTGAAATAGATTTTTCATTATGTGAAAATATGTTTAATGATACTGTTAAAATAAAGAAACAATTAAACAATTATATGGAAGAAAGAATTAAAAAGCATCAAGAATTTGTTGAAGAACAAAAGGAACAAGGTAAAGATAAATTTTATATAAATAATAATCATGGATTTGAAGTGAAAACACAGCAGGAAATTGAAGCTTGCTTTAATGAGGTGGATGAGATAACTAAAGATGGATTTAATTTAAATTGCAGTTATAAAAAAATTGAACTTGATTCTTAAAGATTGAAGGATATCAAAGGGGACGGTCCCGCTGCGAAATGGTTTTGTTCGCAAAAGCGGTCTGTCCCCAAAAAGAACATTTAATTTACTTTTGATTTACTCGTACTTTACGGTGATGCCACTTTTTTTCTTAGTATAATAAATTATTTTTACATTAATTTCTTCGCTTAATCTGTTCATTTCATAAGTATCAGGTTTTATGGAAACAGGCATATCACCTATGTATCCATCAATACCTTGAGACTCTTCCGATGGATTTGCAAGCCTAAAAGTTGTATTTTCTTGTTTAGCAACTGCTTGTAAAATTGCTTTTTGAAAATAAAGGCCATTAAATGTTTTATTGATGATTAAGTCAGAAACCCAAGATTTAATCATATCTTTTGTAACTAAAGGAAGTGTGTTTTTTAAATTTTCAATTTGGTCATTTATTCTCTCTACTGCAGTATCCATTGCATCAGGATAATTTTTTAAATACCATTTTTCCCATCCTTCTTTTGTAGGATCTAAGTCGCTGTTTAAATATTCAGGAAAAAGTTCTGAAAGCTGTCCTACAACTTTAGGTCTCGTTCCATGGGCATTTTGATTTGCAAGATTCATAAGTTGGGAAGTATATTTAGGAAATTCTAAAGGCAGTGCTTCATTGCAACTACAAATGAATTCATCGGATATATTAAATTTTTGCATAGTTCACCTCGTTGATTAATAAGCAATTATAGCATAAAAAATTATTTTTTTGCAATATTTTAAAGATATAATATTGTAAATAGGGAGTATATAATGTTTAAAACAGGAATTTTTCATTGGTATGGATATATAGAATCTTTTGAAGAACGAATTAAATCAATTAGTCTTGCTAATTATGATTATGTAATGCTATGGTGGGAAGATGAAATATATCCTAATTTTATTGATAGAAGAAATTTAATTAAAATAGTAAATGAAAATGGACTAATACTTGATAATGTGCATTTACCTTTTGAAGAAACAAATACTTTATGGAGTGATGATTTAAGCAAAAAGAATATACAAACAGAAAAAATAATTAAATGCATGTATGAAATAAAAAACAGCGGTGCTGATACAATTGTTATGCATACGGTTCACGGTAACAATCTGAAATTAAATTTTAAAAATGGATATGATTCATTTGAAAAAATAATAAAAACGGCAGAAGATATAAAATTAAAAGTAGCATTTGAAAATACTCAAATGTTTGAATATACGGACTTTTTATTAAAAGAATTAAATTCTGATTACGCAGGATTTTGTTATGATTCATCCCATGATTTTGTTTGTGGTCAAAGCTATGGTGAAATACTTGAAAAATGGAAGCATAAATTATTCTGTATCCACTTATCAGATAACGACAGCAAATGTGACAGGCACTGGATTCCAGGCAAAGGTCATGTAAATTGGAATAAAATTATTAAAATTTTGAAACAAACAAATTTAAAAAGTTTTTCAATGGAAACTTATCCATATGAAGAAGAAAAAAGTTTAAAACCAATAGAATTTATTACAAAAGCAAGAAATAATCTTATTTCTTTAATAGAAAATAACTAAAATAAAATTCAAGGTGAAATTATGATATCAACTAAATGGTTTCAAGGAATAGAAAATTTAAATGAAGCTTTAAATATTAGAAAAGAAGTTTTTATAAAAGAATTAAATCAAAATGAAAATAATATATCAGATATTTATGATGAATTTTCTTTTAATTTGGTTGTTTATAATGATAATTGTCCCATGGGTACGGGTAGACTCTTGTTTAAGGACGGTAAATATTTATTAGACAATGTTTGTGTTTTAAAAGAGTTCAGGGGTAATCACTACAGCGATTTAATCATAAGAATGCTCACAAGAAAAGCTGTAAACTTAGGAGCTGAAAAAACTTATGCTTTTATGGATAAAAAATATGAGAAAATATTTAAGCAAATTGGATTTGAAGCTTTAAGTGTCGATGAAAACAATAATTTGTTGATGGTTAAAAATGGTGATGTGGGCGGCCACTGTTGTAGCTAAAAATTTCCACTAAAAAAAGCAACCATATTGGATTGCTTTTTTTTAGTGGAATACTTATGTTTAAAGTTTGATTAATTAGACAATGCTTCTTTTGTAACTCTTGGACTTATCCATCGCATTAAGTTTATTTTAGAACCAGCTTTGTCGTTAGTTCCTGATAATCTTGATCCTCCAAATGGCTGTTGACCAACAACTGCACCAGTAGGTCTGTCATTGATATAAAAATTACCTGCAGCATTAATCAAAGCTTTTTGGGCTTGATCTATAGCATATCTGTCTTTTGCAAATAAAGCTCCTGTTAATGCATAATTTGATGTTGTGTCAACTAATTTAAGAGTTTCTAAAAAATCATCATCATTATATACATAGATCGTCATAACAGGTCCGAATATTTCTTCTTCCATAGTTTTGAAGTGTGGATCTTTAGTTAAAACTATAGTTGGCTCTATAAAATATCCAAAACTGTCATCATAGTTTCCACCGAAAATTATTTCTGCATCATCAGATTCTTTAGCAAAATCAATATAATTTTTTATAGTGTTAAATGATTTTTGATCAATTACTGCGCCCATAAATGTATCTGTTTCTTCTATGTCTCCAACTTTAATTTTAGCAGCTTTTTCAATGATGAGTTCTTTTATATTTGGCCAAATGCTTTTTGCGATGTATGAACGAGATGCTGCAGAACATTTTTGACCTTGATATTCGAATGCACCTTCAATAATTCCTCGTGATACTGATTCTATGTTAGCAGAACTATGAACAACTATGAAGTCCTTTCCGCCTGTTTCTCCGACAAGTCTTGGGAATGTTCTGTAATTTGTAATATTGTTTCCTACTTTTGTCCACATGTCTTGGAAAACTTTAGTTGACCCAGTGAAGTGTACTCCGCTTAAATGTTTATTTTTTAATACTATATCGCTTATTTCACCAGCATTACCAGGAATAAAGTTAATTACACCATCAGGAAGACCTGCTTCTTTAAGAAGCTCATAAACTACGTATGCTGTGTAAACAGCTACAGATGCTGGTTTCCATAAAACTACATTGCCTGTAATAGCAGGTGCGCATGGAAGGTTTGCAGCTATTGAAGTAAAGTTAAAGGGAGATATAGCATATATAAATCCTTCAAGAGGTCTATATTCTGTTTTGTTCCATACCTTGCTTGGAGATATAGGTTGCTCAGAATAAATTTGTGGCAAAATTGCTACATTATTTCTGAAAAAGTCTATTAACTCACAGGCTGAATCTATTTCTGCTTGTTTATATGTTTTACTTTGAGAAAGCATTGTAGCAGCATTTATTTTTGCTCTCCAAGGTCCTGCTGCTAACTCAGCAGCTCTTAAGAATATTGCCACTCTTGACTGCCAAGGCATCATTTCCCACTTTTCTTTTGCTTTTAAAGATTCTTCAATTGCCATTTCAATTTCTTCTTTTCCTGCTTTGTGGAATTCCCCAATAACTTTATTTTTATTGTGAGGAAGAACGCATGTACCTTTCTGTCCAGTGCGAATTTCTTTTCCGCCGATTATTACAGGTATATCCACAAAAGAGTTTTTCATCCTATTTAATTCTTGCTCAAGTTCAATCCTTTCAGTACTTCCGATTTCATAATTTAAAATAGGTTCATTTACAAATTTAATTTCATTAATTATATTGTTGTTCATTTTGATCTCCCTTTAATATTAATTTTTATATACATATATTGCAAAACATATTATAACGTTTAGTATTAAAATATGTTGTTTTGTATTACTATGTTACATTAAATAATAAAATATATCAACTATAAAATTATGTTTATTTAAAATACAAACTAAAAGTAATAAAGTGTTTGTATTTGGTTTATGAATTCTTATTTTAATAAAAGAAAATATCATAAAATTAAACATTAGTAACATATTTTAGGGGTAATGAATAAGAATAGTTAATTAATTAATTTTGCAAATTATATGAAATGAATTTTTATAATTTAAGTTTAGTTTTGAATTAGTAAAACATAATTTTTTTTGTAAACGTTATTAATATTTATTACAAAATATTAATAATAAAATAGTTGAAAGGAGGTATATTTTAAATATATAATGGGCATGTAAAAAATTCCCCCTCTATTTATTATATATTTGTGTGGTGTTTGAACTAGGTTATTATACCTAGTTCATATTTTTTTGTGTTGAAAAATTTTTACTTTTCGTTAGCATCCACATCTTTTTTTCTTTCTACCACTTCTTGTTCAGTTGGAATATAAACATTGCCTGGATTTTGATTCTGTCCTTTTTTATTGGTCATTTTTAATTTATTGACTAAACTTTTAAACATAATTTCACTCCTTTTCTTGATTAATAATTCAATAATAGTTTTTCAAATTTTTATTATTATATTAATTAATTTTAATTTCAAATTTAAATATAAATATAAATTTCACTTTTTATTAACTTAATATTAGTTTATGAATAAGATAATGTATGAAATTAACGTATTTGTTTAACGGAGGTAGCAATGGAATATATATGCGAAGTGAAAAATATCTCTAAAAGATTTCATACAATTAATAATGAAACAAAAGCTATTGAAGATATTTCTTTTAAAATAGAAAAAGGAGAAATAGTTTCTATAGTAGGTCCTTCTGGATGTGGTAAATCTACAATATTGTCCATATTGGCAGGTTTAGAGAAACCTTCAGGAGGAGAAGTTTTATTAAATACTAAAAGTATTGGATTTATGTTTCAAAAAGATCAATTGTATGAATGGAGAAACATATTTAAAAATTGTATGCTTGGATTAGAAATACAACACAAAGATACTGAAGAAAATAAAGATAAAGTACTTCAAATGTTAACAAAATATGGACTCTATAATTTTAGAAATCATTATCCAAGCCAACTTTCAGGTGGTATGAGGCAAAGAGCTGCACTGGTTAGAACATTAGCCATAGAGCCTGATTTATTATTGTTGGATGAACCATTTTCAGCATTAGATTATCAAACAAGACTTGCAGTAGGAAATGAAGTTGGTGAAATCCTGAGAAGAGAAAAGATGACTGCAATTATGGTAACCCATGATATACCAGAAGCAGTCAGTATTTCTGATAGAGTTATTATTTTTACAGAACGTCCGGCTAAAATAAAAAAAGAATACATTATAAATTTTGAAGAGTTATGTAAAGATAGAACTCCTATGAATTGCAGAAATACACAGGCATTTGGAGATTATTTTAGGCAGATATGGGGGGATCTTGATTATGTTGAAAAATAATAATGATAAAAAAAATAATACAAATACAAATGAAATAATATCAATAGAACAGCAAAAATTTCTTCAATCAGTTAAAAGAGAAAAATATTTTATACGAACAGTCCAAATTTTAATATTTATTTTTTTTATATCTTTATGGGAATTTGCAGCAAGGTTCAAATTAATAGATACTTTTTTAACCAGCAGTCCAGGTGCTATTTATAAGTTAATAGTGAAATTCGTAGAAGATGGAAGCTTGTTTAAGCATTTGTATGCTTCTTCTGTAGAAACATTCGCAGGATTTTTAGCAGGAACAATAGTAGGTATTTTAGTGGCAATAATGTTATGGTGGTTTGAAAAATTAGACAAAATTCTTGATCCATACTTAGTAATTTTAAATAGTCTTCCTAAAACAGCATTAGCACCTATAATTATTTTATGGGCTGGAATGGGATTCTCAGGTATTGTTGTTACAGCAGCATCTATATCTGTTGTTGTTACTATAATGACTTTAAACACTGGTTTTAAGGGTGTTGAAAATGATAAAATAATACTTCTTAAAACTTTTGGAGCAAATAAATATCAAATATTAAAGAATGTTGTGATACCAGCTAATTTCCCTAATATTATGAGCGTAATTAAAGTAAACATAGGCTTAGCTTGGATTGGTGTTATTGTTGGTGAATTTTTAGTTTCTAAAGAAGGTATTGGATATTTAATTTTATATGGTAGCCAAACATTTAAACTTGATTTAGTTATGATGGGAGTGTTCGTTTTAGCAGTTATAGCTGCAATAATGTATTTTTTTGCAGCATGGTTGGAGAAAAAAGTTATTAAATATTGATATTGAACCTCTAAAATTGAGGTTCTTTTTTTATATTATAGGAAAGTACTATTTTCCTATAATACAAAAAATAAGGGGTGAAGGGGAAGAATTCCCCTCCGCTTTAAGGAGGGTGCTCAGGCTGTGGAACAGCCGTCGAAGGGAACCATAGGGTTCCATAGCGAAAGCATCGAAGATGCTTTTTTTAATTGACTTTATTATTAATTAGTATAATATTAATATATTAGGAAAAATTTACTGATAATAATATGTTGGTAAATAATTATTGAGGAGGATAAAATATGAAATACTCTATTGAAAAAACTGTTTTTGAAATTAATCCTGAGATTAAGTTTGGAATTTTAAAACTGATTGTAAGTATATAATCTTTATAGTAAATTAGTGTATAATGCTAAAAATTGCTAAAAATTCTTGAATTTTTAATGAATTTATAGTAGAATAAAATTTGATTTTAACATAATTTTTAAAAATTACTTATGAAAAGAGAGGGTTTTTTATGAATTCACAATCGTTATTGTATTCCATGATAATAATTTTATGCTTGTTTTTCCTTTATTCTAATTTAAAAAGTAGTATGAGAAATAAAAAAGAAAATATGAAAGTTTTATACCAATTAAATTATGATGATATAGTTATGAGAAATGTAAGTAGAATGGTACTTGTATTCATGATATTTTCAACATTTGTAACATTCCAAGTAAGTTTTGCATCTACAGGCATAAATACTGAAAATATATTTATGTTATTAATGCCTTTGTTATTGGTAGTTTTATATTTACCATTATCTAAAAAAACAAGGGTAACAAATTTAGGTGTTTTAAAAAGAAATTCTTTAGTTAGATGGGAAGATGTAAAGGGTATTGATTATTTAAAACCTGATGCAAAACAAAGAATAAAAGTAAAATTGTTGCATAAAACTTCTTATAATAAAGATGCTAAATTAGAACTTATTTTCAAAAGTGGTGATGATCAATTAGACATATTTAAAAACACAGCGAAAGAATATAGAAATAAAAAGAAGGATAAAAAAGTTGAAAAATAATATTAAATTTATAGACAGCCATGTTCATCTTGATGATGAAAGATTTGATGATGACAGAGAGCAGTTAATTAAATCTTTAAAAGAAAATAATATAGAATTAGTTTTAAATGCAGGTGCTGATTTAAAAACATCTTTAAATTCTGTTGAGCTATCCCAAAAATATGATTTTATATACGCAGCAGTTGGATGTCATCCTCATGATACTAAATATATGAATGATGATACTATGAATATTTTTAGAGATTTATCGAAAAATAAAAAGGTATTAGCAATAGGTGAAATAGGTCTTGATTATTATTATGATAATTCTGATAGAGAAACACAAAAAAAATGGTTTAGAGAGCAGATTAGACTTGCAAAAGAACTTGATATGCCATATATAGTACACGATAGAGATGCACATGAAGATATTTTAAGAATAATGAAAGAAGAGCATTATGATGGATCAAGGGGAATTCTTCATTGTTTTTCTAGCAGCGTAGAAATGGCTATGGAATTTATTAAATTAGGATTTTATATTTCTCTTGGTGGTCCAGTAACTTTTAAAAAAGCTAAAACTCCAAAGTTAGTCGCTAAAGAAATTCCTCTAAATAATTTATTAATTGAAACTGATTGTCCTTATTTAACCCCTGAACCTTTTAGAGGAAAAAGAAATAATCCTTCATTAGTTTCGTATGTTGCTGAAGAAATAGCTTTAATTAAAGATATTCCAGTTGAAAAAGTTGCAGAACAAACATCAATTAATTTTAAAAAACTTTTTAATCTTTAATTTTGATTTTAAATATAAATGAAATGAAAGCAGAATGTTAAATGAATGATAAAAATGATAAAAGTAATTTATATAAATTAAATAGGGATTTTTATAATCGTGATACACTGTTAGTAGCAGAAGAACTCATAGGTAAAATATTAGTTTATAATAATAATGGATATATTTTATCAGGCAGAATCAGTGAAACAGAAGCCTATATAGGAGCTGTGGATAAAGCAAGTCATTGTTATGGAGGAAAAATAACTGAGCGTAATAAAACATTATTTGGACCTCCAGGGCATACATATGTATATATGATTTACGGTATGTATTATTGTATGAATGTTGTAACTGAGCAGGAAGGATGCGGAAGTGGTGTATTGCTTAGAGGTATGATACCACTTGAAAATATTGATATGATGTGTTTAAACAGATATAATAAACATTTAAATGAAATTTCAAAAACACAGCTGAAAAATTTATCAAATGGACCAGGAAAGCTTTGTAAAGCACTTAATATAACTAAAAAAGAAAATGATATAGACTTGATTAAAGAAGAAATTTACATATTGAATGATGGTTATAAAAATTATGAAATAGAACATACAAAACGAATAAATATAGATTATGCAGAAGAAGCTAAAGATTTTATGTGGCGTTTTCTTATGAAACAAAGGAGTTAAACTCCTTTGTTTATATTTAGGCGATTTTTAAAACTAATTGTTGATATAAGTATTATAAAAGTACTTGACAAAAATGTATTTTACAAATATAATTTGATTATCAAAGTATTTGAGGTGATTAAATGAGCCATCGTGATTCTATTAACGAAATACTTGTGCGTCTTTTTGCAAACATATTGGATATAGAAGAAATATGTTTAAGAAGAGGAGAATTTTCTGATCTTTCAATATCTGAAATGCATGTTATAGATAACATAGGCGTTGGACAAGAACGCAACATGTCGGATACAGCAAGGAATTTAAAAATCACATCTGGTACTCTAACTACTGCAATAGATAACCTGATAAAAAAAGGATACGTACAAAGGAAGCGTTCTGTTGAAGATAGGCGTGTAGTGAAAATAAAATTGACGGACAAAGGTGTAGAAGCCTTTAAAGTACATGAAGAATTTCATATTGATTTAGTAACAAGTGCATTACATGAATTAAATGAAGAAGAAGAAAATTTATTAGCAAAAGTATTGTCAAATATAGACATATTTTTTAAACAAAAGTATAATTATAAATAACCCGATATGTCGGGATGATTTTTTATCAAAATGCTTCCATAATCAAAAAATTTGAAATTAGAAATAATAAAGGGGTAATGTTATGGGTATTAGATTAGTTGTAGATAGTACAGCAGATGTTACAAGTGAAATTAAAGAAAAATACAATATTAAAATGGTTCCACTTTCAGTAAATTTTGGAGATGATTCATTTTTAGACGGTATTGAAATAAGTACAGGAGAATTTTTTGATAAGCTTGCTAAATCAGAAAAACTTCCTACTACATCTCAAGTTCCTCCAGGAAAATTTGTTGAAGCTTTTAATGAAATAATAGAAAGCGGAGATGAAATTATAGGTATTTTCATAGGTTCAAAATTAAGCGGTACATTTGAATCTGCTAGAGCTGCAAAAGAGATTGTAGGCAGTGAAAATATTTATTTAATTGATTCAGAAAATGCAAGCTTAGGTGAGTTTGCATTGGTTATGCGTGCAATTGATTTAATTAAAGAGAAGAATAGTGCAAAAGAAATTTATGAAATATTAGAACAGGAAAAAGAAAAACTTGAAGTAGTTATTGCTTTAGATACTCTTATGTATCTTGAAAAAGGTGGAAGAATTTCTAAAGGTCAAGCTGTAGTTGGATCTATTTTAGGTGTTAAACCTGTTATTCAAATTAAGAAAAATAAAATTGATGCAATAGATAAAGTAAGAGGCAAGAACAAAGCTATTAAATGGTTTGATAGCTGGATAGCTCAAAATAATATTGATTTAACTAATAAAGATGTTTTCTTATTCCATTCTCAAAATCCTGAACAGCTAAAAGTTCTTAAAGCTGAATTTGAAGCAAAGTATAAAACTAAAAATATTTTTGAAAATGAAGTTGGTTGTGTAATAGGAACACATGTTGGACCTGGAGTTTTAGCAGTTGGCTTTTTAAATAACTAATCCCTTTATACAGATAAAGATAAAATAAATCCCTCTAATAAAAACATGGCATATACTTATATGCCATGTTTTTATTTTATACTTAATTTATAACTAACTCAGTTTTACCTTCATCATTAACAGTAACTAATACAGAGTTGGTTTCTTTTAACAATCCTCTTAAATATGCTTCGGATATTTCATCTTCAATATATTTTTGAATAGCTCTTCTTAATGGTCTTGCTCCATACTTTGAATTATATCCTTTTTCAAGTATGTGGCTTTTCATTTTATCAGTTACATCAATTAGGATTTTCTTTTCTTTACCTTCATTTGTAACTTCTTTAATCATTAAATCAATTATTTGACTTAATTCTTCTTTTGACAATTCACTAAACACTATTACATCATCAATACGGTTTAAAAATTCTGGTCTGAATGCTTGTTTTAAAGCATCTTTAACTTTTGATTCCATAGCTTCATATTCTTTATTGTCAAAACCTATTTTATTTCCTTTAATACTTGTTCCTGCATTTGAAGTCATAATTATAACTGTATTTTCAAAATTAACTGTTCTTCCTTGACTGTCAGTAAGTCTTCCATCTTCAAGAATTTGTAAAAGTAAGTTAAATATATCTTCATGAGCTTTTTCAATTTCATCAAGAAGGATAACTGAATATGGTTTTCTTCTTATTTTTTCAGTTAAAAATCCAGCTTGATCATATCCAACATATCCTGGAGGAGCTCCGATTAATTTTGAAACAGTATGTTTTTCCATATATTCGGACATATCAAGTCTTATCATGGCATCTTCATTTTCAAATAACTCAAAAGCTAATGTCCTTGCAAGTTCTGTTTTACCAACACCTGTAGGTCCAACAAATATAAATGATGATGGTTTTTTCTTTTTCTTAAATCCTGAGCGGTTTCTTCTTATAGCTCTTGCTAAGCTTGTAACAGCTTGATGTTGACCTATAACTCTTTTGTGAAGTCTGTCTTCCAAATGAATTAATTTTTCTGCTTCTGCTTCATTTATTTTTTGAACAGGTATTTTTGTCCAGGCTTCAATTACATAAGCTATATCTTCAACTGTAAGATGAACATTGTCACATTCAGTTGTTAAATCTCTTATTTTTCCTTCAATTCATATTTCTTTAACTTTTAGCTCTGCTGCTTTTTCATAATCATCATTTTCAGCTGCATCTTCTTTTTCTGCTCTTATTTTTTCTATTTCAGATTTTAATGCTTCAAGTTCTACTAAACCTTGATTTTTTAAATTAGCTCGTGAACCAGCTTCATCAAGAACATCTATTGCTTTATCAGGTAAAAATCTGTCAGTAATATATCTTTCAGACATTAGAACTGCCTGTTCTACAACTTCATCAGAAATTTTTACTCTATGATAATCTTCATAATAATCTTTAATTCCTTTTAAAATTTCAATAGAATCTTCAACAGAAGGTTCTTCAACTATAACTGGTTGGAATCTTCTTTCAAGGGCAGTATCTTTTTCAATATGCTTTCTGTATTCATCAAGAGTTGTAGCACCTATAATTTGTACTTCTCCTCTTGCTAAAGCTGGTTTTAAAATATTTGCAGCATTCATTGCGCCGCCTTCAGCTTCTCCAGCACCAACTATATTGTGAACTTCGTCAATAACAATTATTATATTTCCTGCTTTTTTAGCTTCGTCAATAATTGCTTTCATACGTGATTCAAACTGTCCTCTAAATTGCGTACCTGCAACAACTGCAGTTAAATCAAGTAAATAAATTTCTGTATTGAACAGTTTTATTGGAACTTGTTTTTGAGCTATTCTTACAGCAAGACCTTCAGCAATAGCTGTTTTACCAACACCTGGCTCGCCTATTAAACATGGATTATTTTTAGATCTTCTGTTTAAAATTTGAACAACTCTATCTATTTCTCTTTCTCTACCTACAATTCTATCTATTTCTCCATACCTTGCTTGTTCAGTTAAATTAGTACCGTAAGTATCAAGATATTTTAATTTTTTGCGTTTAATTTTTTCTTTAACTTTAGTTCCTATTCCGCTCCCTCTTTCAGAGTTTGCATCTTCGCTATCATTTTGTTCATCTTCTACTTGAAATTCTTTGTTATTAGAATTTGAGATTCCTGAAAATGCAGAATTCATTAAATTCATAAGTGAATTCATGTTGTTTTTATCATCAGATTCTTCCTGTGAACTTATGTTGTTAGATAATTGATTAATATCCATATCTCCCATTATTTCAGCAAGTTGATTATTTATATTTTCAAAATCTTCAGGGTTCATACCACTTTGTTGCATTATTTGATCAATAGGGGCAATTCCTTGTTTTTTAGCACATGGAATGCACAATCCTGTTGTTTGCATTTTACCTTCTAAAATTTTATTAACGTATATAACAGCTACATTTTTTTTGCATACCGAACATAACATATTTATCATCTCCTAAACTGCTTGTATCTTGCAACTAATTTCATATTAAAAGTATATTCATAAATTTATTTTTCAATCACCATTTACGAAAATGATGAATTTAAATATAAAAATGTATATGTAATTGATTATAATACAACTTTCTTAAAAAAGCATTAAAAAATTTATTTTTAACATATATTTTATATAAATGAATAAAATTTAAAAAGTACTTGACATATAGAAGATTACGGGTTTATAATTTAATAAATTAAATATTTCATGGGTATATTACAGAGGTTGCGATGNNAGATGTAATACTGTTTTTATAGGATGCATTCCCAATCCTATAGGAGAGAGCTGTAATGTGCTGGGCAAGATGGTTCAGTTGTTTTTGTTTTTGTATTTAAAATATAAAAGCGTCTGAGAGCCTTTTTGCTCTCATGTCGCTTTTTTTTATACTTTTTTAGCAAAGTTTGGCACATTGTTTAAAAAAGTTCATAATTTATAATCATAAGCGACATGTAGTAAGGAAATTATTTGAAAAATTAAATAATTTAAAAGGAGATTATAATATGGACGATTTAGTAAGAGGTAGTGGAGTAGCAATAGTTACACCATTCACAAAAGGAGATATTGATTACAAAACTTTAGCGAAATTAGTTGATATGCATGTAGAAAATTCAGGTTCAATAATAGTAGCAGGTACCACAGGAGAAGCTTCTACATTATCGGATGAAGAATATCACAGCGTAGTAAAATTTGTAATTGACAGAGTCAATAAAAGAATACCTGTTATAGCTGGTGCAGGAAGCAACTGCACACAATCAGCAATAAACAAAGCTAAATTTTGTGAAAGTGCCGGTGCTGACGGACTATTAATTGTAACGCCTTATTACAACAAAACAACTCAAAGAGGTTTAGTAAATCATTACAAAATGATTGCTGAAAGCACAAATCTTCCAATAATTGTTTATAATGTTCCCGGAAGAACGGGTATGAATGTGGAGCCTAAAACTGCATTGGAATTGTCTAAAATTAAAAATATAGTAGGATTAAAAGAAGCAAGCGGAAATATAAGTCAGGTAGCAGAGATTATAAGGTTATGCCCAAGAGATTTTTTAGTTTGGTCAGGTAATGACGATATGATTGTTCCTTTGATGTCACTTGGCGGACATGGAGTAATTTCAGTAGTTGCAAATATTCTTCCGGTAGAGACTAAAAAAATGGTTGATGATTTCAAAGCAGGAAATGTAGTAATGGCTAGAGAAGCACAGCTTTCTATGAATGGATTAATAAATGCTTTGTTTATTGAAACTAATCCAATGCCTGTAAAAGAAGCAATGAGCATTATGAATATGTGCAGCCCTGAGGTAAGGGGACCCCTATATCAAATGAGCAGCGAAAACAGGGATAAACTGATAAAAGAAATGGATTTATACGGTATAGGGATATTAAGTAAAACTTGTTAATATATATAAAGAACATAAATTAAAATAAATTGAGAACAAAAGGATATAAAATGATTAATATAGTTATTTGTGGAATAAATGGTGCAATGGGCAAAGTATTAGAGCAAGAAATTGAAACATATGACAATATTTTTTTAGCAGGAAGTCTTTCTCCTAAAAGCGGCAACTATGGGCAGGATATAAATGTAAAAATTGATGTTATAATCGATTTTTCTAATCCTTCTAATCTTGACTTTTTATTGGATTATGCAATTACAAGAAATTCTGCTTTGCTCATTTGCACTACAGGTTATACTGAAGAACAAAAAAATAAAATAATAGAAACAGGAAATTATATTCCTGTCATGCTATCTTCAAATACATCATTAGGAATTAATGTATTTAGAAAAATTCTCAAAAGTATATCAAAAGAATTAAATGGATTTGATATTGATATAGTGGAAAAACATCACAATAAAAAAATAGATTCTCCAAGTGGAACTGCTATAACTCTGGCAGAAGACATAATGAAACAAACAAAAAGAGAAAAAATAGAAACACATGCGCTTAGAGCTGGAACTATTCCTGGAGAACATACTGTGATATTTTCAGGACCTGATGAAATTTTAGAAATAAAGCATACAGCATTTTCAAAAAAAATATTTGCAAGAGGTGCTTTTGATATAGCTTTGAAATTAAATGATAAGCCAAAAGGATTTTATACAACAGAAGATGTATTTTAATTGAAAATAGTTATAAACTATATAAGTACATTTTATAATAAATAAAAATAATAGGAGACAAAAATGGAATTAAAATTACAGGATGCATACGAAATTGCAAAATTTATAAAGGATGCACAAAAATCTACACCGGTTAAATTATATGTTTCAGGACATATAACAAGTGCTGATAAATATGATTTAAAAATGTTCAAATCCGATGATATGGCTATTTTTATTGGTGAATATAATGAAGCTAAAAAATTATTACAAGAAAATCCACAAATAGAAATATACCATTTAGAATATGATAGAAGAAATTCTGCAATACCTTTACTTGATACTAATGAAATTCAAGCAAGAATTGAGCCTGGTGCTATAATAAGAGATATGGTGGATATAGGAAAAGATGCCGTAATAATGATGGGTGCAGTTATCAATATAGGAGCAGTAATAGGCGAAAAAACTATGATTGATATGAATGCAGTTGTAGGCGCAAGAGGTACAATCGGTAAAAATGTTCACGTTGGAGCAGGAGCAGTTATTGCTGGAGTATTAGAGCCGCCAAGCAAAACACCTGTAATAATTGAAGATGATGTTTTAATTGGAGCTAACGCAGTTGTTTTAGAAGGCGTAAGAGTTGGTAAGGGTGCAGTTGTTGCTGCAGGCAGCGTTGTAACTGAAGATGTACCTGAAATGGCTGTTGTTGCAGGAACTCCAGCAAAAATAATCAAATATAAAGATGATAAAACTATTGAAAAAACTAAACTTTTAGATGATTTAAGAGGGTAATATCATTATAAAAAATAATTTATGAATTAGTATATAATTATGTCTATGTTTAAAAAGAAAATTTTATTGTAGCAACTGCAATAAATAACTGTTTTTAATTTCAAGACATATGTATTAAAAATATTGACAATATATTTTTAATATGATATTGTTTACTGGTTAAAGTATATCAGGAGGAAATTATGTTAAAAGTTGCTAAATTCGGAGGTACTTCTTTAGCAGATGAAAATCAGTTTAAAAAAGTACATGACATTGTAATAAATAATGAAGAAAGAAAATTTGTTGTAGTATCAGCACCTGGAAAAAGGTTTAAAGAAGATAATAAAATTACTGACATGCTATATTTAACACATGCTCATGTTAAATATTCAGTACCTTTTGATCCAGTTTTAAAAATAATAGAATTCAGATTTAACAATATAAAAAAAGTATTAAATTTATCCGTTGATTTAGATAAAGAATTTAAAGAAATAAGATTTCAGTTAAACAATAAATGTAGTGAAGATTACATTGTTTCAAGAGGTGAATATTTAAGCGGTTTACTGTTAGCTGATTATTTGAAATGTGATTTTATAGATGCTAAAGATGTTATATTTTTCAACTATAACGGAAGTTTAAATAAAGAAAAAACTAGGGAATCAATAAGACAAGCAACTTTAAATTGTAAAAAGGCTGTTATTCCTGGATTTTATGGAACATATCCTGATGGAAGCATAAAAACTTTTTCAAGAGGTGGTTCTGACATATCTGGAGCAATTGTAGCAAGTGCAGTAAATGCAGATATGTATGAAAATTGGACAGACGTTTCAGGATTTTTAATTGCAGATCCAAGAATTATAAAAAATCCAAAACAAATTAAGCAAATAACTTATCAAGAATTAAGAGAACTTTCTTATATGGGGGCTTCTGTTTTGCATGATGAAGCAATTTTCCCAGTTAGAGAAGCAGGAATTCCTATAAATATTAAAAATACTAATGAACCAGAAAATCCAGGCACCATAATAATGGGAAAAGATGAATTAGATGAAGACTATGTAAATGAATATGTTATAACTGGTATTTCAGGCAAGAAAAACTTCTCAGCATTTTATGTTAGAAAAGAACATATGGCAAATGAAGTAGGTATTCTTAGAAAAGCATTGGAAGTATTTGAAGAAAGAGGTATAAGCATAGATCATATTCCTTCAGGTATCGACAGTTTTTCAATAGTTCTTCCTTCAGAAAGTATAGATAAAGTAGCACATGAAATTATAGAAGAATTAAAAATTAAATGTAAAACGGATTATGTAAAAGTTCATAATAATTTAAGTTTAATATCAACAGTTGGAATTAATATGGCATCAAAACCAGGAATTTCAGCAAAACTTTTTGGTTCTCTTGGTGCTAATAATATAAATATTAGGATGATTGACCAAGGTTCAAGTGAAATAAACATTATTGTTGGTGTAGATAATAAAGATTTTGAAAATACTATAAAAGCAATCTATGATGCATTTGTTAATTAAAAAAAGCTGTATATAGGATTAATTTCTATATACAGCTTTTTGCATTATTTTATTAAAAATCCACCTTTAACGGATTTTAAATCATTAACTGAAATGAATGCATCGGAATATGTGTTTTGTATTAATTTAATAGCTTCAGGAATTCTTTTTCTTTTTAATTGTATGAACAATACACTTTTTTTGCTTTTGTCTATTCCTCTTCCATCAAGGATTGTAACACCAAATCCATCCTGACGCATTAAGCTTGCTAAGTCGTCACCTTCATCTTCACCTATGACAACTTGTAACGAAGCAAGACCAACTGCAATTTTATTTTCAATAGTAACTCCTACAAAACTTCCTATGGAGTAAGCAAAGCAGTAAACGAAAACTTTAATAGGATCTTCTGTTACATTTGTTAGTACGGAACTAACAATTATAAGCCAAATCATCACTTCGAAAAATCCGATAATAGCTCCTATTAATTTTTCTCCTTTGTTAATATACACTAATCTAAGCGTCATCATTGAAACTTCTATTATTTTTGCTATAAATATGATTATGTATAAAATTGGTCCAGATAAATTAAGTAAAAAATCCATAAGCCACCTCGTTATATATTTTAATTATATATATTTATATTACTATTATTTTTTGATAAAAGCAATAGGTTAATAGTATTACAAAACAGAAAAAATCATTGTGAAATTTGCTAAAATGCTGTATATTTTATATGTACATATATTATTATGTGAAAGATTTAAATTAATATTAAAATTTTAAAAATACAGGAGTAATAATGAGATTAAGATATATAGAAGGACAATATGAATATTTGCAGGAAAATGAAAAAGCAATAACTGAGCCTGAAAAAAGAGATTATAAATTAAATAAATTATTTAATAACCCCAACCCAATACATGTAGAATTAGGATGCGGAAAAGGTAAGTTTATAAGAGAAACTGCTTTACAAAATCCAGATATTAATTATTTTGGATTTGAAAAAAGTGTTAAAGTTGCATATAGATGTGCTAAGTCAACTATTGAAAATGATCCTTGTAATTATTTTATTGTTTATTCAAATGGAGATATACTTCAGGATGTTTTCGAACCAAATTCAATAGAAAGAATTTATTTGAACTTTTCAGATCCTTGGCCTAAACCGTCCCATTATAAAAGAAGGATGACACATAAGAATTTCTTGGATGTATACAAAAAGGTTTTTACTGAAAATGGAGAAATTCATATGAAAACTGATAATAATGATTTATTTGAATATTCATTAGAACAATTAAAAGAAGATAATTGGGATTTAATTTTAGTTACAAGGGACTTACACCATAGCCCTTATTTACAAAATAACGTAATGACAGAATATGAAGAAAAATTCGTTTCAGAAGGTAAAAAAATAAATAAATTAATAGCAAAATTAAAGCACAAGTGTGTAGGGATAATCTAATATGGATTACTTTAAAATTTTTATAATATATTTTTTAGCAGTCAATTTATTTTCATTTATTTTGTTTTATGTGGATAAAATGAAAGCTAAGAAAGACAAGTGGAGAATACAGGAAAAAACACTTCATCTATCATCATTTATAGGCGGTTCAATTGGAAGTATTGCTGCTATGTTTTTATTTCATCATAAAACAAAAAAAATAAATTTTTGTTTAATAACATTAATTGCATTTGCTTTTAATATTTTTGTAATATATAAACTATTTAATCTTAAAGGATATTAAAATGAAAAAAATCAATAAAACAAACGCTATGAGAATACTTGAATCAATGGATATAGCATATGATTATTCAACATATGAATGTGAGGATGGAAAAGTTGATGGAGTTTCTGTAGCACATAAAACTGGACAAAACCCAGAAACAGTATTTAAAACATTAGTATCAATTGGTCATAGCAAAGAGTTATATGTATTTTGTATTCCTGTTGAATATGAATTGAATTTAAAAAAGGCAGCTAAAGCTGCAGAGGAAAAAAATATAGAGCTACTTCCTTTAAAAGATTTAACTAAAAATACTGGATATGTTAGGGGAGGGTGTTCTCCTATTGGAATGAAAAAGCATTATAAAACATTTTTAGATGAATCAGCTTTACTTCACGATAAAATATTAGTGAGTGGTGGAATGATAGGTATACAATTAATACTTAAGCCTGATGATTTAATAAAAGCTGTTGATGCAAGCTATGAAGATTTAGTTTAAATTTATTTTTAAAAGGCGGTTTCACAATGAGAGATATTGTGTTAAAGGTTGAAAATTTAAGCAAGAATTATCAAATGGGTGAAATAGTTGTAAAAGCTTTAGAAAATGTAAATTTTGAAGCTTATAAAGGAGAATTTATTGTTATTTTAGGTCCAAGTGGTTCAGGAAAAAGTACATTATTAAATATAATGGGAGGAATGGATACTCCTTCTAATGGTCAAGTATATTTTAATGGTGAACTAATAACAGCCATGAGTGATAAAGAACTTACTATGTATAGGAGGAATAAAATTGGATTTGTATTTCAATTTTATAACCTCATGTCAACATTAACTGCAAGAGAAAATGTTGAACTTGCTTCAGAAATTTGTTCTGATCCAATTGATATAGATGATGTATTAAATTCAGTTGGATTATTAGAAAGAACGGACCATTTTCCATCACAAATGAGTGGTGGTGAGCAACAACGTGTAGCTATTGCAAGAGCAGTTGCTAAAAATCCTGAAATACTTTTATGTGATGAGCCAACAGGCGCACTTGATTTTGAAACTGGAATTTCAATATTAAGGGTACTTAAAGAAGTAAATAAAAAATATAATGATACAGTAATAGTTATAACTCATAATGCAGCTATATCGCAAATGGCTGATAAAGTAATAAAAATGAGAAGCGGAAAAATAATTGAAATAATAAATAATAAAAATCCAATTGCTCCTGAAAGGATTGAATGGTGATGAAAAAGCTTGATAAAAGGCTTTTAAGAATGATTAAAGTAACTAAAGGCCAATATATAGCAGTGGTTCTAATAATAGTAACTGGAATATTCATTTTTACTGCTATTAAAAATTCAGCATTAAATTTAAGGGATACAGTTAATGATTATTATGATAGCGCTAATTTTGGTGACATTTTTGTGACCGCAGTAAGTTTACCAGAAAAACTTGAAAAAGAGTTAACAGGTATTCAAAATATTAAGGAAGCAGAGGCAAGGCTTGTTTTAGACGTTCCTTTAATTTTAAGCAAAGAAGATAAAAACATTAATGTAAGGATTGTTTCTATAGATAAAAGTGAAAATAAAATAAACAAGCTTTTTATAAATGATGGAAAAAGGAGTTTGTCAGAAAAAAATATAATAGTAATAAAACAATTTGCAGATGCAAGAAAAATAAAATTGCATGATGAAATAAAGCTAAAAATTAATGGCAGGCAACATACATTTAATGTTACAGGAATTGCATCAAGTCCTGAATATGTTTATATGATGGAAAATGAACAAAAATTAATGCCCGATCCTAAAAATTTTGGCGTAGTTTATGTGGAAGAAAATTATTTAAGACAGATTTCAGGACATAGAGGAAATTTTAATGAAATAGTTGTAAAATTAAATAGTGAGAATGATATTGATAAAACAAGTGAATTCTTAAAAGAGAACTTAGATAAGTATGGAATAAAAAGAGTTGTAAAAAAAGATGAACAACTTAGTTTTGGAATGGTAAATCAAGAAATTGAAGGAAATGAGAAAATGTCTCAGTCCGTACCTATAATATTTTTGACATTTGCTGGTATAATGCTTGCCAATATGCTTTCAAGAATTGTAAAAAAAGACAGAACTTCTATTGGCGTGTTCAAAGCATTAGGATTTACTAATTATGAAATTATAGTTCATTATTTAAAATATGCTTCCACCATTGGTATAATTGGTGGGGTTATAGGTTCACTCATGGGAACTGCTTTATCAAGTATGATGACATCTATGTATTTGCAATATTTTAATATTCCTCTGCTTTCAATTAAATTTTATTTTAATAGAATATTAGCTGCGATTTTATTATCACTTTTATTGTGTATGACAGCAGGGCTTTTTGGAATAAGAGGTATATTAAAAATAAATCCTGCAGAGTCAATGCAGGCTGAAGCGCCTAAACAGGGGAAGAGGATTTTTTTAGAACATGTTAAATTTATTTGGAACAAATTATCATTTTCTTGGAAAATGGTTTTGAGAAATATATTTAGGGAGCAAAAGAAATTTTTATTAATAGCAGCTGCGGTTTCTATTACTTGTAGCATGCTTATAATGACATTTTGGATGAACGATTTAATTGATGTAATGTTTAATAAGCATTACACTGAATTTATGAAAATGCAGTATAATGTTGGGTTTACATCGTTTTTAGATAAAAATACTAAAAATGAATTTTCTAAAATTTTAAATGCAGATGATATTGAAGGTAGAGTAGAACTTCCTTTTGAAATAGTAAATGGAAATAAATCGAAAATAGTTACAGTTATTGGTTTAGAAAAAAATACTGTATTTTATGATGTTGGTGTTTTTGATGAGGGCATTATAATATCTTCGAATTTAGCTGATTATTTAAATGTTAGAAAAGGGGATAAAATTTTACTTAAAAATTTCATGCCGGACAAAGATGATGGATATGTAATAGTAAAAGAAATCATAAATCAAAGTCTTGGTATAAATGGTTATATGAGCATAGATTATATGA
Source organism: Firmicutes bacterium UBA6132 (assembly GCA_002435835.1). Next base: position 27,922 of record DIVM01000266.1, read on the forward strand.
ACAAATTATTCCTTGATAAAGATATTATCAATGGAGTATATATTAATTCTTTAGATAATGTTTCTAAAATATTGGAAAATGTAGATAATATTAGTTCAATACAGTCCCAAAGCGATATGAAAGACATGTTTGAAGAAATTACTGGTATGACTGCTATTTCCATAGGAAGCATGATAATATTTTCAGGTCTTTTGGGTTTTGTAATAGTTTATAGCATGACACTTATGAGTATCAATGAAAGAGCTTTAGAATTTTCAGCTTTAAGAGTTATGGGGTTTACCACAAAAGAAATATTTTACATGTTGATAAAAGAAAATTCTATAATGTCTTTTATTGGAATTATACTGGGAATACCCCTTGGCAAAGTTTTAATAGATTACATGGGCAAAATGTTCTCAACAGATATTTATACAATGAAAGAACCTTTAACTGTTTATGAAGTGGTTTCGGCTGTAATTTTTACCATTGTATTTTTAATATTAGCTCAGCTGATCACCTATGTAAAAATCCATAAATTAGATTTTATGCAATCTTTAAAAAGTAGAATATCATAACGGAGGTCCTTATGAAAAAGAAAAAAATTATCATTTTATCAGTAATAATAATTATTATAGCTTTGCTTGCTTTTTCATTTGTTAAAAAGAGAAAAACGGCAGAAGAAAATACTACAAAAGTAGAACTTGGAACAATACAAAAAACAGTGGATGAAACGGGTACAGTTTTTTCTAAAAAAGTGAATACTTTTTATTCAAATATGAGCCAAAAAGTTGATAAATTAAATGTTTCCATAGGTGACAGAGTTAAAAAGGGTGACATTATACTAACTTATGAAAACAATTATGATTTAGAAGTTAAAAGTTTGCAAAAGCAAATTGATTCTATAACTGCATCCTATAATGAAGCTTCAAGAGGAGCAGATTTTCAAGAAGTATCAAATGCAAAACTTACTATAAGCACAGTTGAAAATAATTTAGATTTAGCTGTAAGCAGCTTTGAAAAAGTAAAAGAGTTATACCAAAATGGTGCAGTTAGCAAAGTTGAATATGAAGAGGCTGACAACAAAGTTAAAATTTTACAAAACCAACTTCAAGAAGCAAAAAATAATTATGCTTTACTATTAAAAGGAGTTTCTAATAATATAAAGACGCAATATGAAGCACAGGTTGAAGAAATAATGGTTCAAATGCAAATACTTCAAAAAAAACAAGAACAAGCAACTATTAAAGCTGAATTCGATGGAATAATCACAGAATTAAATGTAGAAGAAAAAAGTATGACTCAATTAGGAGAAATTGTTGTTGAAATTCAAGATGATAGCAGTTTAGGAATTTATGTTGAGTTGTTAGCAGATGAAGCATCAGAAGTAAAAAATGATATGAAATTTGTGGTTTTAGAACAAAATTCTGATGATAATGATGATATAATAGGAGAATTAAAAGTGAATAGAATCCATCCTAAAGCATTATCCAAAATATCTGACCTTGGAGTAGAACAAAAAAGAGTTAGAGTTGAAGCGGATATATTGGAAAATAAAAATAAATTAAGAATTGGTACAGAAGTTGATGTTAAAATAATTCTTGAACAGCATGAGGGAGTGCTTCTTTTACAAAAGGATGCAGTTTATGAAATAGATGGGAAAAAATATGTGATTTTAAAAATGGGTGAAAATCAACAAGAACGAGAAATTACAACTAACCTTGAAAATGATAAGTATTATGAAATAACATCAGGATTAAATGAAAATGATGTTGTTTTGCTTGAAAATAATGAAGATTAATCATTATAGATTGAAAATAAATAAATTTTAATTAAGGAAAGATAATGTTTAATATTAAATATGACTTAAATACTATAGATGAAAAAAGAAATATTATAAAAAATAAACTCTTTGAAAAGTCAGCTAATATAAAACAAGTTGATTTTACTCAAATAAGCAATTCTGATTTATATTTATTATATAATTTATATGATGAAATTTTTTTGAATTCATGGTTTGCAGAGAATTTCAAAGGAAAAATTACATTTAAATTTTCAAAACAATTGACTCGTGCAGCTGGAAATACTACTACAAAAAAACATATAGAAAAAATTAAACCCGAGGAAGTAGAGTTTCAAATTAAAATATCTTTGAATCATTTATTTAATTTTGATAAAATAGACAGGGATAAATATGTTGGAGGTATACAAGCTAATAGTAAACTCCATAGTTTAATGCTTGTTTTCGAACATGAAATTTGCCATGTAATTGAATTTTTAATTTGTAAAAAATCAAGTTGCAAAAAAGAGCCATTTAAAAAATTAATATTTAATTTATTTGGGCAAAATGAATCAACACATAAATTAGTAACATCAAGAGAAGCAAGCTTTGCTGAATACGGTTTAGTTGTAGGTAATAAAGTAACATTTGAATTTCAAGGAAAACAAATAATTGGAATAATTAATAACATAAATAAGAGAGCAACCGTTATGTCTCAAAATAATAAAGGAAATTATATAGACAGAAATGGGCAGCATTATATAAAATATTATATACCTCTTAATTGTTTAACTAAAATATAATTAAAATAGTTACCCAACAAAAGGAGAAATTAACATGAAATATGATTTAATAATAGTTGGAGCAGGTCCATCAGGGGCTTTTACTGCTCTTGAATTTATAAGAAAAAATAAAGATAAAAATGTTTTATTAATTGAAAAGGGAAGCCCTATTGAAAAAAGAAGATGTCCTAAAGAAAAAACTAAAAAATGTGTTAATTGTAAACCATATTGCCATATTACTACAGGTTTTTCAGGAGCAGGAGCTTTCTCAGATGGTAAACTTTCACTAAGCCCTGAAGTTGGTGGTGATTTACCTGAATTAATAGGATACGATATAGCTCAAGAATTAATTGATTATACTGATAATATATATCTTGAATTTGGTGCTGATTCTAAAATAGAAGGTATTGAAGGTAAAGAAGAAATCAAAGAAATAAGAAGAAAAGCTATTGAAGCAGGATTAAAACTTGTTGATTGCCCAATAAGACATTTGGGTACTGAAAAAGCACAGGAAATTTATAAAAAAATTGAAGATTATTTAATTGAAAATAATGTTGAAATTAAATTTTTAACTCAGGCAAAAGATATAATTGTAGAAGATGGTGAAATAAAAGGTGTTATAATAACAGATTCTATAAAACACAAAACTGAAGAAACTGTATATGCGGACAAAGTAGTTATTGCTGCAGGAAGAAAAGGCGCTGATTGGTTAGAAAATTTATGTGTTGAACACAACATAGCACATAGAGCTGGAACTGTTGACATAGGTGTAAGAGTTGAAGTTAGAAATGAAGTAATGGAAAAAGTAAACAATGTACTTTATGAATCAAAATTAATTGGTTACCCAGCACCATTTAAAGATAAAGTAAGAACATTTTGCCAAAATCCTGGTGGATTTGTAAGCCAAGAAAACTACGACAATGATTTAGCTGTTGTTAATGGCCATTCTTACAAGGATAAAAAATCAAACAACACTAACCTTGCAATTTTATCTTCTCATAATTTCAGTTATCCATTTAATGAACCTATAAAATATGGTATAAAAGTTTCTGAGCTTTTAAATATGTTAGGTAATGGAAGCATTTTAGTTCAAAGATATGGTGATATACTTGATGGTAAAAGGACTTGGCAAAAAGAATTGTCCCGTTCAAACGTAGTACCAACTTTACCAGATGCTGTAGCAGGCGACATAACAGCAGCCATGCCATATAGAACAATGACAAATATATTAAATTTTATTGAGTCATTAAATACGGTTGTACCAGGCTTTGCAGGAACAGAAACATTATTATATGGACCTGAAGTAAAATTTTATAGCAACAAAGTAGAACTTACAACAAATTTTGAAACAAGCATAAAAAATCTCTTTTGTTTAGGAGATGCAAGTGGATGGACAAGAGGACTTATGATGGCTTCACTTATGGGAGTTAAAATGGGTAATATACTCAGTGATAATTAAATAAAGCCATGAGCCGAGGGTAAGTATTAGTTCGCCCTTGGCTTTTTATATTATATTAATTATAGCCTTTTGAAAAAATGTATATAATTTACTTTACTATTAAGAGAGTTATATATAATATAATTTACAAGATATTGTGATAATTTCATTTATCAATTGTAAAAATGACCTTAATGTATTACAATTAGATATTACTATATTCAGCTTCGTATAATGAAGTTAGGGAATTTAAATGAGAATAGATATGAATAAAACTCATTGTAAAAGATATAAAAAATGCAATTCCCTATGATATATCCTATACACGGACAAGCAGTTTGTAATTAGAATAAGGAGTTGTATATAATGGAATTAATCGATAATATTAGCAAAACGTTGAAATATGATATGACAGTTGAAATAAAAGATGGAAGCAAGATGTCTATTGCAGCGGCCTGTTTTTCTATCTATGCTTTTCAAGAATTAAAGCGAGAACTTAAAGGAATTGATGAACTCCGTTTCATATTTACATCTCCTACCTTTATTTCAGAAAAAACAAAAAAGGAAAAGCGAGAATTTTATATTCCACGCCTTAGTCGTGAACGCAGTCTCTATGGTACGGAATTTGAGGTTAAACTCCGTAATGAGCTAACTCAAAAATCAATTGCAAAGGAATGTGCTGAGTGGATACAAAAAAAGGTTGTATTCAAGTCTAATATAACAAATGAAAATATGATGGGATTCATTAATGTAGATGACAAAAATTATATGCCTGTTGCCGGTTTCACAACAGTAGATTTAGGATGCGAGCGTGGCAACAATGCTTATAATATGGTTCAAAAAACAGAAGCGCTCAAGTGCTTACATTGAATTATTTAATAATCTATGGAATGATAATTCAAGGCTACAAACTGTTACAGAAGAAGTAATTGAAAATATTACAGCTGCATACAATGAAAATTCACCTGAATTCATATACTTTGTTACATTATATAATATTTTTAATGAATTTCTTGAAGATATCTCTGAAGATGTATTACCAAATGAAGCCACAGGTTTCAAAGAAAGTAAAATATGGAATATGCTTTACAATTTTCAAAAGGATGCAGCACTTGCCATTATCAACAAGCTCGAAAAATATAATGGTTGCATTTTAGCTGACAGCGTTGGACTCGGAAAAACATTTACTGCTTTGGCAGTTATCAAATACTATGAAAACAGAAATAAAACAGTTCTTGTTCTCTGCCCTAAAAAGCTTGCGAATAACTGGAATACTTACAAAGACAATTATGTAAATAATCCTATTGCTGCTGACAGGTTAAGATATGATGTTCTTTATCATACGGATCTTAATCGCAGTCATGGCAAATCAAATGGACTGGATTTAGACCGACTTAATTGGGGTAACTATGACATGGTTGTTATAGATGAGTCCCACAATTTTCGTAATGGAGGCAAACTTTCCGGGGATGAAAACGAAAAAGAAAATAGATACCTTAAACTGTTAAACAAGGTTATCCGCAAAGGGGTTAAAACAAAGGTGCTTATGCTTTCTGCTACACCTGTTAATAATCGCTTCAATGATCTTAAAAATCAATTGCAACTTGCGTATGAGGGGGATACTTCACTTATTGATGATAAATTGAATATAACGCGCTCTATTGATGACATTTTCAAAAATGCCCAAAAGGCTTTTAACCTTTGGTGCAAATGGGAACCTTGCGACCGAACTACAAATAATTTGTTGAAAATGCTCGACTTCGATTTCTTTGAAGTCCTTGATAGTGTAACTATTGCCCGTTCACGAAAACATATAGAAAAATACTATGATACAACAGATATAGGTAAGTTTCCCACAAGACTTAAACCTATTTCATTGCGTCCTCCGCTAACAGATTTGAAGTCTGCAATTAACTATAATGAAATATTCGATCAACTTACGCAGCTTAGATTGACAATATACACACCTACTCACTATATACTTCCGAGCAAACTTGAAAAATATGCTGAACTATATGAGGATAATAAAGTAAATGTTGGTTTTACACAAGCAAACCGTGAGCAAGGTATTCGTCGTTTGACATCTATCAATCTTATGAAACGTATGGAAAGTTCTGTTTTCTCTTTTAATCTTACGCTAAAAAGAATTAAATCACTTATTGAAAGTACAGTTAATACTATTGACTCTTTCGACAAACACAGCAGTGTAAAGCTTGATTTGACTGATATTTCAAATATAGAAGAGTATGACGATGATGACCAAAACGGTGAAGACCTGTTTTCAATAGGTAAAAAAGTTAAAATTGACCTATCTGATATGGATTATATATCCTGGCGCAATAGTCTTATAAAAGATATTGATATTTTAGAACTGCTTACGCTTATGGTTGGTGATATAACTCCAGCTCATGATAGTAAATTGCAGGAACTTTTAAGAATGCTTAATAATAAGGTTGAAAAGCCAATAAATGATAATAATAAAAAAGTAATTATATTTACAGCATTTGCGGATACAGCGATGTACCTATATGATAATGTAAGCAAATATATGAAAAATAAATTTGGACTAAACACTGCTATGGTCACAGGCTCAGTTGATGGACGCACAACGGTTTCAAAATTACGTTCAGATTTAAATACAGTTCTAACATGCTTTTCCCCTATTTCAAAAGATAAAGAACTATTAATGCCGGGAAATTCTACAGAGATTGACTTGCTTATTGCCACTGACTGTATTTCTGAAGGTCAAAATTTGCAGGATTGTGATTACCTAATTAATTACGATATTCATTGGAATCCTGTTCGTATCATACAACGATTTGGTCGTATAGACCGTATAGGCAGTCGCAATGAGTTTATACAACTTGTAAATTTTTGGCCGGATATAACACTTGATGAATATATTAACCTTAAGTCAAAGGTTGAAACAAGAATGAAAATTGTAGATATGACTGCTACAGGTGATGACAACATACTCAGCGATGAAGAAAAAGCAGATCTTGAATATCGTAAATCACAGCTTAAACGCTTACAGGAAGAAGTTGTTGATATTGAGGAAATGTCAAGCGGTATTTCCATTATGGACTTAGGTCTTAATGAGTTTCGCCTTGATTTATTGGATTATGTAAAGAATAATCCTGAAATTGACAAAACTCCTTTTGGATTGCATGCAGTTGCTCAAAGCTGTGAAGATGATCCTGCAGGTGTAATATATGTTTTAAAAAATCGTAATGGTAATGTAAACATAGATAATCAAAACCGCTTGCATCCATTTTATATTGTTTATATCAGCGATGAAGGTGAAGTAATGTGCGACCATCTTTCGCCAAAAGAAATGCTTGATAAAATGCGCTATCTTTGTAAAGGAAAAAAAGAAGCGACACCTGAACTTTACAAACAATTTAATAAGGAAACTCGTGACGGTCGTGATATGAGCAATTTTTCAGAATTACTCGTACAGGCAATTGCCTCTATAATTGAAGTCAAAGAGCAAAGCGATATTGACAGTTTTTTAAGCGGAGGTAACGTAAGTTTCTTTACTAATGAAATAAAAGGACTTGATGATTTTGAGCTTATCTGCTTCTTGGTCATAAGATAGAAAGCGAGGTGCATAAATGCTTGGGTTACCAAAATTAACAGAACTAAAAAAGCAATTACCTAAAAATGCTTTATATACAAAATTTAATATGAATACGGCTGCTAAAGAAAAATTTGATGATGACATAAAGCGAATTACAATCGTCAATGAGGTGTCTCCATCAACTACTACTATTGCAAAGGGCGAAATAGTAGAAGCATTCTTTGTTCTTCTGGTTACTTTAAAAAGGGATAAATTTGATGAAAAAAATATTGGTTTAATCTCAAGGTTGATAAATCAAAATATACTTTTTATATTAGAGTATGAAAATAAAGCTAAACTTGCTATTTATCATACTAAGCTGATACAGACGGAGTGGCGAAATATTAATGACCTTTCTGTTCAACTCAAAGGTCTAAATCTTGATAGTGTTTGGGAAAACATAGTTGTTCAGGTCGGCGGTATTCAGATAGAACTGGGGAATACTCTTGATGAACAAATTATTATTGATGAAAAAAGACAAAAATTACAAAAGCAGATAATAATCTTTGAAAAACAAGCACGAGCTGAAAAACAACCGAAAAGAAAGTTTGAACTTTTCAGTAAAATTAAGGCATTACAGACAGAACTGGAGGGATAAGTTGGATAATCAAACAATCGAAACATTAGCTGTTAACGCAGTTAGGGATAGTATAACTATTAGCGAATATCTTTCTCCGTATATAAACGATAATGATAAAGAGCCAACTTGGGATGGTAAAGTATATATTTACAATGATAAAAGTAAAAAGAAAAGTAAAATGAGAGGTTATGTTCCTGTTCAGGTAAAAGGTAGAGAATGCAATGATTTAACCAAAGATAAAATTACATACCCTGTAAGTATAGTAGATATGAGAAATTTCTTATTTGATGGAGGTGCTATATTTTTTGTAGTTTATATTTCATCTGGCGGAAGTAAAAGAAAAATATACTATACGACACTTTCTCCAGTTAAATTGAAATCATACCTTGAAGATGCAAAAAAACATAATACAAAATCTCTACCTTTCAAATTATTTCCTACTGAAAATAACAGTAAAGCAAATATTTTTTTAAATTTCTTTATGGATAGTAAAAAGCAAACGAGTTTTGCAACAACTGGTATTCTATCTCTTGAAGAATTAGAAAAGCAAAATGCAATTCAGAGTTTGTCTTTTTCTGTAACAGGTTATGGATATTCACAAAGTGATATTTACAAAGCATTATTTGAAAATGAAATATATATGTATGCTGAAATTAAAGGCAATTCAATTCCGGTTCCATTGATTTAATACCTGAAGACATACAAACACAAGAAATTATGTCATGTGCAGTTTCAGTTAATGATAAGGTTTATTACGACTCAATTACAAGAATAAGAAGTAAAAACCAAATAGTTACAAAAATAGGAAACAGCTTTTCTATAACTTATAGAAATAGTCATGATATTATAAATTTTAACTTCAAGGCGACAAAAATGTTGCGTGATAGAGTAAAAGATACAGAATTTTTTATTGATGCACTAAAATCTAAGCATTTCACTATCAATGATGTAGAATTTGACTTAAATCCAACACAGATAGTATTTGAAAGTTTTAAATTAGAACAACAGGAAAAAAATCTTAATGTAAAGAAAGACATTAATATAGAAAAATTGACAGAGCAAGAATGCCAAGAAATCTACAATCTAATAACTGCATTTTCCGATAGAATGGTTGTGTCTAACTTAAGAAAAGATTTGCCACCGGTATGTAGGATAAAAATACAGGATATCAAGTTACTGCTTGTATTTGAAAAAAATAGTGATGAGGAAATTGCGTACAATATTTATGATTTCTTCAAGAGTAATTTGATTGTTTGTTATAATATTGATAATAGCGAAGAAAAATATATTACTTCTCAATATTCAATTCTGCAGAAAGATGACTATCTTAATATTGATAACATTGATTATAACTCAATATTACCATCATATCAATCGCTACTTAAGAATCATTCTCAAATTATTAGTAGAGCAAACAATGATATGTTAATAATGTTGACTGCTTATGACGAAGGAGAATGTAAAAATAAAAAATTGTTAGAATTAGCAAAGGATCTTGCCAAGTGGATAATGAATGAGGATAAAGAGGAATTATCATTTGAAATCAAATTAATTAACTATCTTCAAATTATACGACGAGAACGACAATTTAATATTGATGAAGTAAAACAATTATGTTCAATAACAGAAGATAGATTAATGGGAGAAGATGTTAAAACAGGTGCATATTTATTACTTGGAAATCAACTTGCTGCTGAGGTTCACTTTTTCAAAATGGAACCAGATTTACAAGAAGCATTTAAAAAATACCCAATATATAAATTTTGGAATAAAGTTAAGGAGGATAAAATTAATGGATATACTTAAAATGCATACATTAAATAAAGTTGATGAAAATTTCAAAAAGCTTACAGCATTGTTTCCTAATGCTGTAACTGAAACCATAACAGGTTATGATGAGGATGGTAAAGCGATAATTGAACGTGCCATAGATAAAGATATGCTTATGCAGGAAATTTCAGCAAAAGTTGTGGAAGGAAATGAAGAACGCTATCAATTTACTTGGCCAGATAAGAAAAAATCAATACTTCTTGCAAATGCGCCGATAGCGAAAACACTCCGCCCTTGCAAAGAAGAAAGTCTGGATTTTGATAATACAGAAAATCTATATATTGAAGGGGATAATCTTGATGTATTAAAATTGTTGCAGGAAACTTATCTTGGTAAGGTTAAGATGATTTATATTGATCCACCTTATAATACAGGGAATGATTTTATTTATGAAGATGATTTTGCACAGAATACTGATGAGTACCTTTCCAATAGTGGGCAATATGATGTGGAAGGTAATCAACTTGTAAAGAATCTTGATAGTAATGGGCGGTTTCATACAGATTGGTTGAATATGATTTATCCAAGATTAAAATTGGCAAAGGACTTACTGTCAGATGATGGAGTTATTTTTATTAGTATTGATGATAATGAAGTTGAAAATTTGAAAAAAATTTGTGATGAGGTGTTTGGAGCCTATAATTTCATTGCGCAAATTGTGTGGGAAAAAGTTCATACTCGGAAAAATTCAGCGATAAACTTTTCAGGTTCTCATGAATACATTCTGTGCTATGCTAAAATAAAACGTAATAATAGTAATGATACCACAGGGTTTGTAAGAAAATTACTACCACGAGAGAACACAGATGCATACAATAATCCTGATAATGATCCTAAGGGTCCTTGGAAAACTGACCCAATTACAGCACATAACTATTATAGCGCAGATTATGTAATAAAAAAGCCAAATGGTATTATAATTCGCCGACCTCAGGATAGATATTGGGCTTACAGTGAGGAGTCAATAAATAGGATGATTGCAGAGAATTCTATTATTTGGGGTGTGGGGGACAGTATGCCATTGGCTAAAAGATATTTGTGTGATGTTCAGGATGGCTTAGTTCCAGTAACTTTATTTAGTCGTGAATTTGCAGGAGACTCTTCTCAAGCGAAGCGAAATATTGATGAATTATTTAAAGAAGTGAAAGGTGTCTTTGATTATACTAAGCCTGTGAAGCTATTAATAAGGTTATCTCAAATTGCACTTAATAAGGAAGATATAATCCTCGATTTTTTCTCTGGTTCATCAACAACAGCTCATGCTGTAATGCAGCTTAATGCTGAAGACGGTGGTAACCGTAAATTTATTATGGTACAGATTCCAGAGGAAACAGATGAAAAATCTGAAGCATACAAAGCTGGATACAAAAATATTTGTGAAATTGGAAAAGAACGTATACGACGTGCTGGAGCAAAAATTAAAGAGGAAAATGGTCTTATTGCTCAGAATCTCGATATTGGATTCCGTGTTCTAAAACTTGACAGCACCAACATGAAAGATGTTTATTACAATCCTGCTGACTATGAAATAAACTTATTCAGCTCACTATCGGATAATATAAAAGAGGACAGAGCTCCAGAGGATTTATTGTTCCAAGTTATGCTTGATTTGGGAGTTTTATTGTCAAGCAAAATTGAAGAAAGCACCATAGGTGATAAAAAGGTGTTTAATGTTGCAGACGGATTCCTTATTGCATGTTTTGATGAAAATGTAAACGAACAAACCATAAAAGCTATAGCTCAACAAAAGCCATATTACTTTGTTATGCGTGACAGTTCCATGGCAAGTGATAGTGTTGCAACAAACTTTGAGCAGATTTTTGCTACTTATAGTCCGGATACTGTAAGGAAGGTGTTGTAAGATGGTGGAAGGCGAAAAAGAATTAGGAAAAATATTAATATATCAAAATGAAAAAGGCAATACAAAAATTGATGTTTATTTTGAAGGTGATACGATTTGGTTGACTCAAAAAAGCCTTGCTGAATTATATCAGGTTAATGTGAAAACTATAAATGAACACATTCAAAATATTGTTGAAGATGGTGAGTTGCTTCCGGACGCAACTATCCGGAAATTCCGGATAGTTCAAATTGAAGGTTCCCGTAACGTTGAACGTGAAGTTCTCCATTACAACTTTCAAATGATACTTGCTATAGGTTATAGAGTACGTTCCAATGTTGGTATTCATTTCCGAAATTGGGCGTCCAATGTTTTGATTGAATATAGTAAAAAGGGTTTTGCAATGAATGACGAAAGATTGAAAAATCCAAAACCCTTTGGTGCAGATTATTTCGATGAATTATTAGAACGTATCCGAGATATTCGTGCTTCTGAAAAGCGCTTTTATGAGGCAGTTAAAAAAATATATGCCACATCAGTTGATTATGACCCACATAGCAAAATTGCACAGGATTTTTTTGCTAATGTACAAAATAAGATGCATTACAGTATTCATGGCCATACAGCTGCAGAACTGATTGCACAACGTGCTGATGCAAGTAAACCAAATATGGGGCTTACTTCATTTAAAGGAGCTGTCGTTCGAAAAGGTGATGTAGCAATTGCTAAAAACTATCTTTCAAAAAATGAAATAACAGAGTTAAATCGTATTATTACAATGTATCTGGATTATGCTGAGGATCNNAAAAATTATCTGGAAGAAGACGAATTAAAAAGTCTTAATCGTATTGTCACGATGTATCTGGATTATGCTGAGGATCAAGCAAGGAGACATATACCAATGCATATGGCTGATTGGGAAGAAAAGCTAAATTCTTTTCTGAAATTTACAGGAAGAGAAGTGCTGAGTAACTATGGCAAGATAACTTCTGAAATTGCAAAACAATTAGCAGAAGTACAATATGAGCAATTCGATGCGCATAGAAAAAAACGTGTTGACATTGATATTACCGAAATTGAAAATCATGTTAAGACTGTTGAAACGGAGAAAAGGTCATGAAGTTTAATTTTAAAATCCAACAATATCAAACCGAAGCAGTTGATGCCGTTGTAAAAGCATTTTCTGGACATGGATACTATGATAAAGTCAGTTATATACGTGATTTGGGAAAGATAAAGAAAAATACAAATTATCAAATGCAAATAGTTTATGATGAGGAAGAAATTGAATCACTTGACACTGCGTACGATGCTGGCTTTAAAAATAAAGATATATCGCTTACTGATGAACAATTATTAAGAAATATTCAATCAATTCAGACGCTTAATAATATAAAGCTATCATCTGAACTTGTTAAAGATTTAGGAAAGTGCAGCCTTGATATAGAAATGGAAACTGGTACAGGTAAAACTTATGTATATATTAAGACAATGTTTGAACTTAACAAGCGCTACGGCTGGAGCAAGTTTATTGTTGTTGTACCATCAATTGCAATACGTGAGGGTGTAAAAAAAAGCTTTGAGATTACCACTGATCATTTTATGGAACTTTACGGTAAAAAAGCACGTTTCTTTATTTACAACAGCTCTAACCTTAATCAACTTGATAATTTCTCAAGTAGCAGCGGTATAAATGTAATGATAATCAATACTCAAGCATTTGCTTCTTCTTTAAAAGAAGGCGCTAAAAACAAGGAAAGTCGTATCATTTACTCTAAGCGTGATGAATTTGGTTCTCGACGTCCTATTGATGTTATCAAGGCAAACAGACCGATTATTATTCTTGATGAACCACAGAAAATGGGCGGTGAAGTTACACAAAATGCTTTAAAGAACTTCAATCCCCTATTTAGCTTAAACTATTCTGCAACACATGCTAAACAGCATAACATTGTGTATGTTCTTGATGCACTTGATGCATATAATAAGCGTTTGGTAAAGAAAATTGAGGTTAAAGGCTTTGAAGTTAAAAACTTCCGTGGTACGGATAAGTACCTTTACCTCGAAAGCATAGTACTCTCAAGTAAAAAGCCACCCATGGCTCGTATTGAGCTTGAAATAGCGTATAACAAATCAATCAACCGTGAACATCGTATTTTAGGTGTTTCGGATAATTTATATTACATTTCAAATGAAATGGAGCAATATAAAGGTTTTGTAATTTCGGAAATTGATCCAATCAAAGGTACAGTAACTTTTTCTAATGGCGAGGTAATTCAGAAAGGTGATGTTGTTGGAGATATTTCTGAAAAGGATATGCGCCGTATTCAGATAAGGGAAACTATCATTTCTCATTTTGAAAAAGAAGAAAAACTGTTCAATATGGGAATTAAAACCCTATCATTATTTTTTATTGATGAAGTAGCAAAATACCGTCAATATGATGAAAATGGTGATGAGAAGCTTGGGGAATACGGTGAGATGTTTGAACAGGAATATATAAGTGTACTAAATGATTTTGTTACATTATTTGATACTCCATATCAAAAATACCTCAAAGAGCATTGTAGTGATGTTTCTGAAACTCACAGAGGATATTTCAGCATTGATAAAAAAACAGGGCGAAACGTTGATAGTGCTATAAAACGTGGCAGCGAATTTTCTGATGATATATCAGCATACGATCTTATTCTTAAAAACAAGGAACGCTTACTCAGTTTTGGTGAACCTACAAGATTTATCTTCTCACACTCTGCTCTTCGCGAAGGGTGGGATAATCCTAATGTGTTTCAAATTTGCACTTTAAAACACTCTGACAATCAAACAGCTAAACGTCAAGAGGTTGGGCGGGGCTTACGTTTATGTGTAAACCAATCTGGCAATAGAATGGATTCTGAAACCTGTGGAGATAGGGTTCATAATATCAATATGTTGACGGTAATAGCAAGCGAAAGCTACAAGAAATTTGTTGCTGATTTACAAACCGATATTAAAACAGTTCTTTACGACAGACCATCAAAAGCCACAATGGAATATTTTGAAGGAAAGACTATTATGGTTGATGAGCAACCTATTGTAATTGATGTAAAACAAGCAAAAGCAATTTATAAATATCTGCTTAAAAATGATTACATTGATGAAGATGATAATGTAACTGAACAATACAGAGATGACCTTGCCAATAATTGTCTTGCAGAACTTCCTGAAGAAATTAGGCATATGGCAGTAGGTATTCAGGCTCTAATACAGGGAGTATTTGATGAAAGTGTACTTGATGATATGTTTGAGGATGGCAACAAAACTAAAATACCTGAAAATGAACTCAACGATAACTTCTTTAAAAAAGAGTTTCAGACATTGTGGAATTATATCAATCACAAATATGCATATACTGTTGAATTTGACAGCAATGAATTAATTAAAAAATCCATTGCTCACATAAATGATAAATTATTTGTTTCGCGGTTGCAGTATACCGCTTCTGTAGGACAGCAAAAGACAGATATGAATGTTTATGAAGTTGAGCAGGGCGATTCATTTTATACTGCTAAAACAAGTACTAAGACTCTGCAACACACTGAAACAAGTAAAATCAAATATGACCTTATAGGTAAGATTTCAGATGGCACAGTACTCACACGAAAAACGGTAGCTAATATTTTGCAAGGACTCGCTCCGGCTAAAATCTATATGTTTAAAAATAATCCTGAAGAATTCATCATGAAGGTTATTAAGTTAATTAAGGAACAAAAAGCTACGATGGTTGTAGAACATATTTCTTATGATCAAATCGAGGGCGAATATGACAGTACTATTTTTACAGCAGAAAAACACTCACAGAGTTTTGACAAGGCATTCCGTGCACAAAGGCACATACAAGATTATGTATTTACTGATGGTATTGCAGAAAAGAGTGTGGAACGCAGATTTGCACAAGACCTTGATATAGCAGATGAAGTATGTGTTTATGCAAAACTACCAAAAGGATTTGCTATACCTACACCAGTTGGAAATTACTCACCGGACTGGGCAATAGCTTTTAACGAGGGGACTGTAAAGCATATTTATTTTGTAGCAGAAACCAAAGGCACTATGGAAAGTTTAAATCTCCGCCCAATTGAACAAGCAAAAATATCATGTGCTAAAAAACTTTTTAATGAGATTTCTACAAACAAGGTCAAATATCACGATGTTGACAGTTATCAAAGTTTACTTAATATTATGAATAGTTTGTAAAATTGAGAATGTAATTTTGTAAAAAAAGGAAGAAGACATGGGGGCGTTTTACCTGTCTTATAAAAAGAAATTTCATAAAAAAGTTAAAATATTTTCAATACAAAATAACATTTAACGATATATAGTAATAGAAGCATTTTTATAAGTAATGTAACAATGAATAAATATAAAAATAAACCCGAAGCAAATTTGCAAAGGTCGGCAGTGAAATGTCGTGAAACGGAATTTTGCTTTAAAAGAATTAAACAAAAATTGACATAACAACTTAAATTTAAACAATAACCTGAGATGAAGAAAATTTACAAATATTTAGTCATATTATTGCATTAAAATAAAGGGGCGCACCATTTTGGCCAATGGTTTTGTGACCAAAATGGTGCGTCCATAAAAATTATTAATTTTCAAATAGAACTTTTCCTAAAATATCTGTAAATTCAGATGTTTTATTTAAATCAATGCCACTGTAGCTTAAAGAAAATAATATTTTGTTTTCTTTTTTGCTTATGATATTTAAAAGTAACTTATTATTAAAACAATCTTTTATTATTTTTTCTTCGTCTTTGTTTGTTTTTGCTTCACAAACTATGTGAAGACCAGAATTTGAATTTATTATATCAATTTTATTTTTGAATTTTTTCAAAATGCTATTTGTTAGCATTAAATTTTTTTTTCTATAAATACGTTTAATTTTTCTTATATGTTTTAACATATATCCTTCTTTCATAAAATTAGCCAAAACTAATTGATCTAATTTTGATGTAGATTGTGTATATTTATCTTTAATTTCATAATATCTGTTAAGAAGTTTTTTAGGTATAATTATAAAGCTAATTCTTAAGGATGGCAATAGCATTTTAGAAAAAGAACCCAGATAAATTACGCAGTCATGTTTATCCAAGCCTTGAAGACATGGTACTGGCATTGCATCATATCTGATTATTGCATCATAATCATCTTCTATTATTAAACCATCATTTTTATAAGTATAATCCAAAAGTTCCATTCTTTTATTAACAGGCATTACATTTCCTAAAGGATATTGATGGGATGGACTGATATAAAGTACTTTTGCATTGCTTTTTTTTAATTCTGAAATAGGAGGAAATCCATTATCGGATACCTCTATGTGTTTTACATCAAATGAATAATCTTCAAATATAAATTGCGCTTTTTCATAACCAGGTTTTTCTACTGCTGCAGAGTTATAATTTTTTTTAATTATTCCAATTAAAATTCCTAAAAGATATTGACCACCTGCACCTACAATAACTTGTTCAGAAGTGGTATTAGCACCCCTCATTGTATTGACAAAGTTTGAAATTTCTTCTCTTAATAATTTTTCTCCTTGAATAGATCCATTATTGTAAATATTAGAACTACGATCCGATATGACTTTGTTATATAATCTTTTCCAAATAGAAATGTCGAAGCTTTCTATATCAACTCCATCATTTAAATATATTGTTTCTTCCTTTTCTTCTACATTATTTTTAATAACATTTAATTTTTTTTCAAAACTGTACTCACTTAAATTACAAACAAAATATCCTTTCTTAGGCAAGTTTTCAATATAACCTTCAGCCACTAACTGATAATATGCATTTTCAATTGTAGTTTTGCTTAAATTTAAAGTTGATGATGCTTCTCTTATGGAAGGAAGTTTTGAATCTGGTTTTAATAAACCTGATGTAATTTCTGATTTTATATATTCATATAGTTGAATGTAAATTGGCATTTTGCTTTTTTTATCAAATACAGGTGATATTATCATATTTACCTCTTTATCTGTCTTTTTTATAAATATTGTTTTTAATATTTTAATAAGGTCAGATATATTTTACTATAATATAAGTAAAATTGATATAAATATTTTATAATTCCTATATTGAATATTTTACTTATTTTAAATATACAATAAATTTTGGCTGTGATATAATAAATACACTTAAGACAGGTGTGAATCAAGACGATTTGAGGCTTGCACTTGTCATATAATAATTTTGAATTTATGAATAAAAAATACGGAAACATATATACGGAGAAAAAATGGAATTAAAAATAATATATGAAGATAAATATATACTATGCCTTGAAAAACCACAGGGTATACCAACTCAAAGTGATAAAACAAATGATGAAGATATAATGACAGCTTCTTTAAATTATTTAAAATCCAATGGAAGCTTGCCATATTTAGGTTTGATACAAAGACTTGATAGACCAGTTGGGGGTGTTTTAGTATTTGCTAAAACGGAATTTGCCAATAAAGAACTTTCTAAACAAGTTCAAAACAGACAAATTAATAAAGAGTATTTTGCTGTAGTTTGTGGGAAACCTGAAAATGAAACTGAAATGCTACAAGACTATTTAAAAAAACTTAAAACTATAAATATGTCAAAAGTAACAACAGAAGATGATAAGCTTGGAAAGTTAGCGAAACTTGAATATAAAATGATAGGATCTGTAGAGACTGATGAATATGGAATATTATCTTTATTAAAAATTAAATTATTTACTGGAAGGCATCACCAAATAAGACTGCAGCTTTCAAATGCAGGTTTGCCTATTTGGGGAGACAATAAATACAATAAAATATTTGTGAAAAAAAAGGAATTTACTCAAATAGCTCTTTGGTCCCACAAATTTGGATTTATTCATCCGAAATTAAAAAAAAATGTGGAATTTGAATCTTTCCCGGGAAATATATACCCATTTAAACTTTTTAAATTTTAAAATATTTTTTATGAAAGGATACATTATGTATAATATTAAAGAAGTAGATAACTTAAAATATTTAACATTTCCATCATTAGAAAAACAAAATGATTTGTTTCATTGTTTTACAACAAGATATGGTGGAGTAAGTGAAGGATGTTTTTCTTCTATGAATCTTGCCCTCGTTACAAATGATGACATGAAAAATGTATATAAAAATTATGAAATTTTATGTGAAAAATTATCTTTAAATCAACATGATATGGTTCGAACTTATCAAACTCATACAGCAAATATAAGATATGCAACTGATGAAGATAAAGGGAAGTTTTTTGATGAAATTCCCGGTTATATAGATGTGGATGGTTTAATAACTGATAAAAAAAATATTGCTTTAACTACATGTCATGGTGACTGTACACCAATTTATTTTTATGATCCAATTAAAAAAATCATAGGAATGGCACATGCAGGTTGGAAAGGAACTGTTCAAAATATTGCTGGTAACATGGTAAAAAAATTCAAAAATGATTTTAATTCAAATTCAAAGGATATTATTACAGTAATAGGACCTTCACTTTGTCAGAGTTGTTTCGAAGTAGATGAAGATGTTAAAGATGTTTTTATAGATACGGATATAAATTTCAAGAATTATATGATTGCAAAAGGAAAGAAATATCATTTTGATTTGTGGGAAATAAATAAATATTTAATGATGCAGGAAGGAATCTTAGCAGAAAATATTGAAATAAGCCGATTATGTACTAAATGCAATAATGATATGTTTTTTTCCCATAGAGGACAAAAGGGTATGCGAGGTTTAATGATTGGAATTATTATGATTAAATAAATTTAAAAATAAATAGTGAGGAAACTAATGATAAATTTTGAAGATATAAAAAATAGTAATGAAATAAAAACTTATATAAGTAAAGCAGATGAATCTTTAATATCATTAGGATATACAGAGCATTCATTTGCTCATGTAACTAAAGTTGCAACTGTTGCAAATGAAATTCTTGCTAAACTTGGGGAATATGATGAAAGAACATTGGAACTTGCAAGTATAGCAGGTTATATGCACGATATAGGCAATGTTGTAAATAGAGTTGATCACGCCCAAAGCGGTGCTATTATGGCTTTTCGTATATTAGATAAAATGGGTATGGATGTTTCTGAAATAGCTAAAGTAATATCAGCAATAGGAAATCATGATGAGTCAACAGCAGTACCGGTTAATGAAGTTGCTGCAGCGATTATTATGGCTGATAAAAGTGATGTAAGACGTTCAAGAGTAAGAAACAGAGATTTTGCTACATTTGATATTCATGACAGAGTTAATTATTCTGTAGAACATTCAAGTTTAAATTTAGATGTAAATAAAAAAGAAATTGCTCTTAATTTAACTATAGATACTAAAATATGCGCAGTTATGGATTATTTTGAAATATTTTTACAAAGAATGCTTTTATGCAGAAGAGCAGCAGAGTTTTTAAAATTAAGATTTAAATTAATTATTAATGATGTAGAATTGTTATAAGCGGTTGTAGTAGCCTAATGCAATAATTTTATTGTAATAAAAAATTGAAAGGTACAAATATGATTTTAACATTAAATAAAATTAGTAAAAGTTTTGGAGAAAAAATACTTTTAAATGAAGTTGACTTATATTTAAATGAAGGGGATAAGATAGGCGTAGTAGGTGTCAATGGCACTGGAAAATCGACCTTTCTTAAAATTATAGCTTCTGAAGAAGAAGCTGATATGGGAGAAATAATAAAAGGAAGTGGAAACAGAATATGTTATTTGCCTCAATCACCTGAATTTTCTAAAGATACCACAGTAATAGAACAGGTGTTTTTAAACTCAAACACTGAAACAAAACAATTGATGGAATATGAAGCTAAAACTATTTTAAATAAATTAGGGATAACTGAATTTGATAGAGATGTAAATTTATTGTCCGTTGGTCAAAGAAAAAGGGTTGCCATAGCATCTGCATTAGTGAATCCATGCGAACTTTTAATTCTTGATGAACCTACAAACCATTTAGACAATGATATGATATTATGGCTTGAAAACTATTTAATAAAATACACGGGTTCTATTTTAATGGTAACTCATGACAGGTATTTTTTAGACAGGATATCAAATCGCATTATAGAACTTGATAAAGGCAATCTATATACTTACGAAGGAAATTATTCTAAGTTTCTACAGTTAAAAGCTCTAAGAGAAGATAATGAATTTAGTTCAGAAAGAAAGAGACAAACACTTTTTAGAAAAGAATTAGCTTGGATTCAAAGAGGTGCAAGAGCAAGAGGAACTAAAGCTAAAGGTAGAATTCAACAATTTGAAATATTAAAAGATTCCCTTGGTTTAGATATGGATGAAAAACTTGAATTAAGTTCTGTATCATCAAGGCTTGGTAAAAAAACAATTGAAATAAAAAATATAAGCAAAAGTTTTGGAGACAAAACCATAGTAGAGAATTTTGAATACACAGTAAAAAGGGATGCAAGAATAGGTATTGTTGGAGTAAATGGTGCAGGAAAATCAACATTTTTAAATATGTTAGCAAATAGAATTATGCCCGACAAAGGCACTATTGAGATTGGTGATACAGTTAAAATAGGATATTTTTCTCAAATGCCCGATGTAATGGATGAAAATTTAAAAGTAATTGATTATATAAAAAATATTGCTGAAATTATAGAAACTTCTGATGGTACCATAACAGCATCACAAATGTTGGAGAAATTTTTATTTTCACCTGATTTACAACACAATAGAATTCAGCGTCTTTCAGGTGGAGAAAAAAGAAGGTTATTTTTATTAAGTGTAATAATGAAAGCACCAAATATATTGCTTTTTGATGAGCCTACAAATGATTTAGATATAGAAACTCTTACTATATTAGAAGATTATTTAAATACTTTTAGTGGTGCAGTTATAACTGTATCCCATGATAGGTATTTTTTAGATAAAGTAGTTGATACAATATTAGAATTAGTAGGGGATGGGACAGTAAATCATTATAACGGTGGTTATTCTGATTATTTGGACTCTAAAACTATTAATGAAAAACAATTAAACGCAGAAAAACAAAATCTTAATAAAGATAAAGAAAATAAAGACAACAGAATTAAACAAAAAAAGTTAAAATTTTCATTTAAAGAACAACAAGAATATAACTCAATAGATGAAGATATAGCAGAGCTTGAAGAAAATATAGTAAAATTAAATAAGGAATTAGAAAAAAATTCAACGGATTATGTAAAACTTCAAGACTTAATGGAAACAAAAGGTAAAATAGAGAAACAATTAGAAGAAAAAATGGAAAGATGGATTTATTTAAATGATTTAGCTGATGAAATAGCAAATCAAAATATTTAAAAAAATTATAGGGCATGTTCAAAAAATATTAAAATAACTTTCATATCTTCAAGGCTTGGTTAATATAATTATATATATAAAGGCGTGAGGAGGGTGTGAAATTGGCTTATAAAAAAATATTGTCTATGGCATTAGTTTTTAGTATGGTTTTAGGTATGACGGGTTGTGGCACTTTAGAAATGATGGCTAATTTAAAAAGCAATGGTGAAGAAGAAGTTGCCGGCGTATCTGGATTAACTGAATTTGAAATTGTTGAAGATGATTTGTCAGGTGAACCTGCTGTCGAAACTATAACTGTAGAAGCGGATACAAAAATGAAAGAAATTATTGCATACTATGAAGATGACAATGGTTATGTAGTACCAGTAAATACTGAAATACCATTCGAAGAAGGAATTGCAAAAGCTACTTTAAGAAGTTTAATAGTAGGTTCTGAAGTAGAAAAAAGAATAGCACAATCAGGACTTCATGGTGTATTGCCTGAAGGAACTGAAATTTTAGGGATGTCAATTAAAGATGGTTTAGCAAGAATTGACTTTAGCAAAAATATTTTAAATACAGCTTCTGTTGAACAAGAAAAAAATATGATTTCAGCTTTAACTTATACTTTAACTGAATTTGCAACTATTAACAAAGTTCAAGTTTTAGTTGAAGGTCAAGCTTTAGCATCATTATCTAAAGGATTTGCCATTGATACTGCTTTTGAAAGAAAAAATATAAACTTATATGGTCAGGAAGCTGGAGTAAATTATACAGTTTATTATAAAGCTCCTGACACAGAAGTAGCAGGTCATTATGTTCCTGTAACATTCTCAGCAGAAAAAGTTAATAATCCTGCAGTAGCAGTCATTGAAAAGTTATTTACTGGAGCACCAAAAGATACTCAATTAAGCAATAAAATACCTTACGGGGTTAATTTAAAAGATGTTGAAATAGTTGGCGATACAGCTATTTTAGATTTAGGAATTGGTGCTGTTAATTTAACAGAACAAGAATATACAGATATGCATAAAATAGTTGTACTTTGTTTACAACAATTTAAAGACATAGCTAATGTAGATTATAAAATTGATGGACTATCATTTGAAGAAGCAGGTCTTAATTTTGAAGATGATGGTGTAGTACCAGCATTTAATGAATATTAAAAATTCATTAAGAATTTTATAAGGGGGCGTTTTTACGCCCCACTTCTTATTTTTTGTAATTATCTTTTGCTTTTAAAGCAAAATCAGGAGTTTGGATTTTATCGTAAGGAGCTCCTACTTCTAATTCACCAGCAGTTTTCATTATGTCAATAAGTCGGTTATAACCGTCTTCTCTTAACACTAAGTCAGGATTCCATGTATCTTGATCTTTATATCTTTGAACAACACTTGCTAAAAAATCCACTTGGGAGTCAGGGAATTGTGGGGCTATAGCTTCAGCAACTTCTTTTGCAGTATGATCTTGAACCCATACCATTCCTTCATAAAGAGCATTTGTAAAACCTTGAATCATTTCAGGTTTCTTTTCTATATTGCTCTTTAATGTAGAAAAGCATGTATATGGTATATATCCTGCTAATTCTCCAACTGATCCTACCACATATCCTTTTCCTTGTAGTTCAAATGTTGATGCTAATGGTTCGAATAAAGTTGTATAATCAGCTTCTCCTGATGCAAATGCTCCAGCCATCATGTCAAACTGGATGTCAGTTCTAACATTAACATCAACACCCGGTGTTAAACCATTTTGTTTTAAAACATATTCCAATGTCATTAAAGGCACTCCGCCTTTCCTTCCACCAAGAATAGTTTTTCCTTTAATTTTGTCAACAGAGAAATTATCATCATCTACTCTTCCTACTATGAAAGAGCCATCTCTTTGAGTTAATTGTGCAAAGTTAATTGCATAATCTTCACGTCCTTGGTTGTAAACATATACGCTTGCCTCAGGTCCACAAAATGCTACATCTGCTTCTCCACTTACTAATGCTGCCATAGTTTTGTCAGCGCCACCACCGTTTGTTAATTCAATAGTAACTCCATTTTTTTCAAAAAATCCTTTTTCAATAGCTACGTACATAGGTGAATAAAATACTGAGTGTGTAACTTCAACTAGTCGAACATTTTGACTTTTAGTTTCTTGCTTACAGCCAACAAGTAAAGATGCTACAAGCAATACCACTAAAAATAAAGAAATAAATCTTTTCATAAAAACCTCCTGCTTTTATAAACATAAGGTATTATATTCACCGTATTTAAAAAGAGTTACAATAAGGAATTAGATAATAAACTGAAATTTAAGCAATCTTATATTGTAATTAATATAATATTATATGTGTATGTTATATAATGTATTATTTTTTTGAAATATGTAAAAAATAGTAGAAAATTGTGTAAAGTTGATGTAAAATGAAAAACGTATTAATAATAAAATAAATTTAGTATTAATGTTAGGAGATTTAAATGACAATTTCATTTTTTGATTTTATTAGCCAACTTTCATCGAACCCAGTGTTGTTGGTTACTGCTTTATTGACATTAGGAGTTATATTAGTTAATGGTTGGACTGATGCACCTAATGCAATTGCTACATGTGTTTCTACCCGGTCCATAGATGCTAAGTCAGCAATAATAATGGCAGCAATTTTTAACTTTTTCGGTGTATTTATTATGACAATAGTAAATGCTAATGTTGCTCAAACAATTTATAAAATGGTTGACTTTGGTGGTAATTCAAGAGAAGCGCTTATAGCTCTTTGTGCTGCACTTTTTGCAATTGTTACATGGGCGACAGCAGCCTGGTATTTTGGTATACCTACAAGCGAAAGTCATGCTTTAATTGCAGGGATTTCAGGAGCTGCTATAGCTTTACACAATGGTTTTTCAGGAATAAACGGTGCAGAGTGGATTAAAGTTGTTTATGGATTAATTTTATCTACATTCATGGGTTTTGGTTTTGGATGGTTTGTAGTAAAAATAACAGAACTTATTTGCAAAAGAATTAGTCGAGCAAAAACAAATGTGTTTTTCCAAAATGCTCAAGTTGCTGGTGGTGCTGCGATGGCATTTATGCACGGAGCTCAAGATGGGCAGAAGTTTATGGGAGTTTTTATGTTAGGAATATTCCTTGCAAATGGACAAGCGAATGTAACAAGTTTCCAAATACCTGTTTGGATGATGCTACTTTGTTCTATAGTTATGGCTCTTGGAACATCAATTGGTGGTTACAAAATAATAAAATCTGTTGGTATGGACATGTGTAAACTTCAAAAATATCAAGGATTTTCTGCAGATTTAGCAGCAGCAACTTGTTTATTAGTTTCATCACTTACAGGTATTCCTGTAAGTACAACACATACTAAAACAACATCAATAATGGGTGTTGGAGCTGCTAAGAGATTATCCTCAGTTAATTGGGCATTAGTTAACGAAATGGTTATGACTTGGATATTAACATTCCCAGGTTGTGGATTAATTGGATATTTAATGGCTAAACTATTTTTTGCAATTTTTTAATAAATAAAATATAAAATCAAAGAGGTATATTATGGCACGTAAGAATGATTATAATTATTTTGATAAATTTGTAGAATTATCTGAATATTGTTGTACTGCTGCAAAAATGTTAGAAGATACATTGGATAATTATAATGCAGATGAATTACAGCAAAAAATGAAATTAATGCATGATATAGAACATGAGGCAGATTTAAAAGGACATGAAATAACAAGAAAATTAGCTCATGAATTTATTACTCCAATAGAAAGAGAAGATATTATTCTTTTACTTCATGAAATTGATGATATAACAGATTGCATTGAAGATGTATTATCTCATATGTACATGTTTAATGTATTAGAAATTAAGGAAGAAGCTACAAGGTTTTGTAAAATTATTGTGAAAAGCTGCGAAGCATTAAAGGAAACATTAGTAGAATTTAAAAATTTCCGTAAATCAAAAGAAATACACAAAGGAATCGTAATAGTAAATAGATTAGAAGAAGACGGAGATAATCTCTATATAGAAGCCATNNATGCATGTGAAGAAGTAGTAAATGTTGTAGAAAGTATAGTAATGAAAAATTCATAAAAGAAGTTCGTTATTTATTATACAAAAAATTTTTTTTTAACAAAAAAACTATTGCATTTATTCGAATTCTTTGTTAAAATATACGCAGGAGGATGAATCTATGGATAAGAACGGAAAAATTTCACCTGCTGTAATTAGAAGATTACCAAAATATTACAGATATCTCGGTGAATTAATTAAATTAGGTATAACAAAAACATCATCAAGAGAATTAAGCGAAATGACAGGTTTTTCTGCATCGCAAATTCGTCAAGATTTAAACAACTTTGGTGGATTTGGTCAACAAGGTTTTGGTTATGAAGTAGAGCATTTACGTGTGGAAATAGCTAAAATATTAGGGCTTGACAAAAAATACAAACTAATAATTATAGGCGCTGGTAATATAGGTCAGGCAATTGCTAATTATACAGGTTTTTATGAGGCCGACTATGAAATTGTTGGATTGTTTGATAAAAATCCAAAATTAATAGGTTTATCTATTAGAAATTCTGAAATTAAGGATATAGATGAATTAGAAGGTTTCTTAAATAAAGAACATGTTGATATTGTTGTAATTTGTACTCCTAAAAATGTTAGTCAACAAATAGCGGAAAAAGTTGTATCTTGCGGCATAAAAGCAATATGGAATTTTGCGCCAAAAGATTTAAATATGCCAGAAAGTGTTTATGTTGAAAATGTACATTTAAATGAAAGTTTATTTTCACTGACATATTATTATAATAATTTAAACAATAAAGAGTAATACTATAACAGAGTTGTTAACTCTGTTTTTTTATTTGAAAAAATCCCCTTAGCTATCGCTCAGGATGACATGCCACAGAAATTTAACATATTGATCAATAACTATAATGTAATGCAATTTTATATTTTTTTATTGCATGCTTTTGTTACGATTTATTAATATGTTATTTAATTAAAATTAAATAATTTAATTTTAAATTAATTTAAGGATGTTGTAAAATACTTATCTGAGCTAAAATCGCGGATATTAACAAATGGTAATAGAAAAATCACAAATAAAAGTTGTAAAGCATTTAAAATTTGTTATAATTAAATCGTGAATTACAACTTAATATTCTAAAATTCCTGGAGGATTAATAATGAACGCTTATATCGAAAGAGTAATTGAGCAAGTTAGAAAAAAATATGTAAATGAACCAGAATTCATACAAACAGTAGAAGAGGTCTTAATTTCTTTAGATCCAGTTATTGAACAACATCCTGAATATGAAAAAAATGCTATATTAGAAAGAATGGTTGAACCAGATAGATCAATATCATTCAGAGTTACTTGGGTTGATGATCAAGGTAAAGTACAAGTTAATACCGGTTATAGGGTACAATTTAATAGTGCAATAGGACCATATAAAGGTGGACTTAGATTTAGTCCTTCAGTATATTTAGGTGAAATGAAATTCTTAGGTTTTGAACAAACATTTAAAGATTCATTAACTGGACTTCCTATAGGTGGAGGAAAAGGTGGTTCTGATTTTGACCCTAGAGGAAAATCAGATGCAGAAGTTATGCGTTTTTGCCAAGCTTTTATGACAGAATTATATAGATTTATAGGACCAGATACTGATGTTCCAGCTGGAGACTTAGGTGTAGGTGGAAGAGAAATTGGTTACTTATTTGGACAATACAAAAGAATTAAAGGAAACTATGAAAATGGCGTGTTAACAGGTAAAGCATTACCATTTGGTGGTTCTTTAGCAAGAACTGAAGCAACTGGATATGGTGCAGTTTATTTTGCAAATGAAGTATTCAAACACTTCAATGAAGAAGTAGCTGGAAAAACTTTTGCAGTATCAGGATTCGGTAATGTAAGCTGGGGAGCAGTTGAAAAAATAAATCAATTAGGCGGTAAAGTTGTAACAATTTCTGGACCAGATGGTTACATATATGATGAAGATGGTATTAAAGGTGAGAAAATAGATTATATGTTAGAAATGAGAGCATCAGGAAGGGACAAAGTTCAAGATTATGCTGATAAATTCAGTGTACCTTTCTTCGCTGGTAAAAAACCATGGGAAGTTAAAGCTGATGTTTATATGCCTTGTGCTACTCAAAATGATGTTAATATGGATGAAGCTAAAAAAATCGTAGCAAGCGGCGCTAAATATTATATCGAAGTTGCTAATATGCCTACAACTAATGATGCTTTAGTATTTTTACAAGAAAGCGGCCTTGTTGTAGCACCTTCTAAAGCTGTTAATGCTGGTGGTGTTGCTACATCAGCATTAGAAATGAGCCAAAATTCTATGAGATATTCATGGTCATTTGAAGAAGTTGATGCAAAACTTCAAGAAATTATGAAAAATATACACAATAATTCAATGAAAGCAGCTGAAGAAGCTGGATTGGGATACAATTTAGTTGCTGGTGCTAACTTAGCTGGATTCAAAAAAGTTGCAGATGCTATGTTAGGTCAAGGTTTATACTAAAATATAAAAATATTTCCGCTTGAAGTTTAACTTCAAGCGGATTTTTAAATTAAAAATATAATCTTATTGATTTACCTACTTAACATAGAATCTCAACAGTTTACAGTATAAATAAATTTTACATAGTATATTAGTCATTGGGTTTTTGAAAATGCAACTTGCCGAATTCAAGTTAATAAACAGCAATAAATAGTAAAAATTCTTTGTGGTAAGATAACAAAAAACTTTCAAATAATCCATAATATGATATAATAAAATATTATATATAGAGCTTTTAAAGTTCTTTAATTTAGGGTTGATATACATAGCTATTGATATTATATATACATTATTAAAATAAATTATTTTTATAATAAAAATAGTTATTATGTACATATTTATAATATTATTTAAATGTTAACTTTTAATCTAAAGTTTTTTAGAAATATAAAGATGTCATAAGGAGGCGGTTTTCTTACCATGTATAAAATACTTTTAAATGCACTTCCTATTGTAGCGATGGTTACTGCAGGATTTGCAACTCTTACAGATAAGCATGGAAATCGAATAAAGACAGTTGATGCATTTGGAAAAGAGGTAGAAGATTTAAAAGGAGTTTACTATGACCTAGCCAAACAAGCGATAGACAAAAATGAGGCTATTTATGGTATGTCATATATAGAGCCAGGAGCTGAGTCTTGGTGTATTCCATTAGGAGATTATACTATATGTTGTAGCAATGTTGAACGTATAAGATATAGCAATAATTTAAAAAAATCACTTATTAATGCTTTACCTTTTATTGCAAGAGTTGCTGGAGGAGAAGCAGTGGTATTTGATCAAGAGGGTAAACGTATTGCTTCTGTCAACTCAAATGGAGAAGTAAGTGAGAAATTTTTAGGTATAGTTAGTAATGATGCTTATGAAGCTATGAAAAAGCAAAAACCAATAATAGGAGAATCGAACTACGTTTCTGGTGCAAAGGCTGTTAGAATACCAATTGATTATAATTTTGGGTTTGGATTTAATAATGAAGATCATACCCGTAGTAATCAAAAGATGCTTAAAGAAATCAAAAAATATCAAAATGTTAGGTATAATTTTTCTGATATAATAGGAAGAAGCAACGAAATGCAAATGGCAAAAAAAATTGCACATATTGCAGCAAAATCAAGTTCTAATGTGATAATTTTAGGTGAGACAGGCACTGGCAAAGAGATGTTTGCTCAAGCGATTCACAGTGATAGTGATAGATATGATAAACCATTTATACCAATAAATTGTGCAGCGATTCCAGAAAACCTTATGGAAAGCAATTTTTTTGGATATGAAGAAGGATCATTTACTGGTGCTAAAAAAGGCGGTTCATCAGGCGCGTTTGAACAAGCTAATGGAGGAACAGTTTTTTTAGATGAAATAAGTGAAATGCATTTAGACCTGCAATCAAAAATATTAAGGGTGCTTCAAGAAAGGGAAGTAACAAGAATAGGAAGCAATAAACCAATAAAGTTAGATATTAGGGTAATTTCTGCTTCAAATAAGGATTTTGATAAGTTGATAAAAGAAGGGAAGTTTAGGCAGGACTTATATTACAGACTAAATGTATTGGATATTCAACTTCCATCATTAAGATATATTAAAGAAGATATACCTCTTATTGTAGAATTAGGTATTAAAAAAATGAATCGTATTTTTGGAAAATTTGTAGAAGGAATTGATGAAAATGCGATGAATATTATTGTAAAATACAATTGGCCTGGTAATGTAAGAGAACTTATGAACTGTTTAGAGAAAGTCTTTAACTTAATAGGTATTGAGAGGATAATAAGGGAAGCACATTTACCAAGAAATATACGAGACAAAATTAAGGTGGATGAAATAAATGAAAATGGCCTTGATGAAATACTTCAGGGTTATGAAAAAGAAATTATTGAAAAGGCTCTAGGGTTAAACAATGGAGTGAAATCTAAAACAGCAGATTATTTGAAAATAAGCACAACTACTCTTTGGAGGAAAATAAATCAATATAACTTAGAAAATATTAATTAATGTTTCAATGATGAAATATATGGTTGCAAATTTGAAACGATAAATTTCTTTAAAGTAACAATAAAGATTTTAAATAACTAAAAAACATTTCAATTTTGAAAAGTTTTAAATGAAAAAAAGACGTAGAAATTTTCAATGAAAGTTTTTGCGTTTTTTTGTTTGTCGAATATTATCTATGCATTTTAGATGGAATTTAGTATTATAAATATTTTTTTAAAATTTAAACAAAAATTGGCAGGGATTTTGCTACTAATATAAATAAGTATTTACTTAAATCCATTTTAGTATAAAATTTGTGAAGATGTTATCATTTTGTTCTCTATTTCTGGTTATGTAGATATCAGCAGAAGATTTGTAGGGAATTACATTTCATTATTAATAGGATTGGTAAATATAAAATGAGAAATAATGTTTGCTTAAATATTTACTTGAGATAAAATGATCTATTAAATAAATAATTTTTAAATTTTTAGAAAAGGGTAATAGTAATTCAATTTAAATTTAATAGATTCATAAAATCGTTACCATGCTATAAGGAAACAAGGGAAATATTATAGCAACAACCAATCTATCAATAATTTAATGAAGGAGGTTAATCTAATACAACACAACTTGGATGTTTTAATCAATTTATTATCTTCGTAAGAGGGTAATGAAATGAATTATGCAAATAAAGCCATAAAAGTATCAGTGATTTCAAAGGATGTAGTATGATATTTTTGGGGGGATAAAATAGTTGCATTGATAGGTGATGCGTTTTTAATTGTATGAGATAAAAATATAAATGTTATAGCCATTATTGCGTGGGTTGCTGCTGGATTTTGGTTATATTTCATTACGCAATAATTTTTACATCTTAGCAGTTACAAATATGGTTACAATATTAATATTTGCGTAAAATTTAAGCAAGTTATTTGATAATATTGTAAATAGGATATACAATAATTTTTTAAGTAGACAAGAAGTTTTAAAGGAAGGAAAAATTATGAAAAAATTTGATTATTTTTCACAAAAAACAGTTTCAGAAACATTAGAAATTTTAGCGAAAGCAAACAATAATTCATATATTATCGCAGGTGGAACTGATATTGTTTTAGACATTAATAAAGGCCATATACAACCTGAGAGCATTGTTAATATAAATAAAATCTCGGAATTAAAATATGTTAAAAGAGAAAATGGACTAATAAAAATAGGATCAACAATGACTTTTAGCGAAATAGAACAAAGCGAGTTGCTTAATAACAAAGCTAAAGCATTAGTAACTGCTTGTAGTGAAGTTGGTTCTACTCAAATAAGAAACTTAGGTACTGTTGGAGGAAATATTGTAAATTCATCTTCAGCAGCTGACTCTGTAGCAGCATTTATAATTTTAGATGCAACTGTAGTATTAAAAAGTAAAAATGAAGTTAGAGAAATGAAGCTAGCGGATTTTTATGAAGGCGGAAAAGCAAAAATAAGAAAAGATGAACTTTTAACAGAAATTTATTTTGATGAGCCAAGTGAAAACGCAGCAACAGCATTTACTAAATTAGGAAGAAGAAAAGCATTAGCTATTGTTGTTATGAGTATGGGAGCATTAATAGAAAAAGATGAATTTAATAAATGTATTAAAGCACATTTTGTTTTAGGCGCTGTATCAAGACATCCAATTAGAGTACCTGAAATTGAAAAATTATTAATAGGGCAAGTAATAAATAAAGATAATCTGTTTGGCTTATTAGAACCTATGTCAACTAACATTTATAACTCAATTGTTGAAAGTAACCCAGGATCACAACGTAGGTTAAACAGTGCAAAATATAAAAGCAAGAGTATAAAAGGTATAGCTAGTACAACTTTTGAAAGCATCCTTGCAGATTTAGAAATTAAATAATATAAGTGGGAGGCTAAAATAAATGAGCAAAGTAAAAATAAAGTTAAATTTAAATTATGAAGATATAGTTGTTGAAGTTGAAGCTAATAAAAGATTAGTGGATATGCTAAGAGAAGAGTGTAAAATGAAAAGCGTTAAAGAAGGATGCGGAGAAGGTGAATGTGGTGCATGTACAGTTATAGTTGATGGTAACGCTGTAACTTCATGTTCAGTTTTAGCACCTCAAGTAGATGGAAGTAGTATTATTACTTTAGAAGGACTTTCTAAAAACGGAGAATTAGATAAATTACAGACAAGTTTTATCGAAGCTGGAGCAATTCAATGTGGTTTTTGTACTCCTGGTATGATTCTTTCTGCAAAAGCTCTGCTTATGAAAAATCCAAATCCTACAAAGGATGAAATAAAAAGAGCTATGGCTGGTAATTTGTGCAGATGTACTGGTTACAAAAAAATAATTGATGCAGTTGAAATAGCTAGGGATAAATAAGGTAAGTAGATATTTGAATGGAGGAATTTAGATGGTTGATTTTAATATAATAGGCAAAAGCGTCGAGAAAAAAGACGTATTAAGTAAAGCATTGGGTCAAGCTGTATTTTCAGCTGATATCGAAATGGATAACATGCTTTATGGTGCAGTAAAAAGAAGTGAAGTTGCTTCAGCTATATTAAAAAATATAGACACTAGCAAAGCAAAAGCATTGCCAGGAGTAGTTTCAGTATTGACATATAAAGATATTCTTGGTGGAAACAGAGTAGGTATTATTATAAAGGATGAACCCGTATTAGTAGATGATAATATAAGAAGAATTGGCGATGCGTTAGCAATAGTTGCTGCGGAAACTAAAGAAATCGCTGAAGAAGCTTTAAATTTAATAGAAGTAGAATATGAAGAATTAAAACCTGTTTTTAGTATTGAAGAAGCGTTAAAAGAAGATTCTCATAAAGTTCATGGAACTACAAACATACTTCAAAAAAAGCAATTAATAAAAGGTGATGTTAATAAAGCTTTTGAAGAGTGTGATGTAATCATAGAAAGTACATACAAAACAGGTTATTATGCACATATGTTTATTGAACCTGAAGCAGGTGTTGCAAAATACGAAAATGGAATAATGAGTATATGGTGTTCTACTCAAAATACACATTTTGACAGGGGAGAAGTTGCCAGAATGTTGAAAATGCCTCAAAATAAAGTAAGAGTTATTCAAGCTGTTACTGGTGGAGGATTCGGAGGAAAACTTGATATTGCAGTACAATGTCATGCAGCATTATTAGCATTGCATACAAATGGAAGACCTGTGAAATTTGTTAGAGACAGAGAAGAATCCATGGCTGTTTCATCAAAGAGACATCCTATGGAAATTCAAATTAAAACTGGTGCTAAAAAGGATGGAACTATACTTGCATTAGAAGCTGATATAAAATCAGATACTGGTGCATATGCATCATACGGTCCAGCTGTAATTACAAGAGCTATGACTCATTTAACTGGTCCCTATGAAGTGCCAAATGTTAAGGTTGATGCTACATTTGTATATACTAATAACCCAATGGCTGGAGCTTTTAGAGGTTTTGGTGTACCGCAGGTATCAATTGCTCATGAAGGACAAATGGATTTGCTTGCTGAGAAATTAGGCATAACTCCAGTAGAAATTAGAATTAAAAATGCTTTAAGAGTTGGAAGCTATGGACCAACAAATCAAAAGTTATTAGATAGTGTGGGCATAGTTGAAACAATTGAAAAAGCTGTAGAAAAAGCTAAAGAAGTTATTTTTTAAAGAGAGGTGTAGTAGGATGAAAAAAAGAGGAACTGGAATAGGTTGCATGTGGTATGGTATAGGAAATACAGGTTTACCAAATCCTGCTGGTGCCTTTGTTGAAGTGCATGGTGATGGTTCTGTAACAGCATTAGTTGGTTGCGCTGATATAGGACAGGGTTCTGACACAGTAATGGCACAAATAGTTGCTGAAACAATTGGTATTAATTATGAAGATGTGTATGTAACCTCAGCTGATACTTCAGTAACACCGGATGGAGGAGCTACATCTGCAAGCAGACAAACTTATATTTCAGGAAATGCATGTTTGGATGCTGCTACAAAAGCAAAAAATACATTATTGGAAGTAGCCGCAGATGCATTTGGTGTAGAAATAAATGAAGTTGATATTAAAGAAAGAAAAGTATTTGTAATAAATGATGAATCAAAACAAATGAGCTTTATAGACTTAATGGGTGAGATGAAAAAAAGAGGTAAAATGGCATTAGGACATGGTTCATTTAACCCAGATACAACATTATTAGATCCAGTAGATATGCATGGTACACCTTTTGCTTGTTATGGTTTTGCAACACATATAATAGAAGTTGAAGTTGATACTGACACTGGACAAGTTGATGTATTAAAAGTTGTTGCAGCTCATGATGTTGGTAAAGCTATAAATAAACAAATGGTAGAAGCACAAATTGAAGGTGGATGTGCAATGGGAATGGGTCTTGCTACAATGGAAGAGCTTGAAGTAGAAAAAGGAGCAATTAAAAATCCTGGATTCTCAAAATATTTAATAAATACTGCAATGGATATGCCAGAAATATATCCTATAATTGTAGAAGATCCAACTTCATCAGGACCTTTTGGTGCTAAAGGAGTAGGGGAACCAGCTTTAATACCAGTTGCACCAGCTATATTAAGTGCTATTTATGATGCAATTGGAATTAGATTCACTGAAGTCCCTGTAACACCTAGGAAAATAGTAGAAGCATTAAGCAAACAAGATAAATAAATAAATAAATAAATAAATAAATAAATAAATAAATAAATAAAAAAAATTAAAAGCGAGGGTACAAAAATGAGTGAAAAATCAATAAAAGAACCAAAAAATGATTCAAAGTTCAAATCCTTTTTAAGAAGAAAAAATATTGAAATTTCTGTTCAAAGATATTTAATTGATGCATTAGGTATTATGGCCCAAGGTTTATTTGCTACATTATTAATTGGTACAATACTTAATACAATAGGTATGAAACTTAACATCACTTTCTTAACTGAAACTATTTGGCCTATTTGTAAACAAATGACTGGAGCTGGTATTGGTGTTGCAGTAGCCTTTGGATTGAAGTCTCCTCAGTTAGTAATATTTGCTTCTGTAATTACAGGTACAGCTGGTAATGCATTGGGTGGACCAGCAGGTGCTTTCTGTGCAGCATTAATAGGTGCTGAATTTGGAAAATTAGTTTCAAAAGAAACAAAAGTTGATATTTTACTTACTCCAGCAGTTACAATTATTGTTGGATGTTTAGTTGGCACAGCAGTAGGTCCTGCTATAGGAGCATTTATGACTACAGCTGGTGAATTAATAATGTATGCTACAACTTTAAAACCAATTTTAATGGGTGTATTAGTATCAGTGTTTATGGGAATAATTTTAACTTTACCTGTAAGTAGTGCTGCTCTTTGTATGATGCTTAGCCTTTCTGGAATAGCAGGTGGTGCATCAACAGCAGGATGCTGTGCTCAAATGGTAGGTTTCGCAGCTATGAGTTTTAAAGAGAACGGATGGGGTGGAGTTGCTGCCCAAGGTTTAGGAACATCAATGTTGCAAGTACCTAATATAGTTAGAAATCCAAAAATATGGTTACCAGTATGTATTGTATCAGCTATAACAGGTCCAATGGCCACAGTATTATTCCAAATGCAAAACAGTCCAATGGGAGCTGGTATGGGAACAAGCGGATTAGTAGGTATTATTGAAACAATAACTACAATGGGAGGCGGAATGAAAATGTGGATGGGTATATTATTATTATATATAGTTATACCAGCAGTTCTTACTCCAATAATCGGAAACATAATGAGAAAAATTGGTTGGATTAAAGAAGGCGATTTAAAAATTAATTTATAAAATTATTTAATTAAGTTTGGCATAATATTTTAAATAATTATAATAAATAAGTTCAATAAAATAGAAGTGTAAATTACACTTCTATTTTATTGATTATACTTTAATACAATAATGAAACATTTCAAAAATGAGTTGATGTTTCACTTTCGAAATGCCTTTAAAGTCGTTTATTTACGAGAATAGCGGATTTTGTGAATTTTGCGTTTCATTTTTGAAAGATTATTAAAAGTAAGTTCAAAACAATCTCGTATTTTGATATAGTTTAGCGTTGTAGAAATTGGCATGGAATTTGCTACAAATATGAGTGAGTATTTATTAAAATATTTAATTAGAATTATATATAATAGGAGGCAATATATGAAAGTTGGTTTTATTGGATTAGGTGTTATGGGAAAAAGCATGGCAATTAACATATTGAAAAAAGGTCATGACCTTATGGTTTCTGATTTAAACATTGATGCTGTAAATGAATTAAAAGAAATGGGAGCAAAAGTTGGACATAATGCTAAAGAAGTTGCTGAAGCTTCAGAAATTGTTCTTACATCTCTTCCTAATTCTCAAATTGTAGAAGGCGTAGTTGCTGGTAAAGATGGTATTTTAGATGGAGCAAAAGTAGGAACAATTTTTATAGATTTAAGCAGTATTACTCCCAAAGCTATTCAAAACATATCTAAAAAAGCTGATATAAAAGGTGTAAAAGTATTAGATGCACCTGTAAGCGGAGGAGCTGCAGGGGCACAAAATGGTACTTTAACAATTATGGTTGGAGGCGATGAAGATACATTTAACAATGCATTGCCTATATTGAACTGCATAGGTACAAAAGTATACCATGTTGGTGGAATTGGTGCTGGAGATACAATGAAATTAGTAAATAACCTATTATTGGGTGCTAACATGGTTGCTACAGCAGAAGCACTTGCGTTAGGCGCTAAGGCGGGTTTAAGACCAGAAATGATGTATGAAATAATCAGTCAAAGTTCAGGTTCATCATATGCATTGACTGCTAAATATAAAAATTTCATAGCAAAAGGCAATTTTGCACCAGGTTTTGCAATTGATTTACAATATAAAGATTTACAACTTGCTGTTGATACAGCTAAAGATTTAAAAATGCCATTGCTTGTAGGTAACTTAGCTCAACAAACTTATGAAATGGCAAGAGCAAAAGGATTAGGCAGAGAAGATATATCAGCAGTATTAAAATTATATGAAGAATTTGGTGATATTGAAGTAAGAGAGGAGTAAACTTAATATGGATATTAACTCAATAATTAAAGAAAAAATGCCTTTAACTATAAGTGAAACGGTAGAAATAGCAGAAGCAAATGGTTTAAGATTTGTTGATGTAGTATTGGCTGAGACAGAAATTCAAACTGGAAAAACAAAACAAGAAATATTAGATGAAGTATTAAAAGAATTTGAACATAATTTAGAGGCTGTAGAAATTGGATTAACTACTGGAAGTAGTTTATTGTTTGGAACTACAGCATCGCAATTAAATAATGCTGAAGGAACTAAATTATTTGATGATAAATTTATAGATAAAGTTTTAATAAATACTATTGCAGCACAAGTTGGAAATCACTCAATAGGATTAAACCCGTGTGCTGGTACTGGAGATTCTTGCCCTTATACAGGACTTATAAGAGCTATGTATGATGAAGAGTATGAAAAGAATAGAATTGCAGAGATAGCGGCAATATTATTAAAAATTGGTTCGATGTTTAGAGTTGGAAAAATATCAACAGGTTGTAACATGGAAGGCTTTGGAGCAGGATCAGCAGCAGTTGCAGCAGCAACAGTTGAATTGTATGGAGGAAGTGCGAAAGATACTGAACGTGCAATAGTTTTAGCAATATCTCCAACTATAGGAGTGCCATGTACACCGCGTGTTATGGTTCCAGGACTTTGCGCAACTCATATTGGTGGAGCTATATTGAATGGTACTTTAGCAGCAGGTCTTGCTGTGAAAACTGATATTGAAGTTAATGTACCATGTGATGTAATGTTAGCAATGGCATCAGAAATACATCCAATAGCTGGGAAATCTTTAGTGCCTACTGTAGTAGAATTTATGCAACCATTCTTCAAAACTAAAGCGCCTGTTGAGAAACTTATAGATCAATCAATTAAAGATCAAGAAAAAGAAGATATAGAAAATACACTTGCTAAAGCAAAAGAAATAGCTAAAAAATTGGCTGTTGGAGCTAAACCTATTACAAATACATTAGGAGAAGCAGTTGTAGGCGGTAGCAGTCAAGCTGTAGGTTCTCCTACAAATACAGGAAGAATAGCACATTTTATAACAAAAGGAAAAATTAATAAAGTTAAAATAGAACTTTATCCTGAATTATTTGCCCGCAGAGGAATAAATGTTC
This sequence comes from Firmicutes bacterium UBA6132, assembly GCA_002435835.1. The sequence goes on from DIVM01000266.1 coordinate 66,817, forward strand.
CTGGAGTTTTAATGGGAGCAATATACGGTTCATCTACTGCTGATGGAAAAATGTACAAGGAAGTAATGGAACTCGTAGAAAAAGAAGGTATTGAAGTAGAAATCGTAAAAGTAGAAGAATATCAAGTTCAAAGAGTTACAGTATATACTGATCAAGGAACATACGTGGTAGATTCGCTAAATAGAGGCGGCGGAAGGTTAGTTCTTAGAGATGCAGCACCTTCTAAACAAGAAGCTATTGATGTGGCAAATAAATTAGGTATAGTTCTAATTGATGCATAGGAGTGAAAGTAAATGAATATTATTGAAAAAATTATTGCTAACAAAGCAAATAAAGATGTAGTTAAAGTTGGGGATGAACTAAGCATAAAAGTTGATTTAGTTATGGCACATGATGTAACTGGTTCAATTGCAATAGAGCAATTTGAAAATATAGGTGTAAGCAATGTATATGATAAAGAAAAAGTTGCATTTGTATTAGATCATAACGTACCATGTTCATCCGTTGCTGCAAGAATTAATCATAAAACAATAGGTGAGTTTTGTAATAAATATGGAGCTATACTTTATTCAAGATCAGAAGGCGTTATACATCAAATAGTGAAAGAAGATAATTTATATAAAAAAGGCGATGTTATAGTAGGAGCTGATTCTCACACTTGCACTGCTGGAGCTTATGGTGCAGTGGCTATACCAGTTGGTTCTACTGAAATGGCTGCTGTTATGGCGCTTGGAGAAATTGATATAGAGGTTCCTGAAACATATTTAATAAATATTAATGGAAAATTATCTCCTGGAGTTTATGCTAAGGACGTTATTTTATATGTAATAGGAAAGTTTGGAACAAATGGTTTTACTGATAAAGCTGTAATAATAAGCGGTAGTGCTATTATAGGAATGGATAGCGAAGAAAAAATGACTATTTCTAATATGATGATAGAAATGGGAGCTATGATAGGCTTCATAGACCAAGGCGATGAAGAAATAGGTGAAGTTAAAGAAATATGTGATATAAATGCTTCGGATATTCTTCCTGTTGCTGCATGTCCATCATCCCCAGGAAATGTTAAACCTATCAGTGAAATTAAAGGTCAAAAAATTAATCAAGCTGTTGTTGGAAGCTGTACTAATGGTAGATTTTCTGATATGAAAATAGTAGCTGAAGTATTAAAAGACAAAAAGATAGCTGATGGTGTTAATATGATCATAGTTCCAGCTTCAAAAACAATATTGGACAAAATGGAAAGAGAAGGATTAACTAAAATATTTAGAGATGCTGGTGCAGTAGTTACTAATCCAGGATGTGGACCTTGTTTTGGAGCTCATCAAGGATTGCTTTCAAAAGAAGATGTGGCCATATCTACAACAAATAGGAATTTTCCAGGAAGAATGGGACATAAAGAAGCAAAAGTATACTTAGCTTCTCCTAGAACGGTAGCAGAAAGTGCAGTAATGGGATATATTGTTAGTCCTGGAACAGTAATTCCTTTGGAGGGTTAAAAAAATGGATAAAATATTAGGTAAAGCATTTTTATTTGATGAAAATGTAGACACAGATCAAATACTTCCTGGATATGCAATGTCATATGCAGTTGATGAACTTAAAAATGTAGCACTTGCTGGAAGTGCTATTCCTAACTTTGCTGAATTAGTTAAAGTAGGAGACTTAGTAATTGCAGATGATAATTTTGGATGCGGCTCAAGCAGAGAACAAGCACCTGTTGCATTAAAAAATGCTGGTGTAGGAGTTGTAATTGCTAAGTCATTTGCAAGAATATTTAGAAAAAATTCTATTAACATAGGTCTTCCTGTAGTAACTTGTGAATATATAGATGAAATAAAAAAAGATGCAAAAGAAGATGATGAGTTTGAGGTTGATTTAGTAAATAGTACAATAACTAATTTGAGAACTAATAATAAATATAAACTTAATAGTTTGTCAGAAACTACACTTGAAACATTACAAGCTGGTGGATTAATAAGTAAAGTTAAAAAGAAATTACAAGAAAGAGGTGCCTTATAAAATGGCTAAAGCAAGACCAAATACTGAGAGAATAATAAAAGAAGACATTGAAAAAATCAAAGCATATGAAAAAGCTTTTAATGTAAAAATGCCATATGTTGATGAAAATGGTGATGTACAAGGATTACCTGAGCCATATCCAAGAGAAGTTAATGGAGTAGTAAGAAGTGGTTATAGAATAGCTGAACTTGGAAGACAGGCTGTAAAAACTGGAAACCCTATTCTAAATCCTATACTTGGAAGAAACAGCGCTGAAGAAACATATAAAGAATCACAACATATGTATGAAATGGCTGAGAAACATGGTACAACATTATTCCATTTCGTGCATTCAGAAGCAACAAGACATATAGATCCTCTTGATGGTATAGAGCTAATTGACCAATCTAGAGGAAAAGGTGGAATAACTCCTGCTGGAGAAAGAGAATTCATACAAATGGGTGGGGGCTCAAAACACCCAGTAAGAATAAATGCTACAGGGGATACTACTCATTTAAACGTATTAAATGGATTGATAGCAGGATTTGATGGAACTGATATAGGTCCTGTAATTCACGTTCACTTTGGCGGAAGAGGAATCCATGATTTTAGAACAAAAGTTGTAAATGGATATAAAGCAATTCAAATTTGCGCAGAAAATAACATATTTGCTCAACTTGATACACATAAACACATTAATAATATAATGGGTACTGACGGTATGGCATTAGCAATGTGCTTATTATCTGAAGGATTAGCAGTTAAAGCAGGATTAGATCCATCTCTAAGCGGAATTCAAATGAATGTTGCTGGTATAAATGTACTTGCAGACTTAGCATTAGTTAAAGCATTCAGAGAAACTATTTGGAGTGAATTTATAATATCAGTTCCAGAAACATTCCAAAATCCACCTGCAGATCTTATAGCAGAACAAGCACACTTTGCAAGAATGGCTGTTTCAGCTAAATTAGCTGGTGCTAATTTCTACAGACCTAAAGCTGCAGAAAATGTTGGTATTCCTACAGGAGATTCTATGGCTAAAGCTATATGGGCATCTCAAAATGTATTTGATGGAACATACAAAGTAGATATTAATGATCCATTTATTGATGAAAGAAAAGAAGAAATAAAAAATGAAGCAATGGCAGTTTTAACAGCAGTATTGAAAAAAGAAAAAATGCTAAAAACTGAAGAAATAAATGCAGAGTTCTGGAATCAATATGATGATATTGAACTTATTGATTTAATTGTTGAAGCAGGAAAAAGTGGAATCCTTGATACACCTAGAGCTGGTGGATGGGATCTTAAGAGATTTGTAAAAACTCATAGAGATAAAGACGGTATCAGAAGATATCTTAAAGGTTATACACCATTAGGCGTTGATGAAAAATATATGCCTGTAACAAAAGAAGATGTTGAAGCACCACAAGATTATGTAGTAACTAAAAAAGAAAAAGTAGTATTAGCTACATTAGGTGCTGATGCCCATGTTGTTGGAATTAATATGGTAAAAGAAGCTTTCCAAAAAGCTGGATATGAAGTTATATTCTTAAGAGGTATGAATTTACCAGAAACAGTTGCTGAAGTAGTTGCAGAAACTAAAGCAAGCGTAGTAGGCGTAAGTAACTTGCTTGGATTAGGAATGACTTTATTCCCAAGGGTAGAAAACAGATTAAAAGAACTTGGTTTAAGAGATGATGTTTTAATAATAGCTGGTGGAAGAATCGCTGAAAAAGAAGAAGATCATGCTACTTTTGAAAAGAAAATTAAAGATGAAGGTGCAGGATTCCTTGGAGTGGATCAATTCTTCGGACCTGGAACTGATCTTGATGCATGTGTGGAATGGGTAGATAATTTTATAAAAGAACATAAATAATATTGTAAAATACTAATTATATATAGGAGGAATATTATAATGGAACAAATAAAAACACCTGTAGTTATAATGAGAGCTGGTACAAGTAAAGGAATTTTCATAGAGGATAAAAACTTACCAAAAGACCAAAATGAAAAAGATGAATTAATATTAAAAATATTTGGTAGCCCTGATGTTAGACAAATAAATGGATTAGGTGGTGCAGATCCTTTAACTAGCAAATTAGCTATTATAGGAGCTCCTACTAGAGAAGATGCAGATGTAGATTATACATTTGGTCAAGTATCATATGTTGCACCAAAAATTGATTATTCAGGAAACTGTGGAAATATATCTGCAGGAGTTGGACCTTTTGCAGTTGACGAAGGATATGTTAAAGTTGAAGAACCTTATACAACTGTTAGAGTTCATAACACAAATACTGGTAAAATATTAGTTGAAAGAGTTGAAGTTGTAAACGGAAAAGCTAAAGTTAAAGGAGATTACAGCATAGCAGGAGTTCCTGGAACTGGTTCTGAAATAACAATAGATTTTTCTGATACAGCTGGATCATCAACAGGTAAATTATTGCCTACAGGAAATGTTATAGATAAAATAGATGTATATGGATATGGTGAAATAGAAGCATCTTTAGTAGATGCTGCAAATCCAGTTATATTTGTAAGAGCTAAAGATTTAGGCTTAACTGGAATTGAAACTCCAGCACAAATTGATGAAAATAAAAAATTGCTTGCTTCATTAGAAGAAATAAGAGGTAAGGGAGCAGTTTTAATGGGATTAATAAGCGATTGGAAAGAAGCTGTTAAAGAAATACCAGCATTCCCTATGATTGCTATGATTTCTCCAGCACAAGATTACAAAGATTTTACTAAAGGCAAAGAAATTAGTGAAAATGATGTAGATTTTGTTTCAAGGTTAATGTTCATGCAAGTTGTTCATAAAACTTATGCAGGAACAGCTACAATTTGTACTGGAGCAGCAGCAAGAGTTGAAGGTACAATTGTAAACGAAGCTATGGTTGCTAAAAATAAAGGTAAAGATGGTGTTTTAAGAATAGGTCATCCAGCTGGAGTTATTACAGTTGATGCTGCAGCAACAAAAGAAGGAGATTCTTGGACGTTGGAAAAAGCTGCTATAAGCAGAACTGCTAGAAGAATCATGGAAGGAACTTGTTACACTGTTTAGGAAAGGAAATATATATGAGTAAATATGATTATCTAATCATTGACATAGGAAGCACTTATACTAAACAAAGACTTTTTAAAAATTATGAGTTGGCGGCGACTGTACAGTCGCCTACAACAATCGATAATGTCATTAAAGGTATAAATGCAGGCCGTGACAAAATGAAGGCGATAATAAATGAAAATAATATTAATATTGAAGCAAAGCATGTCCTTGCTTCAAGTAGTGCTGCTGGTGGCTTGAGAATGGTTGCTATGGGATATATGGCAAATGTTACAGCAAAAGCTGCAAAAGAAGTAGCTATGAACTCTGGGGCTAAAATATTAGAAATTGTATCTAATGAGGATCCAGCGGATTATAGGGTTCAAATTCTAAGAGAAATAAACCCTGACATTATACTCTTAGCTGGAGGAACTGATTTTGGCGATGAAACATCACTTGTTGAAAATGCGTCTTTGATTGTTAAAAGTAAAATAAAGGGTGTTGTAGTCATTGCTGGAAATATTAAGGTTCAGGCAGATGCAGCTAAAATATTAAAAGAAGGAAATATTGCTCATATAAGAGTTCCAAATATAATGCCAACCATTCATAAACTAAATGTAGATGATTCAAGGGAGGCAATTCATAGAGAATTTATAAAGCAAATAACAAAAGCCCAAGGTCTAAGCATACTTCAAGAAGAAATTACCAATGATAAAATTATTCCTACTCCAGGTGCAGTTTTAATGGCTTCAGAATTATTAGCCAAAGGAACATATCTTGAAAAAGGGATAGGTAATATAATTGTAGTTGATTTAGGTGGTGCAACTACTGATGTTCATTCAGTAATACCAGGTCTTGCAAATCTTGAAGATGAAGAAATTGGTCTTATAGTGAACAATGAAAAACAAATTTCATTTCGAACTGTTGAAGGAAATTTAGGTATGCGCTTAAGTGCAATGGGAATACTTGACACGGTTAATCCTAAAGCAATACTTTTAAAAAGAGGCATAAAAGATGAAGAACAGTTAGAAGAATTTATTGACTATTGTAAATTTGTTGAAGATAATGCCATGCATATAGCTGAAAATGATAAGGAATATTTATTTGATACATTTTTAGCAGAGACTGCTGTAGAAGTTGCGTTAAAAAGACATGCAGGATATATTTCAACAGTAGCTGATCCAGTAACTGGAATATCACCAGGTATGCCAATAGGCAGAGATTTAAGAAATGTAGAAACTATTATAGGTGTAGGTGGAATATTTGCACATAGGCCTATTGAAGAAAGCAAAAATATTATAAAAAATGCTTTAAAAGATAAAGGTATATCTCTTTTACCAAACAATCCCAATATTATCATAGATGAAAAATATTCATTATACGCAGGCGGTATCATATCACAAATTGATGAAGAGTATGCGTTTCAAGTTTTAAGAAGACAATTTATAAAATAAAAATTTTAGGAGAAACAAAAAAATGAAAAAAACAACTGTATTAAGACAATTATTAAATGCAAAAGAAATATTAGTAGCTCCAGGAGCACATGATGCTTTAACTGCAAGAGTTATAGAAAAAGTAGGATTTAAAGCAGTATATATGACAGGATATGGTCAAGCAGCAAGCGCACTAGGAAAACCAGATATAGGCTTATTGAGCATGACAGAAATGCTTGACAGAGCAAGAAAAATGGTAAGTGCAGTAAATGTACCTGTAATAGCAGATGGTGATACAGGTTTTGGAAATGCAATTACAGTTATGAGAACAGTTCAAGAATATGAAGCTGCAGGAGTAGCTGCAATTCAGCTTGAAGATCAAGTTGCACCAAAAAGATGTGGACATATGCTTGGAAGAAAAGTTGTAAGCATTGAAGAAATGGTTGGAAAAATCAAAGCAGCAAAAGCAGCTAGAAAAGATGAAGATTTTGTAATAATTGCTAGAACAGATGCAAGAACAGTGCTTGGAATAGATGAAGCAATAAAAAGAGCTAAAGCTTATGAAGCAGCTGGAGCTGATGTAATCTTTGTTGAGTCAGTTGAAAGCGAAGAAGAAATGAGAAGAGTTCATGCAGAAATAAAAGTTCCTACATTAGCTAACATGGTAGAAGGTGGAAGAACTCCATTATTGAAAGATAGCCAATTAGAAGAAATAGGTTATAGTTTAGTAATATATCCAACTGCTTCAACTTATGTTTATGCTAAAGCTATGTTTGGTTTAATGAATGATTTAAAAGAACAAGGTACTACTGCAAACTATGTTGATAATATGATTACATTCCCTAATTTTAATGAATTAGTTGGATTAGGTGAATTTGCTGAATTAGAAAATTTATATGTTAGAGAATAATTATTAATCAGATTATATTATATATACCAAATAGATTGGAGAATGTTTAAATGATAAGCGTAATTGTTGATAAATGTAAAGGTTGTAGCATATGTGTAAAAAATTGTCCTTTAGATGCTATAAAAGTAGTTGGCAAAAAAGCACAAATTAATGAAAAGTGTGTATCTTGCGGAATATGCTTCAGAGTATGCCCTTTTGATTCAATTGAAAAGACAGAAGAGCAAGCGCCTAAAACTAATAGATGTACACACTGCCCTGTTAGTTGTTCTATACCTGAAGGTGGTACAGGTGCATGTAAGAGATATACAAATGTAAATGGAAATATAAGAAGAAATAGAAAGCTTGTAGTTGATGCTGTTACTAATGTGCCGGGCAATACAGCATTGCCATACAAACCATTGATAACTGCTGTAGGAGCTGGTACAAGCTATCCAGACATTGTTCCAGCACCTTTCATAGTTCAAGACAGTGTAAATGGGGTTGATGTTGTAACTGTTGTAACTGAAGCACCATTAAGCTATAGTGGATGTAAAGTAAAAATTGATACTAACAAATTCATAGGTGAAGAACGTTCAAATATAAAAAGAGATGGTAAAGTAGTAGGATTTATTACTACTGAAGAATATGGCTCTAAAATGTTAACTATTGGTGGAGCAAATTTATTAAGTCATGGAAATGATGGATTTGTTGTTGCAAGAACAATAGTAGACTTATGTAATGGCCGTAGCGTAATATTGAAAGTTGAAAATGGAAGCACTTTGGAAATTAGGCAAGGTGAAGCACCTGTCATAGATGGATTAAAAGAAAAACTTATGAGAGTTGGATGTGGAAGTGCTACAGTTGGAATGTTTGCAAGACATTTGTGCAATGTAGTAAATGAAGCAATCATACTTGATTATCACGTAATTGGTTTACTTTCAGAGCATTTTGCAGGTGAAGAAGTAGGCATGAAATATAGTGGTGTAGTTCCTACTGGAGTTAGAAGTACAAGAGGAAGATATTTTGGTGAAAGCGGACATGGCTGGGGTGGAACAACTATATTGAGCCCTGTTGATGCAGTTAAATCTGTAGATATGAATCTTGCAAAAGCTGGAGATAAAATATTAGTTACAGAAACTACAGGACAAAAAGCAGCATTATTAGAAGTACAAGTAGATGGAAGTGTTAAAGAAATAGCTATGACAAATGAAGTACTTGAAGTAGTTAAACTTATTACTGAAACATGTGAAGAATCTAAAGTATCTGTAATTTGTACTGGTGGTACTGGTGGAAGCGCTAGAGCTGGTGTTACTAAATTCCCTAAAAAATTAACTGATGCTGTACATGAAGAAGAAATTCATATGACAGTTGCTGGGGCACCAGTATTTATATTACCTGGTGGAGGAATTAACTTCATGGTTGCTGTGGATAAAATGGTTCCAGAATCAACAACATGGGTACCAACTCCTGCTACAGTTGTTCCTGTGGAATACACTATGACAAGAAATACTTTTGATAAACTTGGTGGACATTCTGACTATATAATAAGTAAGGAAGAATTACTTGAAAAAATAAATGCAGAGGATTAAAAATTATGATTCAACAGCTTGCTGATAAAAGAGTTTTTATAAACCATGGGCCTACACAAATGGTAATAGATGTTTATGTTGAAGATGTTCGTACTCCGGAAATCGGAGTTATAGTGGCAGAACATGTTGTACAACAACTTCAAGAGTTAGCCATTTACATGCCTCAACTTAGAGAAATGAGAACTTGTTCTAAAGTTGATAAAAGTTTGCCAGAGGTCCTAAATAAAATGATAGTAGCGGTTGAAAAGAGTGGATATAATGAACTTAATACATTAGGTGCCGTTGCCGGTTCTTTTTCAGATATAGCGCTTGAATATGCATTAAAATTAGGTGCAACAAGGGTAATTATTAATAATGGCGGAGATATAGCTTTAACGGATAATACTAAAAAAAGTATTAAAGTAGGAATACCACTAAACAATGATATTAATAATGGACAATTAATATTAAATATTACAGATGATATGAATGTACATGGAATATGCACCAGTGGTATAGGTGGAAGAAGTTTTACAAAAGGTATAGCAACCTCCGCTGTTATATTAGCGGAAAATGCAGCTACAGCTGATGCTTGTGCAACTTATATTGCAAACATGACAAATGTGGATGATGAAAATATTACTCGATGTTTAGCTGAAGAAATAGATTCAGGAACAGATATACCTGGACAGATGGTGACATTAAAAGTAGGGCAAATAAGTGAACGAAACAAATATAAAGCTCTAAATAATGGATTAAGTGCTGCTGAGGATTTGTATAAAAAAGGTATAATAAGAGGCGCAATTATATGTATCGGAAATGATATAGTCAAATGTCCAGATGATTTGAATTTGAATGTTTAATTATGTAAAGTATACAAATCAATTTGGGGGAAAATGATGAAAAGTATAAAATTAAAAATTGTAACATATTTTTCTGTTATTATTATAGCTATTTGTGCAGTTTTAGGATATGTATCACATTATGAGGCATCTAAGGTTTTGGTAAGTTCTACAAAATCAGATTTAGAGATTATAGCAATTCAAGCATCAAAAACAATTGAAGCAAGAATGCATGAACAGTTAGGAAAACTAGAAACATTGGCAGCCCAACCAAGGATAGCTGATCCAAAAAATTCAACAGAGGATAAGTTAGTTCTTCTTACTGAAGAATTAAAAAGAAGCGGACATAATATAGTAGATTATATAGATGTTAATGGGCATGCTGTTGCAACAAATGGTAAAACATATGAATTAAAGGACAGAGTATTTTTTCAAAAAGCATTAAAAGGTGAAAGTAATGTATCCGATCCTCTAATCAGTAAAGAAAATGGAACTATCATAATAGTTTATGCAGTTCCAGTTATATTTGATGGAAAAGTTACAGGTGTAATTGCAGCAGTAAGAGATGGTAGTGCTCTTAGTAATATAGTAAGTGATATCTCCATTGGAGAGAATGGCGAAACATTTATTATTAATAAAGAGGGGGGAATAGTAGCTCATAAAGACAGTAATCTAGTGCTTGACAGCTATAACCTATTAAAGAGCAGTACTGAAGATACTAGTATGAAGGGTCTTTCTGATTTAGTAGGGAAAATGATAAATGCTGAAACTGGAAATGGTGAGTATTCTGATGGTACTGATGATCACCTTATGGGATATACACCTATAAATGGAACAGATTGGTCCATAGCTGTTACAGCTCATCATAATGAAATATTGTCAGAGTTGTCACAGTTAGCAAAAGAGTCGCTAAAAATTTCTATTATAATGATAATTATTGCAGTTGTGCTTGTTTTTCTAATAGGAAGACAAATTGCAAATCCTATTGCATTGATAACAGAGCATATAAAATTAATTGCTTCTGGTGATTTTACAAAGGATGTTTCAAAGTCTTTTCTTTCTAAAAAAGATGAAACCGGTGAGCTTTCGAGGGCTATTGATACGCTTAATATAAATTTTATAAAGCTTATAGGAAATATAGCAGATACTTCCGATCATGTTGCTGCATCTTCTGAAGAGTTAAGTGCAACAGCTCAACAAACTACAGCTTCATCTGAGGAAATTGCTAGTTCAATTGAGGAAATTGCTAGAGGAGCTAGTAATCAAGCTCAAGATACAGAAAATGGCTCTTTCAGAGTCAATGAATTAGGTGATTTGATAGAGACTAATAATCAAAATATGGAAATCTTAAATGAAGATACTAATAAAGTTATCGAGTTAATTGATGAAGGATTGGAAATTATGAATGATCTTACATTAAAGACATCTGATAATGAAAGAGCAATAAAGGCAGTATATGAGGATATTATAAAAACTAATTCAAGCGCTGACAGCATTGGTAAAGCCAGTGAGGTCATTGCATCAATATCACAACAGACAAATTTATTAGCTTTAAATGCTGCAATTGAAGCAGCAAGAGCCGGAGAGCATGGTAAAGGATTTGCAGTTGTTGCTGCTGAAATTAAAAGTCTTGCTGAACAATCTGCTGATTCAACTAAATTAATAGATGCAACAGTTGCTGATTTACAGGCTAATTCAATCAACTCTGTAAAAACTATACAAGAAGTTTTAAGCTTTTTTAAACAGCAAATAGTAAGCGTTGGAAATTCTGAAGATAAGTACAAAGAAATATTAAAGGCAATGAATAATACTGAGAGTGCCATTAAACAATTAAATGTTTCAGGCCAAGATATGGAAGCTAAAAAGGCTGAAATATTAGATATTATTAAAAATTTATCTGCAATAGCTCAAGAAAATGCTGCTAGTACAGAAGAAGCTTCAGCTTCAACAGAAGAGCAAGCAGCTTCTATGTCAGAGGTTGGTAAATCTTGTGAGGCACTTGCACAAATAGCCTTAGGATTAAAAGAATCAGTATCAGTTTTTAAAATTTAAAAAATTTTAGGAGGATAAAATAATGACAACATTAGCTATTAAAAACATAGGTATTTTAATTACAGGAGATGTAAAAAACCCTGTATCAAAAGCAAATACAATTATTGTAGAAGATGGCATAATCAAAAAAATAGGTGACGAAAGTATTTTAGGTGGATTAAGTTTTGATAAAGTTATAGATGCAAAAGGTACAACTGTTGCACCAGGATTTATTGATTCACATGTTCACCCAGTATTAGGAGACTTCACACCAAGAAATAACACTTTAGGCTTCATGGAAAGTTCAATGCATGGTGGAGTTACAACAATGATATCAGCAGGAGAATGCCATACACCAGGAAGACCAAAAGATCCTTCAGGAACAAAAGCTTTAGCATTAGTTGCTCATAAAAGTTCAGTAAATGCAAGACCAGGTGGTATTAAACTTCATGGTGGAGCTTTAATATTAGAAAAAGGTTTAGAAGAAAAAGATTTTGAAGACTTAGCAAAAGAAGGCCTTTTCTTAGTAGGCGAAATAGGACTAGGATCAGTTAACACTCCTGAATTAGCAGCTCCAATGGTTAAATGGGCTAAAAAATATGGATTTAAGGTTATGATGCACACTGGTGGAACTTCAATACCAGGAAGTAGCACAATAACAGCAGATGACGTTATAAATACTGATCCAGATGTAGTATCACATATTAACGGTGGGCCAACATCTATAGCATTAAATGAAGTAGATAAATTAGTTAACGATACAAAATTAACATTAGAAATCGTACAATGCGGTAACTTCAAAGTAATGAAGCATACTATTAATGTAGTAAAAGCAAAAGGTGAATTAGAAAGAATAATAGTAGGAAATGATTCACCATCAGGTACAGGTATTATTGCATTAGGAGTATTAAGAACAATATCATATGTAGCATCAGAATCAGATGTTACAGCAGCAGAAGCAATTTGCTTAGCTACAGGAAACACTGCAAAAGTATATGGTTTAAACAAAGGTTTAATAGAAGAAGGAAAAGAAGCTGATTTCGTAATAATGGATGCACCTATGGGATCAGTAGGAAATAATAGTCTTGAAGCATTAGAAGCAGGAGATCTTCCAGGAATTTCAATAGTATTAATTGATGGAAAAGTAATGTTTGCTAAAAGTAAAAATACTCCACCAGCAAATGTTAAAGCAGAAGTACAATAAAAAAATTTAAGAATAAAAAATAGTGTGATTTAAATAAATATAAATATTTATAAAATTATGGAGGCATTAAAAATGGAATTAAATATTAGAAAGTATTACACATTTGTAGAAGAAGTTAAAGCAGACGGACAAAAAGCTGTTGAAGGAAGTCACAAAAAAATTTCTATAGCAGTTGTAGTTGAAAATCCTTATGCAGGAAAATATGTTGAAGATTTATCAGAATTATCAAAATGGAGCGCTGCAATAACTCCTGAGTTAGTAGAAAAAGCTTTAGCAGCTGCTGGTATATCACAAAGCGAAGTAGAAAGCTATGGTAAAGCAGCAATAATAGGTGGAAATGGTGAATTAGAACATGGAGCAGCATTATTACACCCTCTATTAGGTAAACCGTTCAGAGAAGCCATAGGCGGAGGATTAGCAATAATCCCTTCAGCTAAGAAAATGGGATATCCAGGATGTGCAATAGATGTTCCAGTACATTTCAAGGATGCAGCTTATGTAAGAACTCACTATGATGCAATGGAAGTTAGAGTTCCAGATGCACCAAGAGATAATGAAATAGTATTAATTCTTACAATTACAAACTGTGGCAGACCTAATCCAAGAATAGGTGGACTTCAAAAAGAAGATGCTAAGTGTGAAGACGGCTTAAAATAATATTGTACTTTAGAAGTGTATAAAAATAATTAAATTGTTAGTCAAGTGTATAACTTTAACTGAAGCATTTTTTTATATATGTTGAGGAAGATTATTTGATGATGTTTTGTCGTCAATACCCTATATTGTAGACTATGTTATCGTCTACAGTATAGGGTGTTTTTTAATTGTATTATATTTTAGGAGGAAATGATAATGAAAAATGCTTTAAAGGAAAAATTAATACAAGGCAAACCCGTTTTTGGGACTATGATTACAACTGGATGTGTGGATATAGCAGAAATAATTTCTTATACTGGTGTAGATTTTATTATGATAGATTGTGAACATGGCTCCGTTGGAATAGAAACAGCTGGTAGAATGGTTTCGTTAATTAAAAATATACAGGTTACTCCATTACTTAGAGTTTCTTGTAATGAAATGTCACCTATCCAAAGTAGTTTAAATACTGGTATATACGGAATTATGATTCCAAATGTTAGCACTAAGGAAGAAGCCGTGAAGGCAATTCAATTCTGTAAATATCCACCAGTTGGTATAAGAGGTGTGGGACCTAATAGAGCAGTTTTATTTGGCACTGGTGCAGATGAATTTTCCGATTACTATTCAACAGCTAATGATGAAATCTTAGTAATTGCTCAGATAGAGCACTATGATGCTGTGGAAAACATTGATGATATACTTTCAGTGCCGGGAATTGATATAGCCTTTATAGGGCAACGTGATTTGTGTATGTCTATGGGCATTCCAGGGCAAATAAATCACCCAGATATTGAGAAAAGCTGTTTTAAGGTTGTTGAAGCTTGCAAAAAATATAATATAATACCAGGCATAGTAACGAGTCATGGTAGTATAGAAAAACACCTTAATATGGGATTCAAGTTTTTGCAATGTGGTACTGATAGTTCCTTTTTATATAATGGTATAAAACAAGTAGTAAATGAATTTAAGTCATATATTTAAAAAGCTAAATACTTTAATCTAAATATCGAAACAGAGGCATGAGTCAATAAGCAATTTGTAAGGAAGTATATTCTGTTATATTTGTTACATTTATAGATAGCAAAAGAAGAATTCCTATAAATTAGGTATAATAAATTATTTCAATAGGTTAAGGCATTTAACAAATGTCTATGATATATAATAGTTAAGGAGTTTAGGGATGGACGATTTAGTAATAGTTAGAGGTGGAGGAGATATAGCTTCTGGAACAATTTGCAGGTTATTTAACTGTGGATTTAAGGTAATTGCTCTTGATGCCGTTAAACCCTCATCCATAAGAAGAAAAGTTTCATTTTCTGAAGCTATATACGATGGTGAGAGCATTGTAGAGGGTATAAAATGCAAACATGTGCAAAGTATAAATCAAGCATATAAATTAATTGAGAAAAATATTATTCCTATAATGATTGACGAAAAATGTGAAGTTTTATCTGAGATTAAGCCTGATGTGTTGGTAGATGCAATACTTGCTAAGAAAAATCTGGGAACAAATATTGACATGGCCCCAATAACAATAGGATTAGGTCCTGGTTTTATAGCTGGCAAAGATGTTCATGCAGTGATTGAAACAATGAGAGGTCATGATTTAGGAAGAATAATATACGAAGGCAGTTCAATGAAAAATACAGGTACTCCAGGTTTAATTGAAGGGTACGGCAAAGAACGTGTTTTATACAGCACATCAACAGGTAAAATAATAAACATGTGTAATATAGGTGATTTAGTAGAATCAGGACAAGTTATAGCAAAAATAGGCAATATAAATGTTTATGCAAATATTACAGGTATCATCAGAGGAATAATTAGAAATGAATATTATGTTACAGAAGGTATGAAAATTGCTGATATTGATCCACGAAAGAATCAATATAATAACTGTTTTACAATCTCAGATAAAGCAAGATGTATAGCTGGAAGCGTTGTAGAGGTGATTTTTAAATATAAAAATAAAAATCAATCTTTTGCCATTTAGATAATGTTTAGATTTATGCTGTTTAGGTATTTAAAAAATGCCTAAAAAAGTAACAATAAAGGAGAGTAGAGTGGAAAACAATTTCGTATTTGATTTAATTTTAATACTACTATTTACAAATATTTTTGGATCAATTTCTTCTAAATTTAAACAGCCTGCAGTATTAGGGCAAATATTGGCAGGCTTGATCATTGGACCGGCAATATTAAATTTAGTGAAGCCAAGTTCTTTTATTTCAGAATTTTCAGAAATAGGTGTAATACTTCTAATGTTCATGGCTGGAATGGAAACTAATATTGATGATATGAAAAAGTCAGCTGGAAGTGCAACTGTTATAGCATTGTCAGGAATGCTTGTACCTCTTATACTTGGATTTGTAACTATAAAATTTTTGTACAGCAGCGGAGGAGCCTATCAGGCGTTATATACAGGTGTAATCCTTACGGCAACAAGTATAAGCATTACAGTGCAAACACTGAGGGAATTTGGGAAATTAAAAGATAAAACTGGTGTAAATATTATAGGAGCAGCAATTGCTGATGATGTTGGAGGAATAATTCTTTTGACTTTAGTTGTTGGGATGTCAGATCCTTCAAAAGGTGCAAGCCCTCTTATAATAATTTTAAAAGTAATTATATTTTTTATTCTTGCAGCTATTGCATCAAGAGGAATTAAAAGGTTTATGGCAGGATATTCTAACAGAATAGCATCATATATAACTCCATCAAGCATAGCTTTAATATGCTGTTTAATATTTGCATATTCAGCTTCATTATTTGAAGTAGCCAATATAATAGGAGCATATGCAGCTGGTTTGGTATTTTCTGTGGTACCTAATAACCAAAGGATAGAACACGAAATAAACACAATTTGTAGTACATTATTTACACCTGTATTTTTTGCTAATATAGGACTTGCAGTGAACATTGTTAATATTGGTGAAATAATAATTCCGGCAATAGTGATTAATGTTGTTGCTATAATAGGAAAAATAACAGGAGGAGGATTAGGAGCAAAATTATTAAAATTCAGCAATCAAGAATCGATTCAGATTGGTGTTGGCATGGTTCCAAGGGGTGAAGTCGCAATTATCACTGCAAATTTAGGCAAGAAAGCGGAAATGATAAATGATGAAATTTTTACATCAATAATAATAATGTCAATTTTTACATCTGTAGTAACTCCGGTTCTATTAAAAAAGGTTTATAGTACGAATATTAAAGGCAGTGAAATTAAATCTTCGAATTCAAATGAACAATTTCAATATTTAGAACAAATTGCAATGGAAGCAGAAGAGTAGTTTATTAAGGCAAGGCAATACTTTTATGGCACTTTGCTGTAAAGGTAAAGAAGGTTTAATATATCCTGACATTAAATGAAATTTTCAATAAACCTAATAAATTAAATGAGTTAAAGCATTTAACAAATGCCTAATATTTATACAAAACATTGGAGGTATTGTGTGAACAGAGATAAAAAAGAATTGACAAGTGAATGTACTATCCCCCTGTTGCATATAGCTATAATACCATCGTATCATTGTTTCTTGATTACAACCAATTTCTTTTGCGATACTTTTAAAACTACCTTTACCATTATGGTATTTTTCGCAAGCTTCTATTTTTACTTCTTTACTAAATTTTGAATATCTCTCCATAAAAAAACCTCCTAAAGTAGATATGTAATTTTAATTAAATTACATTGTCTACTTTGGAGGTATCATATCATCATTTAGCCGCTGCCACTTGATATAATGGCGTAGCTAAATAAATACGGTTATTTTTTTACTATCAAGCTTTTATTTACAGAAAGGATCTCTGAGTTGGTACTCTTAATACTATTTGGCAGTAAGCCTGACCACGGCAAATATTTTTCAAGCTCCTTCTTATCATTTAAGTTTTCCAACTGTGGAGCTCTGTGAGTAGGTATTCTAAATATTTAATTATGTTTAAATTAGTTAAGCACGGCTGATTCAATCAGCGAATACATAACTGTATTGAATACTGCTCCTGCAGGGGTATCGGCGAAGAGCCATGCTCTCCTGTGGACTGCAAATGGTCTGATAGATCTTTCAACTAAATTTGTTGTAAGCGGTATTCTACCGTCGTTTAAGAATTCACCAAGCTCAACATGCTGATTTTTTACATATGTTAATGCTTCTTTTATTTTTCATTTGTAATTATTTTGTTGGCTGTTTTTTCAACCCTTGCTAAAAAGTCCTCATATATCGGCTTTGAAAGTTCTTTTCTTTTTTCAAGCCTAATATCATCAGTAAGTTCCGATAAATCTCTTTCAATTTTAAAGAGACTGTTTATATATACCAGTCCTTCTTTACCCATTGTTCCGGATATGGGTTTATTTTTATTGTCAGTTGGAATATTGTCTAAGTACTTTCTACGAGCATGTGACCAGCACTCTGCATGAATCGCATCAGGTACTGCGTTATATCCGCTGTATCCGTCTGTCACAAATATTCCTTTGTAGTTTTGAAGCATACTTTTTGCTCTTCACCTTTTCGGGTCTGACTGTATTTAGAAAATTACTCCTTTTATTGTTTCATCCTCTCCAGAGCGCAGGACCCACATAAATAAATCAGTGCTGGCTTTTCTTCCATCTTCTTTATTGCATTGAATTCGGGTTTTATCGACCATAACTAATTTGTTGTTTTCAAGGATTTTTTTATGCATTAAATGTCGCATTGCTTTTAGATAATACTCTGTAAGCTTATTACACCAATTTGCCATTGTACCTCTTGGTATTGAAAGTACCAAGTCATTCCAAAATGATTCCTGTCTGTTTAAAGGCATGCCCATAAAATATTTCTGATATATTATCTGAGCAGCAAGTGATGGCGATACAAAAGAGTGATTTAAAAGGGGTCTTTAAATTTTCTGATAATTTCTTGTTTTTCCTGTTCGCTATATTTTTTTCTCATTTAACATTACCTCCGTTTGCTTACTTTAGCATTTTTCTGGTGATGAATCACTACGTTATGTTATTCAGCATTACGGTAATTCAAACGCAATGAGTTCATTTTAAACGTATATTTTTCAAATAAATTAGTTAAAATATAGTATTAAATGTATTATTATAATTTATTTATGTTTTGTTTAAATTTTTATACATAAACATTATTGACAATACAATTAAAAGGGCATATGATAACATTATAATAACAAAAAACGTAGGAGGTTATTGTGAATAGAGACAAAAAAGAATTGACTAGTGCATTTACTCACTTAGGGGGAGCTATATTTGGTATAGCTGCATTAATACTTTTAATGAGTTCAGCTATAGAGTCAAAAAATAAAATAGGTATTATAGCTTTTTTAATTTTTGGAT
>DIVM01000145.1 GCA_002435835.1 Firmicutes bacterium UBA6132
ACGAAAGATCCGCGGTACCACCCTATTTATGATATAATAATCATCACTCTTCGAAGTCTGTTAACTTCTAACCCTGTAACGTGAGTTCACGCATCCGTCTACTCGTTCCCTTTCAACAGATATGCTCTGCAGTGAATATTACATATTCTTTCATTGCTGGCTCTCATCAACCCAACTTGCTGTAAATGACTAGAATATCTTTCTCTGCGTCAACGCATTAAATATTTTATTTATATTATGCATAATAAACTAAAAGTTACCCCTTGTCAATAGAATTTTTTCAGAAAAATATTTAAAACAAAAAGGTTGTATGCATTACACACACAACCTTTTGACTTTGCACTTAATTCAAACCATATTTAATAAGGTAAATAATTTTCCAAATAACTGAAATTTCATTTACTAATCTTTTTCAAACTATTTAACAACTATATTAAATATTTTTCCTGGTACATAAATTTCTTTTACTATTGTTTTTCCTTCTATATATCTGTTTATATTTTCATCTTCTTTTGCTATATTTCTTGCAGTTTGTAGGTCAGCGTCTTTAGATAAAGTAATTTTTCCTCTTACTTTGCCACTTATTTGTACAGGAAGCTCAATTACATCATCAACAGTTTTTTCTTCATTCCATGTTGGCCACTCTGCTTCATTAAGCATTCCGCCTAAATTTAATTCTTCCCACATTTCTTCTGTTACGTGTGGAGCTACAGGGTTTAATAAAGTAATGAATGTTTTTAATTCATCCTTAGTTATAAAACCATCATTGTTTATATCATTAACGAAGCTCATCATTGCTGCAATTGCAGTATTATATTTCATAGCTTCATAATCTTCACTAACTTTTTTAATAGTTTTATGCATTAAAGTAGTATGTTGTTTAGAATATCCTTTTTCGTCAGTTAATATTTCTTGAAGTTTCCAAACTCTATCTATGAATCTTTTACAACCTTTAACTGAGCTGTCAGACCATATAGCATATTTTTCATAATCTCCAATGAACATGATGTATGTTCTTAAAGTATCTGCACCAAATTCATCGATTATTTGATTTGGATTAATTACATTTCCTCTTGATTTAGACATTTTTTCTCCATCAGGACCAAGAATCAAACCTTGTGCAGTACGCTTTTTATATGGTTCTTTATATGGAACTACTCCAATATCATATAAGACCCTGTGCCAGAACCTTGAATAAATTAAGTGTCTTGTAACGTGTTCCATTCCTCCGTTATACCAATCAATAGGTCCCCAATAATCAAAATTTTCTTTTGATGCAATTGCATTTTGATTGTTAGGATCCATATATCTTAAAAAATACCACGAAGAACCAGCCCATTGAGGCATAGTGTCAGTTTCTCTTTTAGCGTCTTTTCCACAAACAGGACATTTTACATTTACCCATTCATCTATGTTAGCTAATGGTGATTCACCAGTATCCGTAGGTTGATAGTTTTCAACATCCGGTAAAGTTACAGGAAGCTGATCTTCAGGAACAGGAACCATTCCACAATGAGGGCAGTGTATTATTGGAATAGGCTCTCCCCAATATCTTTGTCTATTAAATGCCCAATCCTTCATTTTATAATTAGTTTTTCTTTCACCTTGATTATTTTCCTGTAAATAATCAATCATTTTAGCTATGGCTTCTTTTACTCTTAAACCATTTAAAATTCCTGAATTGATCATTTCGCCATCTTCAACATCAGTAAATGCTTCTTTTTCTATATCTCCGCCTGCTATAACTTCTATAACAGGAATATTAAATTTCTTAGCAAATTCCCAGTCCCTTGTATCATGACCTGGAACAGCCATAATTGCTCCTGTACCATAACCCATCATTACATAATCAGAAACCCATACAGGAACTGATTCCCCAGATACTGGGTTAATTGCAGAAAGACCTTTTATTTCAACGCCAGATTTATCTTTTGCAAGTTGAACTCTTTCAAATTCTGTTTTACGTTTTGCTTGTTCTTGATAATTATGTATTTCATGCAAATTAGTTATTTTATCCGAATACTTTTCTAATAATGGATGTTCTGGAGCAATTACCATAAATGTTACACCATACAATGTATCCGGTCTAGTTGTAAATACTCTTAATTTTTCATTTACTTCTTTTATTTTAAAATCAACTTCAGCACCATATGAACGTCCAATCCAGTTTTCTTGTTCAAGTCTTATTCTTGGCAAGAAATCTACATCATCAAGACCTTCTAATAATTTATCTGCATATTCTCTAATTTTTAAAAACCATACATCTTTTTCTAATTGTACAACTTCGTCACCACAACGGTCACAAACACCATTTTGTGATTCTTCATTTGCGAGAACAACTTTACACTTGTTACAGAAATTTACATATGTTTTATCTTTAAATGCTAAATCATTTTTAAATAGCTGTAAAAAAATCCATTGAGTCCATTTATAATAATTAGGATCAGTTGTATCTATAGTTCTGTCCCAATCAAATGAATATCCTGCTGCTTTAAGTTGGCTTGTAAATACTTTTATATTTTCATCTGTTACTTTTCTGGGATGTTTTCCTGTTTGTATTGCATAATTTTCTGTAGGAAGCCCAAATGCATCCCAGCCTATTGGAAACAATACATTAAAACCTTCAAGCCTTCTTTTTCTTGATATAACTTCAAGAGATGTATATGCTCTAATATGGCCTACATGTAGACCAACACCTGAAGGATAAGGAAATTCTACCAAACCATAAAACTTTTTCTTATCAGAATTATCATTTGCTTTAAATGTTTCATTTTTTTCCCATATATCCTGCCATTTTTTCTCAATAGCTTGTGGATTGTATATATTCATATTTTTCCTCCGTAAATTTAGTTTAAAACAAAAAAAAGCCCCTCCCAGCTGGGACGAAACTTTCCGCGGTACCACCCAAATTAGGCATTTAGCCTCACTCTTTATGTTAACGACGCTGCCGTTTGAAACTACTTTGTTCGTTTCAAATACTCCTGGATGAGTTCAGTTAACATATTTACTGTCTCACACCACACGACAGCTCTCTTAAAAATATGTAAAAACCTAATACTTCCAATCATTGTAAAATATTAATTTCCAAAACATTATACCAAAACAAATTTTTTAATGCAACAAAAATCGTAATATTTTTTCTAAAATCAATAATAATTATAGTAAAGAAGCAAAAAAAGTTCTTGATGACTTAATTAACCTATGCTATAATTTAAAAAACTTACCGTGAGGGAGTAGTTTGCACATAAATGTGTGGCAAGTCAACATATTGGTCTTTAGACCTGGCTTGTCTTAATTAACGAGACTCATGCATAGACTTTAATTCTATGCATGAGTCTTTATTTTACATACATAATAATTAAACAACATATTTTTTACAACTGCTCACAAAGCAAAAATATAAGAATGGAGATAAAATGGGAGCATTAACTTTATTTTTTACATCAATAGGACTGTCCATGGATGCATGTGCAGTATCAATATCAAATGGAATGTGTTATACAAACATCAGAAAAAAACAAATTTTATTAACTGCAATAGCTTTTGGTTTTTTTCAAGCATTCATGCCAGTTATAGGTTACATAGTAGGCCAAACATTTAGCGATTTAATTTCATCTTTAGACCATTGGATTGCACTTATTTTGCTTGGTTTTATAGGAGGTAAAATGTTAATAGAAGCAATTAAAGAATTAAAATATCCTGAAGCCTGTGCAACAAGTTCGAAAACACTAAATTTTAAAACATTAATTATACAAGCAATTGCAACAAGCATAGATGCTTTAGCTGTAGGAATTAGTTTTGCTGTAATGAAAGTGGATATTATATCAGCCGCTATTTACATAGGAATTACAACATTTGCAACATCCATTGCTGGTTCTAACCTTGGTATGAAGTTTGGTGAAAAATTTAAACAAAAAGCTGAAATATTCGGTGGAATTATATTGATTTTTATAGGAGTAAAAATATTTATAGAACATACTTTATAAACTTATTTTACTTATAAATAAGCTATCATCATATTTACTAACTTAATTAACAAATATGTTGTCATGTGCATATTATATTTAATAAGTTTGAAATTTAATCTAAAATTAATTAAGGAGGTGGTGAAATGAAACTGTGCAACTGTAATAAAATAACTCATATAAATTATGATATTGCTCAGATAAATTCCTCTTATAAAACTCATGCAGATATAAACAGCAGTGTAATGAGTATAGGAAAAAATTCTCATGGATTTAGTTATAGAGTTTTAATTAAATTTAATTTTAATCATTTGCCTAAAAACGCACAAATTTTGAGAGCAACCTTAATAATTAATATACTAAATACTGCACCTGAATGCAAATGCACAATTCATCAACTTAAAGGCCTCACCTTAAATTCAGATTGGGATATTAGCACAGTTAACTGGAATAACCAACCTTCAATTAACTTCTCAAATAAATTATTTGATGAATCCGTTAATAATTGGAAAAAATACACATTTGATATAACTAATCAAGTAAGAAATTGGTATGCATATCCTTCAACTAATTATGGTATGATTCTTATGGGCTCTGAGGAGCTTTGTTATAATAAAATTCAAATTTGTACTGAGTCTGGATCATCTAATAATCTCACTTTACTGGTAGAATATTGTGAAGAAAGAGAGATTCATATTCTACCTACACAATTTTATGAGTATTATGAGGATATTACAGTTTATCCTGGTTTAGAACAGTTTACAACGGGTAGGGATATTTCACTGACTAAGACTGTTTCATATTTTATAAAAAATAATAATAGTGCTTCAATAACTGTAATAGCTGAAAATAGTCCAGATAATATAAATTTTGCTAAAGAAATTCAAACTATTATTATTCCACCAGGATTGAATAGTTTATTAGTACCTATTAACTTTAGCAAGTATATTAGGTTATCAATAACCGTACCACCTGGTGGAAATACTGCAACTATTAACACATGGCTTCAATTACAAAAATAACATTATGTAATAAACACACTCTAAAAAGAATGGATGTCCTGTCCAAAGAACTAATTCAGTTCTGTTGGACTCATTTTGTTTAATTGTTACGTAAAATAAGATGGTATGTAAAAATCAGATAAAAAGATATAAAATCTATTTATCTGATTTTTTATATAAGATTGTGCTTCCCCATCACAAAGAAGACATATCCATGGTTGAAAAATTTCCAAAGGGAAACTTTATAACTTCCCCTGTAAGACTTGACTTGTAAGCTGCAAGAATTATAGAAAGTGCTTTTTTACCTTCTTCTCCACTTATAATCGGCAGGCCATCTTTTCGCAATGTATCAATCATGTCTTTAAATAAGAGTGTATGACCAGCGCCGTATACAGAATCTAAATTTGCTTTAACCTCTCTCATAATTGTCTCTTCGTTTTCAATGTTGTCTGCAAATTTCCAAGTTTCAACATTATTAACAGCTAATCCGCCAATGCAAACAGTACCCTTTTCCCCAAAAATATCCAATGTTTCTTTAAGATTCTCTGGAAAAACGCAGGCACTGCCTTCAATGACTCCTATAGCATTATTTTTAAATCGAATAATAATGGTACCAAAGTCCTCTACTTCTATATCTCTTAAAAAAGTATGACACTGTGAATATACAGAATCAACTTCTCCACCTAACATCCATTGAAGAAGATCTATGTTGTGTATGCATTGATTCATTAGTGTTCCACCATCAAACTGCCAAGTTCCTCTCCAGTTAGCTTGTTTATAATAATCCATATTTCTATTCCACAGAATTCGTGCAGTTCCGTTTATTATTTTTCCAAATCTGCCTTTTTCTACTGCATCTCTAAGTCTCTGTATAGATGGATTAAATCTGTTTTGAAGACATACACACAGCTTAACATTGTTCTTTTTCCCGCATTCTATCATATTGTCACTATCTATGATAGAAAGTGCCATAGGTTTTTCAACTATTACATGCTTACCATTGCTCATACAATATATTGCTATTTCAGCGTGATATCCACTCTCAGCAGCTATTGTTACTATGTCTATTTCTGATTCAGCAAGCATTTTCTTATAGTCTACATACACTTTTGGTCCTTCTAAAATGTTCATCAATTTTTTATATTCTTTTGACTTTTCTAAGGCCTTTTCTTCAACAATATCACATACAGCAATAAGTTCAGCATCTTTTCTATTATTCACTATTGCTTCTACATGTTTAAATGATATTCGTCCACAGCCAATTATAGCAAATTTAAATTTCTTCATTTTTAATCTCCTGAATATTACTTCCGTTTTGCTTTACATATTTTTCTCCACAGATTTTGCAGGTTGTGTTATGTTCTTCATTAAAATACAGTCTTTCACCACACTGACATACATGCCCGATAATTCTTGCTGGATTCCCTACTGCTAATGAAAAGTCTGGCACATTTTTTGTAACTACTGCTCCAGCTCCTATGAAGGCATACTTTCCAATGTTATTACCACAAACTATTGTGGCATTAGCACCTATACTTGCACCTTTACCTACAACAGTTTTTTTATATTCGTTTTTTCTTTCTATAAAGCTTCTTGGGTTTATAACATTAGTGAATACGCAAGAGGGTCCTAAAAACACATCATCTTCACAAATTACTCCAGTGTACACAGATACATTATTCTGTATTTTAACTCCATTTCCTATGATAACATCAGGNNGATATAACAACATTTTGTCCTATTGTGCAGTTTTCGCCTATTTGACAGTTCATCATAATATGAGAAAAGTGCCAAATCTTTGTTCTTTTTCCTATTGTACAGCATTTATCTACATAACTTGATTCATGTACATAATAGTCCATTTAATACGCTCTCCTTACTTAAAGTTATTTATACAATCCACAATATAGTTTCTCTGATTCTCAGTGAGTTCCGCATATATTGGAATAGCAAAAGTTCGCTGTGATAAATATTCTGCATTAGGCATATGACCTTCACTATATCCTAATCCTTTGTAAGCCTTCTGAAGATGGAGCGGTATAGGATAGTATATACCAGTAGAGATTCCTTTTTGATTTAGATAACTAACTATTCTGTTTCTTTCTTCTGACTGAAGGATATACATGTGATAAACATGTTTTCTGCTGTCTTTTTCAAATGGTTTCACTATATCTTCATTTATTATATTTTCGTTATAGAACTTTGCTGTATATCTTCTATTATCATTCCAAGTGTCAATATATTTCAGTTTTACATTTAATATTGCAGCCTGCATAGTATCAAGTCGGGAATTAAATCCTATCAAATAGTTATAATATTTTAACGGATTGGAAATATCTTCCTGTTTGCCTTTGTCTAAAGGCATTTCCATAGAAATATTATTTAATAAATTATAAGCTTTTTGTCCATTTTCTCCACTTCCATGATTTCTAAGAGCTTTTGCCATAACAGCAACTTCCTCACTGTTGGTAACTAACATTCCACCGTCTCCTGCACAGCCTAGGTTCTTCGTAGGGAAAAAAGAGAAACAAGCAGCATGACCAAGAGTTCCAATTCTTTTATCTTTATATTCTGAACCTATAGCTTGGCAGGCATCTTCAATAACATAAAGATTATACTTTTTGGCTAAAAATAAAATCTCATCCATATCTGCGGGCTGCCCGAAAATATGTACAGGTATTATAGCTTTTGTATTAGGAGTTATTTTTTCTTCAATTTTAGTTGCATCTATATTAAAAGTGTTTTTTTCCACATCCACAAATACAGGCTTAGCACCTACAGCAGATATGCTTTCAGCAGTGGCAAAGAAAGTAAAGGGCGAAGTTATTACCTCATCACCCGGTCCAATACCGAGAGCCTTTAATGTTATAATCAAAGCATCAGTACCATTTGCTACTGAAATCGAATGATTTACCTTAAGGTATTCTGAAAATTTTTTCTCAAATTCTATTAAAGTATTACCCATAATGTAGTCGGCGGTAGAAAGAACATGAAGAACCGCATTATTCAGTTCTTCATCCAATGTATTATATTGAGCTTTTAAATCAAATAATGGTATATTCATAAAAATCCCTCTTTTCTAAAATTGGCAGTGTCAAGTTGACATTAATATAGATTTTTTAAGTAAAAAATAATGACCATTTAATGAAATTGTCTGTAATTTAGTGTATTCACGATAATATAAAAACGTTACTTGTTACATAGAAATTTATGTTTTAAATTATCACTAATATAGAGTTGGTTGAATATAATGGCTTAATTGAAATACTGCATATAACGTATTCTTCTTTATAATAGCTTAAAGTGTTTCAAATTATATTTTATAATGGAGGTGATATACATTGAAAAATAAAAAAATTCTTTTAACTGGAGGAGCAGGTTTCATAGGTTCTAACATTTGTAAATTGTTATGTGAAAATAATGAAATATTGATTTACGACAATTTATCAAGAAACTCTATAAAAGACACTTCACTATTAAATAAAAAAAATATAAATTTAATTCAAGGAGATATTCTAAATTATCCTTCTTTTAAAAAAGTTGTGGATGATTTCAGACCTAATGTTGTAATTCACCTTGCTGCCATAGCAGGAATAGACACAGTTATTAAAAATCCGGTAAATACAATGAAAGTAAATATGATAGGTACGTATAATATACTAGAAGCTATAAAGGATTATGCTCATAGTATAGATAGGTTTATTGATTTTTCTACCAGTGAAGTTTTTGGCTCTTATGCCTACAAGGTAGATGAAAATAGCACAACAAATCTTGCACCTGTAGGAGATGCAAGATGGACTTATTCCGTAAGCAAACTTGCAGGAGAACATTTAGCACACAGCTATTATAAGGAGTACGGGCTTAAGGTAATTACTATAAGACCTTTTAATATATATGGTCCTGGTCAAGTTGGTGAAGGAGCTGTTCACCAATTTATTGTACGAGCAATAAAAAATGAAAAAATACAAATTCATGGAGATGGTGATCAAATAAGATCTTGGTGTTATATAGATGATTTTATCAGTGGAATAAAACTATGCATAGAGAAAGAAGAGGCCGTAGGGAATTCCTTTAATATTGGAAACCCAAGAGGAACTATAACCATAGGAATGCTTGCACAGTTTATAAAACAAATAGCCAATTCACAATCGGAGATTATTTATGTTCCTAAAAATTATGTAGATGTTGAACTGAGAGTACCAAGCATAAACAAAGCTGTAGACTTATTGGACTTTAAGCCTAAATATGATTTGTTTGAGGGGTTAAAAAGAACTATTGATTGGTATAGGAGAATAGAGAAATGATTAAATTATCAATGCCCGAAATAGGCAGTGAAGAATTAGAAGAAATAAAAAAAGTCTTAGAATCAAAGAATCTTGTACAAGGCGAGAAAGTTGAACAATTTGAAAATCTGGTTTCTAAATTTCTTAATGTTAAGTACTGTATAGCAGTAAA
Source organism: Firmicutes bacterium UBA6132 (assembly GCA_002435835.1). Next base: position 9,422 of record DIVM01000145.1, read on the forward strand.
CAGTGGAACAGCAGCGCTGCATTTAGCTCTCCTTGCATTAGGAATAAAAGAAGGAGATGAGATTATTGTTCCGGATTTTACATTCCCTGCAACAGCTAACGTAGTGGAACTTGTAGGTGCAACAACTAAACTTGTGGATATAAAATTAAACGACTTTTGTATTGACACAGATAAAATAGAAAAAGCAATTACCGAAAAAACTAAAGCAATAATTCCAGTACATGAGTTTGGTCAATGTGCTGATATGGAGAAAATAAATATTCTTGCTAATAAATACAATTTAAAAATTATTGAAGATGCTGCATGTGCTTTGGGAGCTGTTTATAATGGCAGAAAAACTGGCACATTAGGACATATAGGTTGCTTTAGCTTTCATCCACGAAAGGCTATTACTACAGGTGAAGGCGGAATGGTAGCAACTGATAATGAAGTGCTGGCTCAAAGTGTTAAGTCTTTAAGGAATCATGGCATAAAATATATAAATAACAGAATTGAGTTTACTGCAGCAGGTTTTAATTACAGAATGACTGATATTCAAGCTGCTATGGGGATTGTACAAATGAAGAAGTTAGAAAATATTATTAATAATAGAAGAAATTTAGTAAAAGAGTATGAAAAATTATTAAGAGATGAACCTAACTTAATATTACCAAAGGAAAAAATTTATGGAAGGCATATATATCAAACTTATCATATTTTATTAAAGGAAGAATTTAACAGAGATTACATTAAGAATAAATTAAAAGATAAAGATATAGAGTGTAATATTGGAGCTTATGCATTGCATGAACAATTGTATTACAAAGAAAAATATGAACTTAACATGGAATCTTTTATAAATTCTTCATTTGCTTATACACATGGATTAGCTCTGCCTCTGCATTGTCAGCTTAGTTGCGAAGACATAAGGTTAATAACTGATAATATTAAATTCATATTAAGTGAACAATAAATTTTAATTTTCATTGTATAAATTTGTAATACAAGAGGAGTTGAAATAATGATATTTGAAGAAGAAATTGAAAATTATATTAATAAAAAGAGGGATTTAATATATAAAACTTGGAATAGGGTGCTACCAACTAATGAATTGTTTTTTGATCGCTGGGATAAAGCAAAGTATATCAAATGCGGAGAAGGCACTAGCATATATGACAGTAGTATTATAATGGGTGAAGTAAATATTGGAAAAAATGTTTGGATTGGTCCTTTTACATTGTTAGAAGGCATAAATGGTAAGATCATTATTGGCGATAATTGTAACATTTCAGCTGGTGTACAAATATATACTCATGATTCTTCAATGTATGTAATAAGTG
>DIVM01000342.1 GCA_002435835.1 Firmicutes bacterium UBA6132
ATTAGTAAATAAAAACGTTTTAATTATTGGAGAATCTGGTACGGGCAAAGAAATGTTTGCTCAAAGTATTCATAATTATGTAAATAAATCAGAAACTTTTATAGCAATTAACTGTGCTGCAATTCCTGAAAACCTTTTAGAAAGTATACTTTTTGGTTCAGTTAAAGGAGCATATACAGGCGCAACAGATAGCGAAGGCCTTTTTCAAGCAGCAGGTAAAGGAACTCTTTTGCTTGATGAGCTTAATTCTATGCCTGTTACCATGCAAACAAAATTATTAAGAGTTCTTCAAGAAAGAAAAATAAGAAAAGTGGGCGATTCAAAAATGTTTCCTATTTACTGCAGAGTTATAACTGCAATAAACGAAGACCCATTTGAATTAATAGAAAAAGGACTTCTAAGAAAGGATTTATATTTCAGGATATCAGGCTTAACTTTAAATTTACCTCCTTTGCGAATGAGAAAAGAAGATATTAAATTTTTAACAGAATATTACATTCGTAAAAATAATAAACTAATGAATAAAAATGTTGCAATAGTAACTCAAAACTTATTAAACCTTTTAATGAATTATAGTTGGCCTGGCAATGTAAGAGAATTAGAATACATTGTAGAAAATCTAATGATAAAAGTAAAAAGTAACAGCAATATATTAACGCTTGATGATTTGCCAAAACATATACATAACATATTAAAATTACATCAAGATTCTATACAAACTGACATAAATATAGGTAATGATAAATTATTGAATGATGTTTTGGATGAAATAGAAAAGAAAATGATTTTGAAGGCATTGGAAGAAACTAATTGGAACATAACCCATTCGTCAAAGAAATTGGGCATAATTAGGCAAAGTTTGCTATATAGAATGAAAAGATTAAATATATCGAAAAAGTAAATTTAAATTTGATGTAAAATATTTTGCAGGATGACAATTTTTATACAGATACATAAAACTATTGTATTTGTTGATTATAATAGTAATTTAAAAACCAGTGTATAATCTTTATACACTGGTTTTTAAATTAGTTTTAATAATGCATTGAAATTATAACAATTTTTCAAATTTTTATAATGGCATAAATATTGCTATAATATTAATAGCGTTAATTAAAGGAGGTGTTATTGTTGAACAAAAACAGTCTGCTTATTGAAAACGCATCACAGATATTGACAATGAATTCAGATGATACAAATGATGTGGGTTTAATAGAAAATGGATATATTTATACTGAAGATGATGTTATTAAAGCAATTGGAAGTAAAGAAGAAGTAAAAAAACATATAGGAGACTTAAACTCAGTAACTATAATTGACGGCAAAGGAAAAATAGTTTTACCTGGATTTGTTGATTGTCATACACATGCAGCTTTTGGTGGTTCAAGGGTTTCAGAATATTCTTTAAAATTGACGGATGAAAATCCTGATGCTTTAAAAAAATTAGGTAAAACAGGACTATATGGTACGGTTGATGCGACAAATAAATTATCAGAAAAAGAATTAGAGAATCAAACTTATAAAAGAATTTTTAATATGATGGCTACAGGTACAACTACAATTGAAATTAAAAGCGGTTATGGTCTTTCAACTAAATCTGAAATAAAAATGTTAAAGGTAATAAAATCATTGGGTGAAAGATTACCTATGGATATTTACTCTACATTTTTAGGAGCTCATTATTGGCCAGAAAATATGTCAAAGGAGAAATATATTGATATATTAGTCAATGAAATGATCCCACAGGTAGCAGAATTAAAATTAGCTAAATATTCTGACATATGGTGTGATGATGGTTATTACACAAAAAACGAATGTGAGAAAGTATTGTCCTGTGGTAGGGATTGTGGCTTAATACCAAGAATTCATACTGATTGTTATTCATACATAGGCGGTTCTGATTTAGCCTGTGATATGCAAATGGCATCAGCAGATCATTTGAATTATACTCCAAATGATGTATTTAAGAAATTAAGTAATGCTAATGTTATAGGAGTTGTAGTTGCAGGAACAGATTTTGCTGTGAAACATCCTAAACCATTTAATCCGCGTCCTATGTTTGAAGCCGGAATGAAGTTAGCATTAGCCACTAATTGTAATCCAGGCGTATGGGCTGAGTCAATGCAGTTTATTTTAATTTTAGCATGCAGACTTCATGGCTTTACTCCTGAAGAAGCAATAAGGGCGGCTACATTAGGTGGAGCTTTAGCACTTGGTTTGAATGATAGAGGTATACTTGATAAAGGTAAAAAAGCAGATATGCAAATTTGGAATTTAGATACTTATCAAGACATAGTATATAAATTTGGTTTTAATCATGTACAAACAGTTATTAAAGATGGAAAAGTAATAGTTTCAAATAACATTATAAAGGGAGCTTAAAATGAATTTAGAAATATTGGGTAAAGTGATTAATTCAGATGATTTTACAGTTGGAGGAGGTTCAGCTTCAGCTATAGCTGGTTCTATGGCTGCTGGTATCGTTTCTATGGTTTGTAAATTATCCATGAATAAGCCTGTAAAATTAACAGTTGAAGAATATGAAAGCATTTCAAAAGGAGCTGATGAATTAGCTAAACAGCTGTTAATTGGAGCTGATGATGATACAAAAGCATATTGCATGATAAAAGATGCATATGCAATGCCTAAAAACACTGATGAAGAAAAAAAGCTAAGAACAGCATCAATAAGAGAAGCAGGCAAAGCAGCAGCTTCAGTTCCAAGGGATAATGGATATAAAAATAAAAGAGTAAATGAATTAGCTTTATTATTAGTTGGACAATCTAATGAAGCTGCAAGTTCAGATTTATACAGTGCACTTTATTTGTCTGATGCTGGTGTAAAAGGGTGCATTTTAAATATTGAAGCAAATTTATCTCTCATAAAAGATGAAAAAGTTGTAGAAGCATTTAAAAATGATATTGAAATATTAAAAGGAAAGAAATAACAATAATTGGAGGTAGCTATGAAAGTTTTAATGGCAGAAGTAAATATTAGCGAAGGTAAAAATGTAGAACTTGTAAATGCTGTAAAAGCAGCTCTTTTTGCTGGGGGCAATGTTGAGTTAATTGATTTAAATTCTGATGCAGATCACAACAGAACAGTTTTCACTTATAAAGGAGAACCAAAGGAAGTTTTAGAAGGAACAAAGCAATTAGCAAAAAAAGCAATAGAATTAATTGATATGACAACTCATAAAGGAAGCCATCCAAGAATGGGTGCTGTGGATGTTGTTCCTTTTATACCTGTAAAAGATGTAGAAATATCTGAAGCAGTAGAAATTGCAAAGGAATTTGGAAAATTTTTAGGTAGCATTGGAGTTCCTGTTTATTATTATGAAGACGCTGCTACTTCAGAAGAAAGAAAAAGCTTAGTTAAAATAAGAAAAGGTGAATATGAAGGTCTTTGTGAAAAAATGAAAGACGCAGCATGGATACCTGATGAAGGTCCAAAAGATTTTGTGCCAAAAAGTGGTGCAACAGTAACTGGTGTAAGATTCCCATTAGTTGCTTTTAATGTTAATTTAAGAACTACGGATTTAGAAGTTGCTAAAAAAATAGTTAAAGCAGTAAGAGGAGCAACAGGCGGTTACCAAAATGTAAGAGCTATAGCTTTAACATTAGAAGAAAAAAATATAGTACAAGTATCTATGAACTTAGTGAATTATGTTAAAACACCAATCCACAGAGTTTTTGAAACTATAAAATCTGAAGCAAATTCTTATGGAGTAACAGTTGCAGGAGCTGAATTAGTTGGACCCGTACCAGTTTATGCTTTAGAAGATGTTTTGAAATTTTATTTGCAAGTACATGATTTTTCAATGGAACAAATTTATTTTTAACTAAAAAATATGAGGAGCTAAAAATGACTAAAATTATTTATATAGACGGAGAAAGTTTAACATTAGAAAATATCGCAGATGTGGCAAGAAATTATGTAAAAGTAGAGTTATCCCCTGAAGCAGTTAATAAAATTAATATTTCAAGACAAATTGTAGAAAAAGCTATTAATGATGGAAAAATAATTTATGGCATAAATACAGGATTTGGAAAATTTGAAAACATAGCTATAAAAGACGATCAATTAGAAGAACTTCAAAGAAATTTAATTTTATCAGATGCTGTAGGTATAGGTCAAAACTTTCCAACAGATGTTACAAGGGCAATTATGCTTTTAAGAGTTAATGCCTTAGCAAAAGGATTTTCTGGAATACGCATAGAAACTGTTCAGTCACTTATTAGTATGATAAATAATAAAGTTCATCCACTTATAAGAGAAAAAGGTTCAGTAGGGTCAAGCGGAGATTTGTGTCCGTTAGCACACATGGTCCTTCCTTTAATAGGAGAAGGAGAAGCTGAATTTAATGGAGATATTCTTCCTGGAAGAGTTGCAATGGAAAAAGCAGGAGTACCTGTTATAACATTGCAAGCAAAAGAAGGTTTAGCTCTAATAAATGGAACATGTGCCATGATGGGTGTTGCTTCTTTAGCAGTATATGATTCTGTAATAATATCAAAAACAGCTGATATAGTCGCTTCTTTGACAATAGATGCATTAGAAGGTATAACTGATCCATTTGATTCAAGAATTCATAAAGCAAGACCACATAGCGGACAATTAAATGTAGCTGAAAACTTATTGCAAATTTTAAATGAAAGCAAGCTTACTACAAAACAAGGTCAAGTTAAAAATCAAGATGCTTATACATTAAGATGCACTCCTCAAATTCACGGTGCTAGCCGTATGGCTCTTGATTATGTAAGAGGGGTAATTGAAACAGAAGTAAATTCTGCAACTGACAATCCTTTAATATTCCCGGATAACGGCGATGTTTTCTCAGGAGGAAATTTCCACGGACAGCCTGTTGCCATAGCAATGGACACATTGGGAATATGTATGGCAGAATATGCAAATGTTTCTGAAAGAAGAATTGAAAGATTAGTTAATCCAACATTGAGCGGACTTCCAGGATTTTTAACACCTGTTGAAGGAATTAACTGTGGATTCATGGTTGCGCAATATGCAGCAGCAGCTGTTGTTTCAGAAAATAAAGTTTTAGCACATCCTGCAAGCGTTGATTCAATACCTACATCTGCAAATCAAGAAGACCATGTAAGTATGGGAACTATTGGTTCAAGAAAAGCAGCGACAATAATTGAACATGTTAAATCAGTTCTTGGAATAGAACTAATTTGTGCAGCGCAAGCAGTAGATTTTAAAGACAAAGAAAAATTAGGAAAAGGAACTAAAGCTGCATATGATACTCTTCGTGAAAAAGTAACATTCATGGAAAATGACAGAGTAATTTATTTAGATATGGATGAAGCTAAAAAATTAGTTGGTGAAGGTATTGTTTTAGCTAATGTTGAAAAGGAAATTGGTGCTTTAAGATAAAATAATTTGAATAAAATAAGAAAGTCTAAGTTTGATGTTTAATTAACATAAAAACTTTGACTTTTTTATAAATTCATATATAATTATAATAATGATATAAAAAAGTATATATTAAATATATATGTTTACGATTTAAATGAATTTGGATATACGATTACTTTAGTTGTGAAAACGTTTGGGGGTATATTATGAAAGACATATTAAAAATAGCTGAATCATTAAGTGATGAAATTATAAAATTAAGAAGGGAACTTCATAAATTTCCTGAAACTGGATTAATTCTGCCAAAAACATCTCAATTTGTACGGAATTATTTAAAAAACTTAAACATACCTTACAAAACATATGAAAACCATTCAGGAATAGTTGCTTTAGTAGGTAAAAAAACAGACGGTAAAACAATAGCTATGAGAGCTGATATGGATGGTCTGAAAATAAAAGAAGAAACAAATCTTGAATTTTCTTCGGAAAATGACAATATGCATGCATGTGGACATGACGCCCACACAGCTATTTTGCTGGTAGTTGCAAAAATGCTTAAAGCATATGAAAATGAATTAAATGGTCAAATTAAGTTACTGTTTCAACCTGGTGAAGAAGGTCCTGGTGGAGCTTTACCTATGGTTGAAGATGGAGTATTAGAAAATCCAAAAGTTAATAATATATTAGCTTTACACGTTGGTAATTTAGCTGAATCTATAGCAAATAAAGGTGATTTAAAACAAGGGGATGTAATAGTAAGTCACTCAAACATGTTTGCAGCTGATGATCAATTTTATATTAAAATTCAAGGAAAGGGTGGGCATGGTTCAACTCCTGATGTAACAATAGACCCAATAGCTGTATGTATTCAAGTAGCCAATAGTATCCAATATATTGTTAGCAGGGAAATAAAACCTTCAAATCCATCTGTAATAACTATTTCAAGCATAACTGCAGGAAGGGAAACATATAATATTATTCCTGAATGCGCTGAAATCAGAGGAACTATAAGATGTTTAAATTATGAAACAAGAGATTTTATATTTAGTAGAATGACAGAAATTGTAGAAGGCATATCAAAAACAATGAGGGCTATAGGAACCATTGAATTTTTAGATGGCTATCCTCCATTAATAAATGACAAAAGCATTGTTGAGTCTTTTATTAAATCATCATCAGAACTAATAGGGGATGATAAAATTCATGTAATAGAAGAATCGATTATGGGCGGTGAAGATGCTGCATTTTTCTTTGAAAAAGTACCTGGATGCTATTTTTTCTTAAACACGCCGTACTATGAAAATGGAATTTGCTTTCCAGCGCACAATCCTAAATTTAAAATTGATGAATCTAAACTATATGTTGGTCCTGCATTACTTATAAAAACTGCAGTTGACATATTAAATGATCATTAATATATAAGTTATATAGTTATGATTAATTTAAAAATAAAATGAAAAAGGAGAATGTCATGGAGAAAAGTGCAGAAAAAAAGAAAAAGTTCCAATTGCCTAGTGCACTAGTATTATTATTCATTATTATTATTATAGCTGGAGTTGCAACCTATTTTGTTCCAGCAGGGCAATATGACAAAATAGAAGACGCAACAGGTAGAATGATTGCAGATCCAAATACATATCACATAGTTGAACAAAATCCAGTATCATTATTTAAATTATTTATGTCCATACCATTGGGCATGCAGCAGGCAGGAAGTATAATATTTTTTATGCTTATAATCGGCGGAGCTATGGGAATAATGACAAAAACAGGAGCAATAGACGTAGGTTTAGGTGCTGTAGTTAAAAAAATGGCAGGAAAAGAAGCTTTAATAGTTCCTGTTGTAATGTTAATATTTTCATTGGGCGGTGCCTTTATAGGTATGTGTGAAGAAACATTGCTTTTCATTCCTTTGATGGTATCCATATGTGTTGCAATGGGATTTGACTCCATAACAGGTACTGCAATATTGTTTGTAGGTGCAGGAGCAGGTTTTGCAGGAGCTTTAACAAATGCTTTTACAATAGGTGTTGCACAAGGAATTTCAGGACTGCCTTTATTTTCAGGAATTGGATTAAGATTTATAATTTATTGTACTTTAACCTTAACAACAATTATCTATGTTTACAGATATGCTATAAAGATCAAAAAAAATCCTCATTTAAGCAGCATGCATGAAGAAGATAAAGCTATAGAACTGCATGTAGACCTTGACAATTTGCCTAAATTTACTACAAGACATAAACTTGTTTTAACAACATTTGTATTAGGAGTTATAGCACTTGTAATAGGAGTATTAAAATTTGGTTTCTATATTGACGAATTATCGACTGTATTTTTATTTGTTGCCATAGTAGCAGGTATTGCAGGCGGATTAAGCACTGAAGAAATAGCTGATGAATTTGTTAAAGGTGCATCAACATTATTATATGCAGGTATAATAATTGGTTTCTCAAGAGCAGCAACTGTTATATTAAATGATGGATTAATAATGGACACAATTATTAAAGCAATGGCTGACTCATTAAGCGGGCTGCCTGCAACAATCAGTGCTGTTGGTATGTTTGTGGTTCAAAGTTTATTTAACATCTTAGTTCCTTCAGGTTCAGGAAGCGCTGCAGTAACAATGCCAATTATGGCTCCTCTTTCAGACATGCTTGGTGTAACAAGACAAACAGCTGTATTGGCTTATCAATTTGGAGATGCTTACATGAACGTAATAAGCCCTACATCAGGACCATTCATGGCAGCAATAGCTATGAGCAGAATAAGCTATGGCAAATGGGTTAAATGGTTCTTACCGCTATTTTTAATATGGTGCTTAATTGCTGTTGTATTCTTAATAATTGCAGTAAGTATAAATTACGGACCATTCTAATCAATTATTATTTATAATTAATACGACATAAATAAGATTTATTAAATCATAAACTATATAACTTATATAAACTCACATTCCATAGTTAATTATTGGATGTGAGTTTTTTTATTAATTAATTTGATTGACTTTAAATTATATTTATGATATTATAGATGTATACAAGTATTATACATATAAAGGATAGACATTATGGAGCAAATAAATTATGTTCAAAAAAAGAAAAATTTAAGAGAGATTGCCTATAGTCAATTAAAAGATGATATATTTAAAAATAGGATTAAGCCAGGTGATTGCTTAAGTGAAAACCTTATAGCAAGTGAGTTTAATATGAGTAGGACACCTGTTAGAGAAGCATTAAGAATGTTAGAAAGTGAAGATTTAGTTGAAATTAAAGATGGAATAGGCATATATGTTAAAACTATATCATTCAAAGATATTAAAGATATTTTTGAAGTTAGAAAAGCATTAGAAACATTAGCAATAAAAACTTCAATAAATCGAATAATGGATTATGAAGTTGATGAACTAAGAGAAAAATTTGTGGATTTATTAAATGAATATGAACATGGAGTGGATGTTCCTCTGGAAAAATTTGCATCTGTTGATTGGGAGTTAGATGAACTTATAGTTAATAAATGCAATAATGATTACATAATTTCTATTATAAAAGAAATAAATGCTAAAATAAGAAGGTATCAATACTTATCTCATGAAGCATATAACGATGTTAAGGAAAGTACTGAACAACATTTAAAAATTTTATCTTTAATAAAAGAAAAAAAATTAGAAGAACTTATCCAAGAAAATGAAAAACATATTGATTGGGCATTGAATTGCTTCTTAAAATAATAATTAAGTCAAAATACTAAAAAATATTTATTTAAATCTTTTTAATTAGTTTAAGTAACATTGTAAAATTTACAACGATTATATTTAAATTAACGTATCATTATATTGTCTAAAAAACAAAAAATTCATAAAAATTTATTAATAAAATGTTATAATCATTAACATTGACAAAATGTGCGTAAATAGTATAATAGATGTATACATGTAATATTTATATCTGTATACATCAATCTACATAATAATATTAAAATTAAAACTTGTCATCTCAGTGGATTTTCATTAAAAGTATTTATTAAATTAATTTCAGGTATATTTTTAATTTTTAAAAATATATTAATTTATTAAAGGAGGAGAAAATGAAATTAACACAAGAACAACAAGATATGCTTGACGGAAAGTATGGAAAAGGTACTCAATATGCAATGAAAATTCAGGTTGCAATTGGAGAATCTTTCAAAGCAGAACGTATGGTTCCTATAACAAGAGCTCACGTAGCATTAAGCAATCAAGAAGCAGATCTCTGGTTTGCTGAAAAATTATTAAATTCAGGTGCTAAATGTAGAGTAGCTCCAACTGTAAACCCAGGATTTTGTTTATCATATTTTAAAGAAAAGAATATGGCCAGTGAAGAAGATGCAAACTTAATGCAAAGAACCCACAATGCATATAAAGGTTTAGGTGCAATATTAAGTTATAATTGCACGCCTTACATAGATACAAATGTTCCTAATTTCGGGGAAATCGTTGCTTATTCTGAATCAAGTGCAACGCCGTATGCAAATGCTGTATGGGGAGCGAAAAGCAATAGAGAAGGTGCAAATTCAGCTTTATGTGCAGCTATTACAGGATATGTTCCAGAGTATGGACTCTTACTTGATGAAAACAGAAAAGGAAATATATTAGTTGAAGTTCAAGCTCATATGAAAACTCCTTTTGATTATCACATGCTTGGAATGATGGGTAAAAAAATTGGTAAGGGTATACCCGTATTTACTGAGTTACCAAAATATGTTTCAAAAGAAGATTTAAGAAATTTAGGAGCACAACTTAATACATCAGGTGCATATGACATGTATCATATTGTAGGATTTACGCCTGAAGCTCCGACTCTTGAAATTGCTTTTGGTGGAAAAGAACCATTAAGAAAAGTTGTAATAACTGATGAAGATTTAAAAGAAGAATTAAATATCATTTCATTGGAAGGTAATAGACAAATAGATTTTGCTATGTTTGGTTGTCCTCATTTTACATTGGATGAAGTAAAACATATTGCAAATAAAATAGAAGGAAAGAAATTACAAAAGGAAATGTGGATTCTTACATCAAGCCATGTGAAGGAAATGGCAGATCGTATGGGATTTACAGAAATAATTGAATTGTCAGGAGGAGCGATAGTTCCTGATACTTGTCCTGATCAGCCATGTTGGAGACATTTAAAAGAAAAAATTGGCATTACTGAATCTCCTAAATGTGCTTATTATCCACAAAGAAGAGGAATTCATTTTGTAATAAGGGATTTAGATACATGTATAGAAGCTGCTTTAACTGGAGAGGTGAAATAATATGGAAGAAAACAAAAAAATATTTAAATGCCATAAAATTTCAGATGGTGTTGTTGAAGGTGAAGCAATAGTATCTAAAGATGACATTATGTTTTATTTAATAGATCCTACAAATGGTGTAATGATTGAGCCTTCCCATGATATAGAAGGAAAATCAATGGCTAATAAAATATTGATTTTTCCAAGTGGCAAAGGAAGTTCAGTAGTACAAGCAGATGGTTTATATCAACTTAATCAAAGAAACAATGCTCCAAAAGCCATGATTATAAAATATCCAGAAACAGTTCTTGTATCAAGTGCAATTATAATGGAAATTCCAATGGTTGATGATGTTGATGAGAAATTTTATAATGTTGTTAAAGATGGTGATATGGTAAGAGTGGATGCTGATAATGGTATCGTAGAAATTTTATAGGAGGCTTAAATCAAATGAAACTTACCAGTTATGAACAAGATGTTTTAAATGGAAAATATGGTGAAGGTATTAAAATGGCAATGCAAATACAAGTTGCCATAGGGGATACTTTTGAAGCAGATAAAATGGTTCCAATAACTCGCGCCCATGTTGCTTTAAGCGCACAGGATGCAGATGTATGGTTTGCTGAAAAATTATTAGCAAAAGGTGCTATTTGTAAAATTTCTCCAACAGTTAACCCAAGTATAGACATTAAATATTTAAATGAGCATTTACACGAAGTACCCGATGCTGGTAAAAACATAGTTGCTGCATGCAATGAAGCATATAGAAAATTAGGAGCAACCCTTACATTTGATTGTACACCTTATTTACAACAAAATGTTCCTGCATATGGCGAAGTTATTGCATTTTCTGAATCGAGCGCAACACCATATGTAAATTCGGTTATAGGTGCAAGGTCAAACAGAGAATCATCTCAAAGCGCATTATGTGCTGCTATCACAGGCATGGTTCCAAATTATGGACTTTTGTTAGATGAAAATAGAAAAGCTGAAATCATAGTAGAAGTGCAAGCAGATGTAAAGGATGATTTTGATTATCAAATTTTAGGATGGTGTTATCCAGAGAAATATAAAGGATTGGAAATTCCTGTATTTACTGGAATAAAACAAAGACCTACACCAGCAGGTTATATGAATTTTGGAGCACAATTAAATACGTCAGGTTGTGTGTCCATGTATCACATAGCAGGAATAACTCCAGAAGCTCCAACTCTTGAAGCTGCTATAGGAAACAATAAAATAAAAGAAAAAATAATTATTACAGAAAAAGATTTAAAAGAAACAAGAGATAGACTTTGCAATGAACCTTCTAAAATTAATTTTGCAATGTTTGGTTGTCCTCATTTAAACATCGATCAAGTTGCTTCTATTGCAAAGGTTTGCGAAGGTAAGAAGTTTGCTGTAGACACTTGGATTTTAACAAGTTCTCTTACAAAAGAATTAGCTGCGAGATCAGGTTATTTAAATATAATTCAAAGATCTGGCGGACATATAGTTGCAGATACATGTATCGATGTACCACCTTGTTGGAAACCTTATTATCATACAGTAGGTGTTACAGATTCACCTAAATGCGCTTATTACAATGAAATTAGGGGTATTAAATTTATTATAAGACCTTTAGAGCAGTGTATAGAAGCAGCAATAGCTGGGGAGGTGCTTGAATAATGAAAACATTTAATTGTACTAAAATTTCAGGCGGTAAAGTTGAAGCAGAAGTCATAGTTTCTAAAGATGCTGTATGTTTTTATTTAGTGGAGCCTGACACAGGAATTGTTGTTGAAAAAAATCATGATATTTTAAATCAAACAATAGCAAACAAAATATTGATCATGCCTTCAGGAAAAGGAAGCTCAGTTGTACAAGCAGATGGTCTTTATAAATTAGCTCAAAACAAATTGGAGCCTAAAGGAATAATAGTTGAACAAGCTGACACAGTTTTAGTTAGCAGTGCAATTATCATGGAAACTCCAATGGTACATAAAGTTGATAAAGGGTTTTATGAAAATATTAAAACAGGTATGAAAATAATACTTGATGCGGATAATGGTGAAATTTCAATAGTAGAATGAGTAATAATTGTAACCATTTTATAAAAATTTATAAAATTAAAACTATTTATATTATTTTTAAAAAAATAAAATAAAAATTAAAAGGAGAATTTTATGAAAAAAGTTATTTGTTTAATACTGTCTTTAATCATGGTTTTATCGTTGGCAACAGGTTGCAGCTCAAAACAAGAAACACCATCAAGTACAGGTACAACACCTGAACAAACAAGCACAGAAAAAAAAGACCCAATAGTAATTAAATATGGCCACATTTGTGCAGAAGACCACTCAGTACATTTATCAGCACTAAAATTTAAAGAATATGTTGAAAAAGAATCTAATGGTGAAATAGTTGTTGAACTATATCCTAATGGTATATTAGGTGGTGACGTTCAAATGACTGAAGCTGTTGCAATGGGTACTTTGCAAATGGCACTTCCATCAACATCAATATTAGTTATGTATTCACCTATGTTTGGAGCTCTCGACATGCCTTTTATGTTTACTAATACTGAAAAAGCATTCGAAGGTTTAAATGGAGGACCTATAGGAGAAAAATTAGATGCAGAATTAGAAAAAGTTGGTATTGTAAACCTTGGTTATAACTTCAACGGTATGAGAAGTATGACTAACAATGTAAAACCTATAAACGAACCAGCTGATTTAGCAGGTATCAAAATGAGAGTTATGGAAAGTCCAGTATTTATAGACATGTTTAAATATTTAGGTTCTAATGCAACTCCTATGAGTTTTAGTGAATTATTTACGGGACTGCAACAAAAAACTGTTGATGGACAAGAGAACCCAGCATCTTTAATTTATGCTTCTAAATTCCAAGAAGTACAAAAATATTTAAGTTTAACAGAACATGTTTACAGTTTCTGTGCAAATATTATGAACCAAGATTTCTATAACGGTTTGTCAGATGAACATAAGAAAATAGTAAATGAAGGTGCAAAACAATTTTTAGTAGATTGGCAAATAAATTCAGAGGTTAATGACAATCAAAAATTCATAGACAAGTTAAAAGAAGCTGGAATGGAAGTTAATGAAGTATCAGCTGAAAATAAACAAAAATTCGTAGAGAAAGTAGCTCCTATGTATGATCAATACGAAAAAGAATTAGGAGCAGAAATATTTGATATCATCGAGCCATACAGACAATAATTTAAATTCAACTAATTAATTCAGGCAAAAATATTTATAGAAAGGTCGTATATTATGAAAAAGATAGTTAATTTCTATAATAAATTTGAAGAATATACGCTCGTTCTAAGTTTGATTATAACTGTAATAGTTATATTCATACAAGTAATTGCCAGATATGTATTTAACTCTTCGCTCTCTTGGAGCGAAGAGTTTTCAAGATATTTGTTCATATGGCAAACTTGGCTTGGTGCAAGTGTAGCTTTAAGAGATGACAAGCACATCCGTTTAGAAATATTAGATAATAAATTTGGTCCTAATGGAAAAAATGCAATGATTATTATAGCTGATATTATATGGCTTGCTTTTGATATATTTTTAATATTTAATGGAACAGAACTTGTTACTAAACAATTGATGAGGGGCACAAGATCGGCTGGTATTGGAATACCATTAGCATTTGTTTATGCAAGTTTACCTTTTAGCTCTTTTATTATAGGTTTAAGATTGATCGGAGAAATAGTTAGAACAGGTAAATTATTTAAAACAGCAGGAGGTGAAAATTAATGGAAGTTTTGACACTGTTTGGTTCGTTTATTTTATTGATATTTATAAAGGTACCCATCGGATATGCAATAGGCATGGGGACAATGATAACTCTGATGATATTTTCAGATATTCCATTAGTTTTAATTACACAAAATGCTGTGGCAGGTGTTGATTCATTCCCATTGATGGCTATTCCGTTTTTTATTTTAGCAGGAAACATAATGTCAACTGGTGGAGTTGCTAAACGTCTTGTTGACATGGCAAGTTTAGCTGTTGGACGAGTTACAGGTGGTCTTGCAATGATTACGACAGTTGTATGTATGTTTTTTGCTGCTATATCAGGTTCTGCCATGGCAACAACATCTGCTGTTGGTGCATTTATGATTCCTGAAATGGAAAAAAAAGGTTATGACAGAGGTTTTAGCGCATCTGTGGCAGCTGCAGCAGGAACTATAGGAGTTATAATCCCACCAAGCATTCCATTTGTACTTTATGGAGTTGTAACTGGAACATCCATTGGAGATTTGTTTAAAGCAGGTTTCTTTCCAGGTATTGCAATGGGCGGTGGATTAATGGTAACTTGTTATTTTATTTCTAAAAAAGAAGGATATAGAGGAACATATGAAAAATTTACTTTTGCAGAAAAATGGGCTAAGTTTAAAGATGCCATTTGGGCAATTTTATCCCCAGGAATAATTTTAGGTGGTATATATTCAGGAGTATTTACTCCTACAGAAGCTGCAGTTGTATCAGTTGTTTATTCAGCAATAATAGGTGCATTTGTATATAAAGAATTAACACTTCAAAAATTATATGATGCTTTAAGAGATACTATTATAGTAAACGGTCTTACAACGTTCATGGTTGGACTATCAGCTGCGTTTGCTGCGTATTTAAGCATGGAACAAATACCTACTATGATAGCTAATTCTATATTATCTTTTACAGATAATCCAATATTGCTTTTGTTAATAATAAATGTATTTTTGCTGGTTGTAGGGTGTTTCATAGATAATATTCCTGCAACAATTATTTTAGCACCTATTTTACTTCCAATAGTTACAAAATTAGGAATGTCACCTATACAATTTGGTATTGTACTTACAATGAATTTAGCGATAGGATTTACAACTCCTCCATATGGAATAGATATTTTCGTTGCATCAGCTATAGCAGATGTGTCCATAGAAAGAATGATGAAAACAATGAAGTGGTTAATTTTGTCGCTCCTAATAGTTTTATTGCTAACAACTTACTTTAGCCCACTTTCCATGTTTCTTGTAAATGCATTAAAATAGTTTAATTGGAGGCATATATGCCAATTTTATTAGAAGAAGATTATAATATAAGTTTACCTAAAATGTATAAAGTAAAACAGTCGTTTAATAAGGAGAAATTAAAGGATATAGAGGGTACAATTAAATCAGAAATAAATAAAGAAGAAATAAAATCTAAAATAAAAATAGGTCAAAAAGTAGCTGTCGCTGTTGGCAGCAGGGGAATAAAAAACATATCGAAAATAGTTAAATCAGTAATAGAAGTAATTAAAGATGCTGGTGGGGAGCCATTCATTGTTTCTGCAATGGGTAGCCATGGTAGTGGAACAGAAGAAGGACAAAGAGAAATATTAAATGGCTATGGTATTACTGAAGAAGCAATGGGTGTAAAAATTATCACTAAAACTGATGTTGTTGAAATTGGTAAAACAAAAAAAGGTATTACTGTTTATTTTGATAAAGCATCATTTGAAGCTGATTTAATTGTTCCGATTAACAGAGTTAAACTTCATACTGACTTTGTTTCTGATATACAGAGCGGTATATGTAAAATGCTTGTTATAGGTTTAGGAAATCATAAGGGGTGCACTTCCATACATGAAGAAGATTTTGACTGTTTTGGTGAATTATTAAAAGAAGCTGCAACAATGATTATGGAAAAATCAAATGTAGGATTTGGTGTTGCCATAGTAGAAAATGCATATGATCAAACTGCTTTAATAAAAGCAATACCTGCTGAAAATTTAATTGAAGAAGAAATAAAATTAGTAAAAATAGCAAAACAAAACATGCCTACTTTAATGATTCCTGATATAGATATATTGATAGTTCAAGAAATAGGTAAAAATATTTCTGGAGCAGGATTTGATCCAAATATTTTAGGTAAAAGTTATATATTAAATGAATTTGTTTTAGATACGCCTAAAATAAATAGAATGATATTACTTGACATATCAGAAGAATCCCATGGCAATGGAATAGGCCTTGGAATATTTGATATAATAACTAAAAAAGTTTTTGACCAACTTGATTATGAATCAATATATGCAAATGGAATAGCAGTTAAATGTATTGATGATTGTAAAATACCGTTAATTGCTAAAGATGAGGATGAAGCTTTAAAAATAGCTATAAAGGTTTTAAGACATGCTGATAAAGAAAACCTTAAAATAGTAAAAATTAAAAATACGCTACAATTAGAATTTATTGAAGTTTCTGAAATCTTATTAAATGATGTTTCAAACAATGAAAGATTGACTTTAATTAATGCATAACCCTCCATGAATAATAAAAAACTCATTTTGCTAATGAGTTTTTTATTATTATTACCATTATAAAGATATTATTGGAGCTATAAACAACTCGATTTTCTAATCATAAAGGGAAGAAAGTATAAGAGATGTTGATGATTCTTTAATTCCATCTACCTTATATAGCTCATCCTGTAATGCTTTTAATTCTAATGGTGTTGTACACCTAACTTTCATCATAATGCACCAAGTTCCTGTAACTATATGACATTCTTCTATTACTAAATTTGGAATCACTAATTTTTTTAATTCTATTAACATATTATCATAATTAGTTGTACGCACTCTTAATGAAACTAAAGCATTTGTTGTGTAACCAAGTTTAACCCAATTAATGTTTGCTCTGTATCCTGAAATTATTTTTTGCTCTTCTAATTTATTTACTCTGTTATGAATTGCTGGTCTCGATAAGTTTAATCTTTTTGATAATTCTTCATGGGATATTCTCCCTTCCTTTTCGATAATCTTAATTAGTTGCATATCAATTGAATCCATTTTACACCTCTACTCAAAATCTTGTTTTTGATATTAACTTAAATTGTTTTCTAATGTGGAAATCTTAAATTAAATATACCACAATTATGTGCTTTGTAAACAGTTTTAATAAAAAATAATTTATTTACAAACTTTTAGTAGAAAATGTATAAATAAATATTTAAAATTTTCTAAGATTAGTATAGTTGTATAAAATAAATAAATATGGAAAATATAAGTATAAATTATATAATGGAGGATAATATGAAATTAATTAAAAAATTAATTATGCTTTTAGTAGTGATATTAGCACTTAACTTAACGGCTTGTGCAGATAATAATGAAAACAATTCTAATAATCAAACAAGCGAAAGTGATAATACAGAAAATAAAAATGCAGAAAGTCAATATACTGCACAAGGTAGAATTGTAAAAATCGATGAAGAAGGCATACATATTCAAAATAAGGATAAAGTAGATATTTATAAAGTTGGTAAAGAAACATCAGGTAAATATTACGTTGGTGAATATGTAGGAATTAATGCTCTTAGCACTGGAGATTATGAAGTATTATCTGATGAAAATTATGATTATAATAAGAGATATACATCTGAAGGCAACGAAATAAAAAGAGTAACTGGTACAGTGGGTGATATAAATAATGATAGAGTTACAGCTGTTACAGAAATGGGAGACCTTGAGTTTATTAATACTGGAGATTTTGATTTAAAACCTGAGTCACAAGTTATGTTTGATTATGTTGAGATGAATGGCGGAAATCAAGTTGTATCATTTTATGATGAAGCTTCTAAAATAACTGTAAATGTAAAAGAAATATCAAGAGGTACTGCTGGTACAATGAAAATATATGCAAAAGCAGCAGATAATAAAGAATATGATATAAATGTTGGACCGGATGTAGGAACTAATTTTGCGCATTCTTCTTTAAAGGTAGATGATGAAATTACTGTTTACCCAGAAACAATAACTGGAAATATCCCTGCCCAAGTAGAAGCAAAGTTAGTGGTTAGAAATGCAAACAAATAAGTTTTAATAAGTTTAATAATTTAACTAAAATAAAAATGGTTGGAATTAAAATAATTCAAACCATTTTTTTATATAATAAAATAACAGTATTTATTAAAATTACTTTATTATATTTAAAATTTATATTATAATATGGTTGCACCAGAATTCTACGAATGCTGGATAATAATAATTTATGAATTGATATTAAAAATTTAAATATTAGGCAAAATAAAAAATATAATTTTTAAAATTAATGAACTAAAGGAGTAATATGGACTACATAAAAAAAGTAATAAACCTTGTGAATTTAAGCCAGGATTTACCTTTAAACCAAATAGTTTATAATGGGTTAAGAACAGCTATCATAAATGGTATAATACCTGTAGGTGAAAGAATCAATGAAAAGAAATATTCAATAGAATTAAATGTTAGCCGTACTCCAATAAGAGAAGCTTTATATAGAATACAAGCTGAAGGGTTAATAGATCATATTCCAAATAGTGGGTTTATAGTTAAAAAAGTTACTGTAGATGATGCTGAGGAAATTTATAAAATAAGAATTGCTTTGGATACTCTCGCAACTCTTAATGCTATGGAAAGAATGAAGGATCAAGATTTTAAAATGATGAAAGCACTCCTTGATGAAACAGAAGAATGCGAGGAGAGGGGAGATTTTTCTACTGTTGTTAAACACTTTGGGGATTTTAACAACATGATTTATGAATTTGCAAATATGCCATTGTTAAAAGTCATTATTGACAACATGCGAGACTACTTAGCTCGTTTCAGAGATATTTCTTTAATTGATGACAACAGGCGTAAAAAAGCATTTGATGAACATAAGCTTATTTATTATTGCTTAAGAGATAAAGATGAGCGCGAATTAACTGATTTAATAAAAAAACATTTAAGTTATTCGAGAAAATTTATTATAGATGAAATAAAAAAACAGGAAGAGTTAGATAAATGAAAAATGAAATGAATAATAAATTATGTTTGAAGCTTGCTGAATATGCTCAACAGTCAATTTTGTATGAAGCTATTTTAACTCCAAAGCCTGGGCTTGTTGATGCAGTTGATCAAGGTTCTCATAAAGATATGAATGTATTTACATTTATAGACAGTTCTACAAGTTTATTTAAATCATTTTATGATTATGTTGAAGCTGGTTTATTATGTGAGTATGATGAAAAGATACTTTTTAATGAAATAAGAAAAATAGGAATTGAAGCTGAAAAACATATGTTTAAAGCAACAAAAAATATTAACACTCACAAAGGAATTAATTTTTCCCTTGGAATTATACTTGCAGCTTCAGGATATCACTTTAAAACAAAATGTTATGAAAATATAATAAATTTTAATTCTGAAGATTCTTTAGAAATAATAAATATAGTAAAAAAAATGGCATATGGTTTAGTAGAAAATGATTTTAAAAATATTCATAAAAAAGATAAGCTTACAAATGGAGAAAAACTTTATTTAAAAACAGGTTTTTCAGGTATTAGGGGAGAAGTCGAAAGTGGATTTCCAACTGTCTTTAATTTAGCTCTTCCTCGATTGAGGCAAACTTTTGAATTAGAAATGAACATTGAAAGAAAATTATTAGATGTTTTGTTTCATATTATGAGAGAATCATCTGATTCAAATGTTGTGAATAGGGGTGGACTGCAAACCCTTGAATTTGTAAAACAAGAAGCAAATAATTTTGTAGAAAATAATATAATTTTTCAAGATAATTATAAAGAAAAGATAGTAGAAATGAACAAAAGGTTTAAAGCAAAAAATATTAGTCCTGGCGGTTCTGCAGATTTATTGTCCGTTACTATATATTTTGCATTGCTCGAATCCTTATTATAATACTAATCATTTAAAAATATATAATATATATTGTTTATAGTTGCAATAAAATTTTGTAATGATAATTATGTTATACAAAAATAATAACCTCAAATTTTTATAATTGAGGTTATTATTTAATTTATTTATTATAAAATATTTCCGTCTTTTATTACAAGCTTTTCAATACATTCAAACATTTCAGAAATACTGTGAGTTCTTCTGCTTGAACATATTTTTGCATCATTAGAACATACAAAACATTTTCTCTTTGGAAGATTTAATTCATCCCTGCTTACATTTTGGACCTCGCCTTTTTTCATATATAAAACATCTATATCAAAAAGTCTGCCAAGTGAAGAGTTTTCTTCGATATAAGTCATTTTTTCTTTGACAAATAAATAGTTTGCTTTAACTGCCTCAAAATATTCAGGACCTGTCTTTAAATTTAATTCCT
Organism: Firmicutes bacterium UBA6132; assembly: GCA_002435835.1. The sequence goes on from DIVM01000342.1 coordinate 20,780, forward strand.
TAGAATAAAGGGATTCCAAATTTTCCATTTGAATACAGTTTGAAATATTTTCAAGTCCATTTTGAAATATTTTATATAATGCATCATTATTTTTAACAGGGCCAGGAATATTCAGTTTAAATGAAATTATAGTGCACTCAGGATATAGGAATAAAAGTTTTTTTATATAATTTACTCTTTTTTCTCTGTTGTAAAGAACTTCTTCTAATGTGGGCTTGGACCCTTCCTGTAAAAAAGTTTTAGAATTTTCCATAATTTATTTTATTTTTCTTACAACATCTATTAAACTTCCATCGCGATATTCAATTAACGCAACTATCTTATCGTCATATTCTATAGCATCAGGTGTTCCAACTATTGAATATGCTTTTTCTTTAAGTTCTTCAATTGTATATTGAGGCACAGGAAGATTTTTATAGATTTCTATTAAATCAGTTCTTTTTGGATTTATAGCAATACCAATTTCTGTTACTAATACATCTATGCTTTCACCAGGAGTTATTACAGTGTTAACTTTATCAACTACTGTAGGTATTCTTCCTCTTATTAATGGAGCAAGTATTATGGATAATTTTGCACCAGATGCAGTATCAGAGTGACCGCCTGAAGCTCCTCTAATTACACCATCAGATCCAGTCATAACATTTACATTGAAATCTGTGTCTATTTCTAATGCAGATAAAACTACTACATCAAGGTTGTTAACTGCAGCACCTTTGTTTCCAGGGTTAGCGTAAAAAGATGCGCTTATTTCATAATGGTTTACATTATTTTTTATAGATTCTATTGCACCTGTATCAAAAGTTTGTGTATCTATTATTTTTTCTATTAATCCTTCTTCAAGCATATCGCATAAGTGTTTAGTAAGTCCTCCTAATGCAAAACCTGCTTTTATTTCATTTTTTTTCATTTCTTCGCTTAAATAACGAGCTACAGCTAAAGATGAACCACCTGTACCAGCTTGGAATGAAAAACCATTTTTAAAATAAGGAGAATTAGTTATTACATTACATGCGTTTTGAGCTATTAAAAGGTCTTTAGGATCCTTTGAAAATCTTGTAGCACCTTTTGCTATACCTTTTGGATCTCCTATTGAATCAATTACTACAACATAATCAACATAATTTTGAGAAATGCTTATTGGTGTATTTGGGTATGGCATCAAAGTGTCTGTAATTATTACTACTTTATCTGCAAATTCTGCATCTACTTTTGCATATCCTAAAGAACCGCAAGGAGCTTTTCCGTGGGAACCATTGCTGTTTCCATATGCATCTGAACTTGAAGCGCCTAAAAATGCAACATCTATGTGAAGCTCACCAGATTCTACAGCTCTTGCACGTCCTCCGTGAGATCTTATAATTACTGGATTTTCCATTAAACCATTAGAGATAGCTGCTCCAACTTTATCTCTTAAACCACTTGAAGTTATATTAGTTATTACACCATTTTTAATATGATCTATAATTGGTTCATGAATATTAGCAATTGAACTTGATGCTAATGTTAAGTTTTTAAATCCTTTATTAGCTATTTCTTGTAGTACTAAATTTAAAATACCATCTCCTTCTCTGAAATGGTGGTGGAATGAAATAGTCATTCCATCTTTTAAACCTGTTTTGTCTATAGCTTCACTTATTGACTCAAGCAATTTTGTTTCTCCTGGATGGTAAGAACCACTTACAACGCCTGAAGCTCTTTTATATGAATGTCTTCTTGAATATTGTCCTTCGAAAACACCATATTTCTCTGCATATATATCTGGTATTTCAATACCTGCTTTATTTTTAGCCATTTTATTCTCCTTTCTTATACAAACCAGCTTTTTCTGCGAGCATTAAAACTCTTTGCGCTCGTTCAACTATCGGTTTGTCAATCATTTTTCCATTAAGTGCAATTACGCCTGATCCTCTTGCTTCAGCTTCTTCAATAGCATAAATTACATCTTTTGCCTGGTTTATTTCTTTTTCAGTAGGAGTGTATACAGAATTTACTATTGGTATTTGTCTTGGGTTAATAACAGATTTTCCGTCAAATCCAATTTGTTTTATAAATTCCGTTTCTTTTCTTAATGTTTCTTCATCATCCACATTTGAAAATACAGTGTCTAGTGCTGCTATGCCTGCAGCTCTTGCTGCATGAACTATCATAGAACGAGCGAAAAATATTTCTTCAGAATCTCTGTCAGCATAACGTCTTGTTTTCATTGCTGTAACATAATCTTCAGATCCTAAAGCAATTCCTATTAATCTTTTGCTTGCTAAAGCTATTGAAAGAGCGTTTAAAACTCCTTTTGGTCCTTCTATAGCAGCTAACATTTTTGTTGAACCTATTTCTCTTCCGCATTTTTTTTCTGCATCTTCGATTACTGCTTCTGCTTCGACAACATCGTTTGCTTCATCTGTCTTGGGTAATCTAATTACATTTATTCCTGCTCTTACCATTGCATAAATATCATCTTTACCACCCATATCAAGGCTGTTTATTCTTACAACTGTTTCTGTATCGCCGTAATCAAATGTTTTAATAGCATTATATAATAAAAATCTTGAAGTGTCTTTTTCTTTTAATGATATTGAATCTTCAAGGTCAAACATTATTGAATCTGCCCCATAAATATTTGCATCCCTCATCATTCCAGGATTACTTGCAGGAACAAACATCATTGTTCTTCTTAAACGTTCCATGTGTCTATTTCCTCCCAATCATAATTTGATGTTATTTCAGAAGAGCGGTGAACTGCTGCAATAGTTCTTGCTTTTATAGTGCAGTCAAGTGCACCTTTGTCAACTACAACACATTTTGCATCCATTATTCCCATTTCAACAATAGTTTCTTTAATCAATTGTCTGATTTTTCTGCCGTATTGTTTTTCTACACTGCTTTTTAAATCAATTTCAATTCCTTTATTAGCGTTATTGTCGATAATAATTTGAATATCCGATGATTCTAATGTGCCAGCAACAGCTTGTTTTTTGATTTCAAATTTCAAATCTTACACATCCTTTTCTATGATTTTTTTTTGAATTTCTTTTCCTTTACTTGAATTTAAAAATTCATAAGTTGTTTGAGGAACTAATTGCTTTAATGCATCCATTTCATTTTCTTTAAAAAGTTTTCGTACTCTTGAAGCACTTATTACTTCGTTAAGTATTTCTTTTCTTGGTATTACTATGAGTTGTAGATCCTGCCCAAAAACATCATTTAAAGCTTTGTTATAAATAGCTGTAGCTGGAGATAATGGTTCTTCGCCAACATATCTTATTTTAATATTTAATGCTTTAGCAATATAGTTTTTAAAAATAAGAGCATCTAAACATGCATGAATGTAAGTTACATTATCATTTTCTTTTAAAAAATACGAAGGAAATGTTTTGGCTGAAACCATATAATCTCCTGTTTCATGTAAAATTACATTTTTAAGATGCTTTGTTCCCATTTGTACTAATTCATATCTTATCTTACTTGGAAAATCAGATAATTCCTCGGATAATACAAAAAGATGTACAACATCATTTTCACTAATAGCTTTTTCTACAAGATGTAAATGTCCTTTAGTAAATGGATTTGCATTCATAACTATGCCTGCAATTTTTTCACCGTTTAATTTTGTTTTTTCTAATTCTTCAACAAAATTATCAATGCCTTTAGTTGCTTTTTCTAAAAAAACAAGTTTGTCTTTTATTCTGGCAATTTCTTTAAATCCTAAATGAATAAAAGAATCTGCAGTTTCTTCTTTTGTATAGACGTAACATGATATAAGATTTCTGTCAAATATTTCAGACATTAGATTAGTGATGAGCATATTAAAAACTGAACCACCTGAATATTCGCTATTTACAGCTACACATTTAATTATGTTTTGAAAAATAGAACCTGTTGCGATTAAATTTTCATTATCAAAAACCCCTGCAGTATAATCAATTGTTTTTTCTGGCTGAATATTTGCATTTAAAAGCAAACTTTCCCATTTGTCTTTCAATTGAGAATCTCTTTTTATATGCAATTTTTTTATTGTTAGCATATGATATCTCCTACAATTTAAATGGCTTTAAGAGTATAATTTTTACCCTAACAGTAAATATTATACTCTATATTGTGATTTTTGAGTGTTTTTTAAATGTTCTTTTATTATGACTATAAAATTGTGCTTATAACCGCAATCTAATAACTTAAGTCTTTATAATTATTTGAACAATGCATTTTTGGTGTTTTTTTTGTAAAAAAGGCTTGTTAAGAGCGTTTTCTTGTAATATACTCATAAAACATCACAAACAAAAGGAGAATTTTTATGTTAACATTTTTATCGTGGTCAATGATTATAGTATTTATGATCTTGATTATTAAAAAGAAACTTACACCATTTTCAGCATTAATATTAGTTCCAGTTGCTTTTACATTAATTGGATCGTTTTTCGGTCTTTATTCAGCGCAAGTAACAGAATTAAAAGAAATCGCAAATCCTACTATATTAGATCAAATATTTGTTATAGGTGATTGGACTGTAGCAGGGGTTAAGAAAGTATCTACTACTGCAGTAATGTTATTATTTGCAATATTATATTTCTCAATCATGCTTAATGCTGGACTATTTGATCCAGTTACAAAAAAAATGATTCAATTCGCACAAGGCGACCCTGTTAAAGTTATAGTTGCTACAGCTGTAGTTTCTGCAGCAGTATCATTAAACGGAGACGGTACTACAACTACTTTAATAGTATGTACTGCATTTATTCCTCTTTACAAAGAGTTAGGAATAAAAATGATGAACTTAGGTGTTGTATTAATATTGATGAACACAATAATGAACTTGCTTCCATGGGGCGGTCCAACAGCGCGTGTTATATCAGTATTAAACACAGTTGGTGAACAAGAAATATTAAGAGCACTTGTTCCAGGTATGATTGCTTCAATTATTTATATGCTTGGTGTTGCTTACTACTTGGGAATTAAAGAAAGAAAAAGACTCGGTATTAGGAAATTAACTAAAGAAGATATAGATAAATTAACAGAAGTAACAGATCCTGAAACTCTTGCTTTAAGAAGACCTAAAAATATATTGTTCAATGCGATAATGACAATTGCTATTATTGCAATGCTTATACTTGGAACATTCCCATCAGTATTTTTATTCTTAATGGGTACAGCAATAGCTTTAGTTGTTAACTATAAAAAATTAAGTGAACAAAAACAAAGAATCCAAGACAATGCTGGAGATGCTTTACAGGTTGTTATCCTTGTATTAGGCGCAGGTATTTTCATGGGAATGTTTACTGGAACTGGAATGGCTGATGCATTAGCAGTAAGCATGACTAAGTTAATTCCAGCAAGTTTCGGAAGATTCTGGGGTCTTATAGTTGCAATACTTTCTGCACCAGGAACATTCTTCTTATCAAATGATGCATTCTATTACGGAGTTTTACCTGTATTAGCTCAAGCTGGAGAGCAATATGGTTTTACTGCATTAGAACTTGGAACTGCTTCATTGTTAGGTCAGGCGTTCCACTTATTAAGTCCTCTTGTTGCATTTATTTACTTATTATTAAACCTTACAGGTCTTGATATGGGTGAATGGCAAAAAGAATCTGCTAAATGGGCTTTAGGAATGTTCGTAATATTCATAGGAATGGCAGCTATTACAGGTGCAGTGCCTTTATTTAAATAAATATTATAAATTAATATAATTTTTTAGGAAAATATATTATAGAAAATAATAATTTTCTTATTGACGAATATATTATATTGATATATAATGTATTTAATAAAAATAAATGCCTATAGATATTAGATAATAGGGGGCAAATTTTGGTATACTTTGTATACTGAAATTTGCCTTTTTTATTTTTTCAAATCTTGATATTAACATTTTATGATGTTAAATTTTTAAAAAATAAATATAAATGCATGGAGGCATAATATTATGGTAACTATTACAGGAAATACATTGACATTAGAAGAAGTTGTAAGAGTATGTAGACAATATGAAAAAATTGAGCTTTCTAAATCTGCAATTGAAAAAATATTAAAGTCAAGAAAAATAGTTGATGATTTTGTAGACAACGGAGATGTTGTTTATGGTATTACCACTGGGTTTGGAAAATTCAGCGATGTTTCAATATCAAAAGAAGAATCAAAATTATTGCAGAAAAATTTAATTATTACTCATGCTGTAGGCGCAGGGAAACCATTTGCTAATGAAGTAGTAAGAGGAATAATGCTTCTTAGAGTTAACAATTTAGCAAAAGGCTATTCAGGAGCTAAACTTGAAACTATTGAAACTTTGATTCAAATGCTAAATAAAAAAGTTCATCCAATTATACCAGAAAAAGGTTCCTTAGGCGCAAGCGGAGATTTAGCGCCACTATCCCATATGGTGCTTCCAATGATTGGTTTAGGAGAAGCTGAATTTGAGGGTGTAGTAATGGCTGGGGAAGAGGCTATGAAAAAAGCAGATATCCCTGTTGTAGAATTAACATCTAAAGAAGGATTGGCTTTAATTAATGGAACTCAAGCTATGACAAGTGTTGGTGCCTTAGCAATTTATGATGCAATAAATTTAATTAAAGTATCTGATATAGCTGCAGCATTAAGTTTTGAAGCACATAATGGTATTGTCACAGCTCTTGATCATAAAGTTCACGAAGTAAGGCCTCATAAAGGACAAATATACACTGCAAAAATAATGCTACAAATGTTAAATAACAGTAAAATGACAACAAAGCAAGGCGAAATAAGAGTACAGGATGCATATTCTTTAAGATGTACTCCACAAGTTCACGGTGCAAGCAAGGATGCAATTAATTATGTAAAAGATAAAGTTGAAATAGAAATTAATTCAGTAACAGATAATCCAATTATATTCCCTGAAACTTTAGAAGGAATATCAGGAGGAAATTTCCACGGTCAACCTATGGCTCTTTCATTTGATTTTCTTGGAATTGCTTTAGCTGAATTAGCAAATATTTCTGAAAGAAGACTTGAAAGACTTGTTAATCCAAGTTTAAGCGGACTTCCTGCATTCTTGGTTGAAAAAGGCGGACTTAATTCAGGTTTTATGATAGTTCAGT
>DIVM01000028.1 GCA_002435835.1 Firmicutes bacterium UBA6132
CTGTTGGATCAGGCGTTGTTACTTCTATCATTAAGTAGACGACCAAAATCTACGATTTTTTGTCGGTCACTTATATTTAATTAGCAGATTCCCAAAATCTTTGAATTTGTGGAAGTCGCTAATTAAATGCAAATAATTTCAAAAAAATATTGACATCTATTTTCATAAGGTGTAAAATAATATAGCATTGAATAAGAAAAGCTTTTGCTTGAGCAGGGGCTTTTTTTTAATGATAACAAATTGCCGACATAGAAACAAAAATATGTTGACAGCTATATTTATTTATGTTATCTTAAATTGGATAATTATTAAACCTTATATAATGTTTGAAATATGTGCAATATTTTAATATATAGGTTGTGGAGGTGTAAGAATGAGAGTAGCAGTTAAAATGGCATGTACTGAGTGCAAGCAAAGGAACTATGATTCACAAAAAAACAAAAGAGAAAACCCTGAAAGAATAGAATTGAACAAATATTGTAAATTCTGCAAGAAACATACTCTTCACAAAGAAACTAAATAACCAAAACGAGGTGCTTTAAAATGTCAAATAGAGAAAGTGAAAAAGTAAATTTTACGACTCAATTAAAAAATTATTTTAGAGGCGTTAAAGCAGAACTTAAAAAAGTAAACTGGCCTTCTAAAAAAGAATTAGGCAACTATACTTTGGTTGTTCTTGTTACGGTTTTTGCAATGACTGTAGTAGTTTGGGGATTAGATCTTGTATTTGAAAAATTAGTAGGATTAATTGTTTAAAGGAGCAAAGCGGGCATGAAGCAAGAATCACAAGGATCAAGATGGTATGTTGTTCATACATATTCGGGACATGAAAACAAAGTAAAAGCTAACATTGAAAAGCTTGTTGAAAATAGACAAATGCAAGATATTATTTTTGAGGTTAGAGTGCCGGTTGAAGAATATTCTGAAATAAAAGACGGCAAGAAGAAAACTAAAGAAAGAAAAATGTTCCCAAGTTATGTTATTATAAAAATGATAATGACCGATGAATCTTGGTATCTTGTTAGAAACACAAGAGGAGTTACAGGCTTTGTTGGACCAGGATCCAAACCGGTTCCTTTGTCAGATGAAGAAGTAAAAGCACTTGGGGTTGTTGAAAGACTTCCTGCAATTGAACTTGAAGTAAATGAAACAATTAAGGTTAAAGAAGGACCTTTTGAGAATTTCATAGGAACAGTAGAAAGCATAAATCAAGAAAAAAGAAAGATTAAAGCTTTTGTTTCGATGTTCGGTAGAGAAACTCTAATCGAACTGGATTATAACCAGATTGAAAAAGTTTAATAAACTTTTACAATATATTTATTATCGTTAACGATTAAGTATTAAGGAGGTGTAACGATATGGCAAAAAAAGTAACAGCTATGGTAAAATTGCAAATTCCAGCAGGAAAAGCAACACCAGCTCCACCAGTTGGTACAGCATTAGGACCTCACGGTGTAAACATCATGGGATTCGTTAAAGAATTCAATGCAAGAACAGCAGATCAAGTAGGTTTAATTATACCTGTAGTATTAACTGTATATGCAGATAGATCATTTACATTTATCTTGAAAACTCCACCTGCAGCGGTTTTAATCAAAAAAGCAGTTGGTATTGAAAGCGGTTCAGGAGAACCAAACAAAAAGAAAGTAGCAACTCTTTCTAAAGAAAAATTAGAAGAAATTGCAAAAACAAAAATGCCTGATTTAAATGCTAATACTTTAGAAGCTGCAATGAATTTAATTGCAGGTACTGCAAGAAGCATGGGCGTTAATGTAGAAAATTAGTAATATCGGCTAAGTGGGAGGCTATAACGGCTGCTTGACCACAAGGAGGAAATTTAAATGCCAAAACATGGAAAAAAATATCAAGATAGTATGAAGTCATTTGACAAAACAAAGTTATATGATTTAGAAGAAGCTATAAACGTAATGTTAACAACAGCTAAAGCTAATTTTGATGAGACTGTAGAAGCTCATGTAAAATTAGGTGTAGATTCAAGACATGCAGACCAACAAGTTAGAGGCGCTGTAGTTCTTCCACACGGAACAGGAAAAACTGTACGTGTATTAGTATTTGCTAAAGGTGAAAAAGCTAAAGAAGCTCAAGAAGCTGGTGCAGAATACGTAGGAGAAAATGATTTAGCTGATAGAATTCAAAAAGAAAACTGGTTTGATTTTGATGTAGTTATCGCTACTCCAGATATGATGGGTGTAGTTGGTAGACTTGGTAGAGTATTAGGACCTAAAGGTTTAATGCCAAACCCTAAATCAGGTACAGTAACATTTGATGTTGCAAAAGCTATTCAGGAGATTAAAGCAGGTAAAGTTGAATATAGACTTGATAAAACAAATATAATTCACGTTCCTGTTGGAAAGAAATCTTTCGGTACAGAAAAATTAGTTGCTAACTTAAAAACTATAATGGAAGCAATTGTAAAAGCTAAACCAGCTGCTGCTAAAGGTAAATACTTAAGAAGTGTTACTATAGCAAGTACAATGGGACCTGGAGTTAAATTAAATCAATCTAAGTTAATGGATTAATTCTGTTTAATTAGTTAATTAGTTGTTTAATAAATAGTTAATAAAATTAATTATTTGTATTGACTAAATATAGAACTATTGATATAATTCAAGCGTATTAGCGCTCAATTAAATAAATACCGCAGACCGTTGGAGCTCTTAGGAGCTTAATAACCAGCCGAGGTGAGATATAGCTTAACCATAAGTTTCTCTTCGTCTGCGGAGAGATTTTTTTATGCCCTAACCCCATATGTCCGAGCGTAGCGAAGGTCAGATGGATGGTAGGTCAAACGCAACGAGCACCCAATTTATGTGAGCGATAGCGAGCAAATAAATTGGATTGCGAGACTGCGCGTACAACAAAATTAATTTTCGATAGAAAAAAGATTGTTAGTACTTAACAAAAAATAAAATTTATACCGCTAACAAGGAGGTGTAACGGACAATGAATCAAACAGTATTAGAACAAAAGAAACAAGTAGTAAGTGATATAGCAGAAAAAATAAAAAGTGCTAAATCAGTTGTATTAGTTGAATATAAAGGTTTAACTGTTGAAAAAGTAACTGAATTAAGAAACAAATGCAGAGAAGCAGGCGTTGAATATAAAGTTTATAAAAACACTTTAATGCGTTTTGCATTTAAAGAATTAGGTTACGAAGATTTTAACGTAAATTTAGAAGGTCCAAATGCAATAGCTTTATCATTTAATGATGAGGTTTCAGCTGCAAAAGTAACTAATGATTTTGCGAAAACAAGCAACAATACTTTGACATTAAAAGCTGGTATTGCTGAAGGCAAAATAATGAATGCTGCTGAGGTAGTTGCATTAGCAAATGTACCAACAAGAGAAGTTCTACTTGGTCAATTGGCTGGTGTATTACAAGGAAATATCAGAAATCTTGCATATATGCTTGATCAAATTAGTAAAAAAGACGAAGAAATAGCAAGTTAATTATAATATAACCAATATACGGAGGTAATTTAAAATGGCAAGTGAAAAAATCACAAACTTTGTTGAAGAAGTAAAAAAACTTACAGTTTTAGAATTAAATGAATTAGTAAAAGCAATTGAAGAAGAATTTGGTGTATCAGCAGCTGCTCCTGTAGCTGTAGCTGGTGGTGCTGCTGGTGGAGCTGCTCCAGCAGAAGAAGAAAAAACTGAGTTTGATGTAGTTCTTACATCTGCAGGCGCTGGAAAAATTAAAGTTATAAAAGTAGTAAGAGAATTAACTGGATTAGGCTTAAAAGAAGCTAAAGATGCAGTTGACAATGCTCCTACAACATTAAAAACTGGTGTTTCTAAAGAAGATGCTGATAAAGCAAAAGCTGCTTTAGAAGCTGAAGGCGCTTCAGTAGAAGTTAAATAATTAATAATTAAATTATTAGTAATTAAATAGCACAAAGCAATTAACTTAAAAGACTTTACTGTTTAATATTAAGATTGAACGTAGAGTCTTTTTTGAACTTATCTTTAATGAATTAACATTTCATAATTTATTTATAAAAAATGTATAATTGACATAAAAATGTAAATAATATAACATATTGCGTAAAAATTAATGCGCATTCACGTGAAAATACAATCTAAACTACAAAAATAATCCAAAAACAGACAAAAGCGTACAAAATCCATCAAAAAACAAAAATTATATTACAAATAAAATGTTGACAAAAAAAAAGTACAATGTTATTATTGTATAATGCACAAGCATAAAATGTTGGCATAGAAATTGTAAGCCAAAAAATATTTATTAACTAAGGGGTGAAAAAATGCCGCATCCTGTGAAAATAGGTAATAGAGTGAGAATGTCTTACTCTAAAATTGATGAAGTTTTAGAACTACCAGATTTAATTGAAGTACAGAAAAAATCCTATGAATGGTTTGTTAATGAAGGCTTGAAAGAAGTTCTTGATGACATATCACCGATAGAGGATTACACTGGCAATTTAATTTTGGAATTTGTTGATCATTCATTATATGGTGATCCAAAATACAGTCAGGTAGAATGTAAGGAAAGAGATGCAACATTATCTGTTCCACTAAAACTTAAGGTAAGATTAATTAACAAAGCAACAGGTGAAATTAAGGAACAAGACGCATTTATGGGTGATTTCCCACTAATGACTGAAAAAGGCACATTCATTATCAATGGTGCTGAACGTGTTATAGTAAGTCAGTTAGTTCGTTCACCAGGTGTGTACTTCAATATGTCAAGGGATAAAGTCGGTAAAGAATTATATGCAGCTACTGTAATTCCTAATAGAGGAGCATGGCTGGAATATGAAACTGACTCTAATGATATTAATTATGTTAGAGTAGACCGTACAAGAAAGCTTCCTATAACTGTTTTAATTAGAGCAATGGGACTTTCCTCTAACACACAAATAATTGAAGCTATTGGAGAAAGTGAGCAACTATTAAAATCATTAGAAAAAGATAGTACAACAAATTCTGATGAAGCTTTAATAGAAATTTATAAAAGATTAAGACCGGGCGAACCTCCTACCTTAGATAGCGCAACATCATTAATTAATTCTTTATTTTTTGACCCTAAAAGATATGACTTAGCTAAAGTTGGACGTTATAAGTTTAATAAAAAGCTATGTCTTGAGAACAGAATTTTAGGAAAAGTGTCAGCTGATGATATAATTGATAAAGAAACTGGCGAAATTATAGTACATAAAAATGAAACTATTAATAGAGAAGCCGTTAGAAAAATAGAAACTGCAGGAATATTTACTGTAGATATTGTAAACACAGATGATAAAGTAACAAGAGTATTAGCAAATAAATTTGTTAATCCTGAAATATTTGAATTAGATATAGATTTCGATAAACTTGGACTTAAAGAAAAAGTTTATTATCCTGTAATGAAAAAAATAATTGAAGAAAATAGTTCTCTTGAAGATATTGAAACAGCTATTATTGATAATATGAAACTTTTAACACCAAGACATATTATTGTTGAAGATATGATTTCAAGTGTTAACTATCAATTTAATTTATTTAAGGGTATTGGAAAAACTGATGATATAGATCATCTTGGAAACCGTAGAATAAGATCAGTAGGAGAACTTCTACAAAATCAAGTTCGTGTTGGTTTATCAAGAATGGAAAGAGTAGTTAGAGAAAGAATGACTATTCAAGATGTGGATGTAGTTACACCTCAGGTTTTAATTAATATTAGACCTGTTTCTGCTGCTATTAAAGAATTCTTTGGCTCAAGCCAGTTGTCTCAGTTTATGGATCAAACAAATCCATTAGCAGAGTTAACTCACAAACGAAGAATGTCAGCTTTAGGACCTGGTGGTCTTAGCCGTGATAGAGCAAGTTTCGAGGTTAGAGACGTTCACCATTCTCATTATGGGAGAATGTGCCCTATAGAAACTCCTGAAGGTCCAAACATCGGACTTATTACTTCATTAGCATGTTATGCAAGAATCAATGATTATGGTTTCTTAGAAACTCCATATAGAAGAATTAATAAAGAAACAGGACAGGTAACTGAATTTATTGATTATATTACTGCTGATGTAGAAGATACTAAAATAATTGCACAGTCATATGAACCATTGAACGAAGATGGAACATTTGTTAATAATCGTGTTGTTGTTAGGGGTATTGATGGAATTAATGAAATTGTTCCAAGAAACTTAGTTGATTATATGGAAGTATCTCCTAAACAAGTAATTTCTGTTGGAACAGGTCTTATTCCTTTCCTTGAAAACGACGATGCTAACCGTGCCTTGATGGGTGCGAACATGCAGAGACAAGCCGTGCCACTTTTAGTATCAGAAGCTCCTGTTATAGGAACTGGTCTTGAATATAAATCTGCATATGATTCTGGCGTTGTAGTAATTGCTGAGCATGAAGGAACTGCTGTTATGGTATCTTCTGCTGAAATATTAATTAAAAGAAAAGATAACGGAATGGTAGATAGATATCCTCTGTTAAAATTCAAGCGTTCAAATCATGGTACATGTGTAAATCAAAGACCTATTATATATAAAGGTGATGAAATTAAAAAAGGACAAATCATTGCAGATGGTCCTTCTACAGATAATGGAGATATGGCAATAGGTAAAAATCTACTCATGGGATTCATGACATGGGAAGGTTATAACTATGAAGATGCTATGCTTCTAAATGAGCATTTAGTTCTTAATGACGTTTTAACTTCTATTCATATAGAAGAATATGAATCAGAAGCAAGAGATACTAAACTTGGTCCTGAAGAAATCACAAGAGACATTCC
>DIVM01000205.1 GCA_002435835.1 Firmicutes bacterium UBA6132
ATTTGTCCACAAGTAACAGGCTCACCTGTTCTTGAATATGCTACTACTATTTTTGATAATCTTTCTTTTAAATCATTTATATCATTTGAAAGACAGAATATTGCCATTACTTCTGATGCAACAACTATATCAAATCCATCTTCCCTAACTACACCTTCAGTTTTTCCTCCAAGGCCGTTTACAATTCTTCTTAATTGTCTGTCATTCATATCAACAGCTCTTCTCCACAATATGCGGCGAGTGTCTATATCAAGTTCATTTCCTTGATGAATGTGATTATCAATCATTGCAGCAAGTAAATTGTTTGCAGCTCCTATTGCATGAAAATCTCCTGTAAAATGAAGATTTATATCTTCCATTGGAACAACTTGTGCATATCCTCCACCTGCTGCTCCACCTTTTACTCCAAAAACAGGTCCTAATGATGGTTCACGAAGTGCTATAATAGTTTTTCTGTTTAATCTTGAAAGAGAATCACCTAAACCTATTGTAGTAGTCGTTTTTCCTTCGCCTGCTGGTGTTGGATTAATAGCCGTTACTAAAATTAATTTAGCATCTTCATTATTTTTTAATTCATTTTGCAAATATCTAAAATCTATTTTAGCTTTATACTTGCCATAGTTTTCAACATATAAATCTGGTATTCCTATTTTTTCCCCTATTGAGTTAATTACTTGCATTTCTGCTTTTTGAGCAATTTCGATATCTGATAAAAATTTTTCTGCCATAAAATCCTCCTAAGTAAATCATTTATTTATATTTTATATTTTATATTTCAAACATCTAATTTTCGTCTATAAATTTTTTATAAAAAAGGATAAGACATTTTATTTGCCTTATCCCTTATTTAAAATCTTATTATTTGTTTTAACAAAGTAAGTTTAGCATGTATAGTTGTCTTTTAAGAATATATTTGTTCTGCTGTAAAATCGTCATTAACTTTAATGTAGAATTTAAGCATTTCTTCTAATGCATAAACAGGTACTGGTCCAACTAATTCAGTATTTGCAATATTAACGTTGTATCTTGTTAATTCTGTTTTAATAGTTTCATAAACTCTGTGAATAGGAGTTTTGGAATAATTAGTTAAATTCATAGATACTTGTACCATTTTTTTTTCTGGTATATCTAATGCAATTGCTCTTACATTTTGAAATCCGCCAGATGCTCCACGAACTGCTTTAACTATTTGTTTTGCTACTTCAATATTTTCTGTATCTAAGTTTACATTGAATGCTATAAGCGGGTATCTTGCGCCAGTTACTGTAGCACCACTTTTTGGATTGAATTCAAACGGTCCTTCATCCGGTCTCCAACTTTCATCTTGCATTTTTTCTGGCAATGCTTCATACTGACCTTTTCTTATTTTAGGAAGCAATTTTCTATCTTCTCTTGTTGCAGAATCTTCATAAAAATATACTGGTACTCCAAGACTTCCTAAATATTTTCCATATTCTTTAGAAATAGCTATTGCTTCTTCAGTTGTAACATTTTTAACTGGAATAAAAGGTACTACATCTATTGCTCCCATTCTTGGATGACTTCCCTTGTGAACTGTCATATCAATAAGTTCAATTGCTTTTTTAGATAATCTTTTAGTTCCTTCTAAAACAGCTTCTGGTTCACCTCTGTATGTAAATACAGATCTGTTATGGTCTTTGTCAGAATTTAAATCTACTAATTCAATATTACCACCTTCTAACAATGCTTCTTTTACTTGATTTACTACATCTAAATTTGTTCCTTCACTGATATTTACTTCTGCTATTAAAGTTTTCATTAACTTTCCTCCAAATTTATAATATTTAATTTAATTATTTTAAATTATCAATTTCTTTTTTAAACTTAGCCAATATTTCCTCGTTTTTAATTAGTGGCAAATTAGCTTCTATGTTTTGAATACAGCCATCTACACCTATCTTAGCTAAGTTAATTCCAATACTTATATCGGAAGCAGCATTTTTATTTGATTTTCCATCTAATATTTTTCCAATCTCTAATACCATTTTACAAAGTTTTGCATTATTTAAAGGAGCTGTAGCTGCAATTATTCCAGCATTTTCTATTGCTTGTTTTCTCACTGCCTTTTCATCATCAGTAGATTTAGGAAACTTGTATGCATCGATTATAGTTGAATATGCCTTTGCATCTTCTTCAACACCTTTAATCAGCTCTTTGTTTATTGCATCTAATTCATCCGCTAATTCTATATACTTGTTATCTTCAAAACCGTAATCTTTATTTAAAGAAAGTCTTGCTACCATACCGATGAGGCCTGCAGCCATAGCTCCTGAAAATGCTGAAGCAGAACCTCCTCCAACTGTTACGTCAACTGAATTTAATATATTCTCTAAAACATTTATATAACTCATCCGTTACCTCGTATATTTATTTTTATATATTTAAAAGGTATACAATCTTCGCAACTTCTATTTAGAAGTTTATCAAATTATATATTTACATTCATTTAATCATAATCGCTATAAAACCATATTATAGAACCATATTATACCAGGCATTGTAAGGATATCTATTAAAAATGCTCCTACAATTGGTACAATCATGTATGCTCTTTTTGAAGGACCAAATTTTTCTGTTACAGAAGCCATATTAGCCATTGCATTAGGTGTTGCACCAAGTCCGCTACCTATCATTCCTGCACACATAATTGCAGCATCAAAATTCTTACCAAGAAGTCTAAATACAATAAAGTAAGCATAAGCGAGAATAAATACAACTTGAGTAACAAGTATGATTAACATAGGACCTGCTAAACCTGCAAGCTCCCAAAGTTTTAATGACATAAGAGCCATTGACAAGAAAACTCCCAAGCATATATCTCCTATTTTTCCAACTAATTCTCCATCAAAGCCCTTGAAGAAATCTACTTTTTCATTTACATTTCTTACAATTACAGCTAAGAACATTGCTCCTATATATGCAGGAAGTGAAAGCCCTGTTATTGCTGTTATAGCTTTTCCAACTAAACCTCCAAATGTCATACATACAGTAATCATTGCTAAATGTCCAAACATACCTTTTGTAGTTACCTCTTTTGTAATTGCAACTTCTGACGTATCATCAATTTCGTAATTATCTGGGGATGGAGTTAAGTGATATTTATCTATAAGTTTTTTCGCAAAAGGACCACCTGCCAAACCGCCAGAAACAAGTCCGAAAGTAGCTGCTGCTAATCCTACAACCAATGCACCAGTATGACCAGCATCAAGAGCTGACTGTCCAAATGAAGCAGCTGCCCCATGACCACCAACCATAGATACGGCTCCGCTCATTAAACCAAGCATAGGGTCAATTCCTAAAACTTTAGCTAAACCTACTCCTATAAAATTCTGTGACCAACCTAATATTCCGTTTAGTATCCAATAAATTATTAAAAGCTTCCCACCTTTTTTTAACAATCCGAAACTTGCTCCTAATCCAACTGTGGTAAAAAACGCTAACATAAAAGGTGACTGAAAACTTGTATCAAGATTTATTGATAATGACCCTGTTTTCCAGAATATTAAGCTTAATAACGATAATATTAATCCTCCGATTACAGGTGCAGGTATACAAAATCTATTAAAAAAATTAACCTTTTCTCTTAACTTATACCCTAAAAGAAGTAAAAGTATTGCTAGTGCCAGTGTTCCAACGTTGTCAAATGTAATATTAAAAACATTTTCTATTGTTTCAAATTTCATATTGGTCTCCTTTAATTAATATTTTTTTAATTTTTAAATTATTCCATAATGCTTGTTACTTTTCATCCTTCACAGGATGATGTTTGTAATTACGAGCAGTTCTTCCCTAAATGATACCTTAAGAAACGAACTAATCTCTCTATACCTTCCAAAATTTTTAAATAATATTACCCTTAAAACATTCTCTATTGCATAATTTTCTCATCTCCTTTCATATTTTATATTACAAATATCATGCCAATAATCATCAACAGTTTTTTGTTGAATTTCCAATATTAACATTATAGAATTATAAAACCATGCAAAGAATGCCCTGCAAAATTTACATGGTGCAAATTTTGCAGGGCATTCTTATATTCACGAATATTACAAATGATATTCTTTTATTTTATATCTGATAGACCTCTCACTTATTCCAAGGCTGTCAGATGTCCATTTTCTGTTTTGATTGTTGTTGTCTAAAGCAAACTTAATAACTTTTTTCTCTATTTCCTTAAAATTTTCGCCTTCATAAATTTTAATATATTTTTTTTCTGTGCTTTCTACAAATACTTGATTTAACTTTTGGGATATCATATTAAGAGAATCTGCTTCTATATAATCTCCTGTATTTAAAAGAACAGCTCTTTGAATAATATTTTCAAGTTCTCTCACATTTCCTTCAAATCTACAGTTTTTCATAAGATTATATGCTTCATCTGTAATACCTTTTATACTTTTACTAAATGAAATATTAAATTTATCAATAAAATATGGAACGAGAAGCTTAAGATCATCAATTCTTTCTCTTAAAGGAGGAGAAACTATATTTATTACATTTATTCTATAAAATAAATCTTCTCTGAAATTACCCAATTCAACTTCTTTTTTTAAATTTTTGTTTGTGGCACAAATTATTCTTACATCAACTTTATATAGTTTGTCATTGCCTATTTGTCTTATTTCTTTTTCCTGGAGAAATCTGAGAAGTTTTGACTGAAGTTTTAAATCCATTTCTCCTATTTCATCAAGAAATAAAGTTCCTTTTTCTGCTTTTCTTATTATTCCTATTTCATCTTTAAATGCTCCCGTAAATGCACCCTTTTTATATCCAAACAGTTCACTTTCAAGAAGTTCTCCCGGCAGAGCTGCACAATTTATTGCACTGAAAGGTTTATCTGCACGATTACTTGATGTATGGATTTTTTGAGCTAAAAGTTCTTTGCCCGTTCCACTTTCTCCTGTAATCAGAACTGTAGCATCGGTATCTTTAATTTTATTTATTACAGATGATAGTTCTTTAATTTTTTGTGATTCACCTATTAATTCCTTTTTTATATGACCTTCTAAGCTGACAATTTTTTCAGCCATTTTTAACTTTTCAGATGCAGTTTTTAATAATAGCAAAAGTTGTTCATTTTGTATAGGTTTTGTTATAAAATAATATGCTCCTGATTTAATTGCATCAATTGAGTTTTCTATTGTTGAATATGCTGTCATTATAATAATTATTGCTTCAGGATCAATATTTAATATTTCTTTCATTAAATCAAGTCCGCTATCTTCTTTCAGCCTTAAATCAAGCAATACAAGAGATATTTTTTCTTTTCTAAAAATATCAACAGCTTCCTCATAATTATCACTTATATATATATCATAAAAATCTTCTAACAAAAATCTGAGCGAACGCAAAATAACTTTTTCATCATCTACTATAAGCAGTTTATTCTTCATTATAATCACCGTTATCACCTTTTTTTACAGTCACGGTTATGCACATGCCTTTCATTTCACCGTCACTGTTTGCACTTATATTTCCTCCATTATCCTCAACCATTTGTTTGACCATAAACATGCCTACACCATTTCCTGTAGACTTAGTTGTAAAAAATGGTTCAAAAATATATTGTATATCATTTTCATTCATGCCATATCCGTTATCTTTGAAATATAACAATATTTCATTTTGCTTTTCTTCTGCAAATATTTCAATTGCCGGATCCTGTGTATCTTTTACCGCATCTTTGCTGTTAAGAATAACATTTAAAACAATTTGCTTAAAATGATTAATATCAAATTTAATATAATATGATTTGTCAACATTTATTGTTAATTTAATATTCTTTATTTGTAGCTTCACAAGTTTAATCGAACTCATTATTTCTTCATACAAGTTAATATTAGAAATTAATGGTTTACGAGGAGATGTATATTCTATGAATTCTTTAATGAGCGCATCAATTCTGTCAATTTCTGATGGTATATCTTCAGCAGCTGCAATCATGAATTCCTTGTTGTCAAATTTATCTTTCATTTGGCCAGTATATATTTTTATAGAAGTAAGAGGGTTTCTTATTTCGTGGGCTATGGAAGATATTATTTTATCCATAAACTGCATTTTATCGTATTGTCTGAGTTCTGCCATAAGCAACTTTTGTTCTTCTGTCTTTTTTTCAATAATTTTATTAAGTCTTTTGTTAATGCTGTAAATTACTAAAATGATAGCGAGCATGGTTAAACAAATATAAATGACTATTTTCATATAAAATTCATATTGGTCTTTTGTGTTTTTTATAGGTGTTCCAAACCACTTTCTGTATATTAAATCATACATGCCGTTTTCCTGAATTTCTTTTAGCCCCGCATTAAGTCGACTCAATAGATATGTATTTTCTTTTCCTACTGCAATAGCATATTTTTTCTCATTAAGGGAATTTCCTACTATTTTTATTGAATCAATAGAATTATTTTCCTTGCATAAATAATTTACCGTTAATGTGTTTGCTATTAAAGCATCAACCTTATTGTCAAGTAAAGCCTGTAAGGCTTCACCAACTGAATCATATTCTATTATCTTTACTCCTTTTATTTGGCTTATCTGATAATAAATACTATCTTCTCTGTTTAATGCTACTGTTTTTTCTGCTAAATCAGTTTCTGAGTTAATATTCCAAATATCACTTTTTACAAATATAGATTGCGAATTCATAAATAACGAATTTGTAAAAGAAAATTTATTTTTTCGTTCATCCGATTCTTTCATTCCTTGAATTATGTCTACTTTTCCTTTTTCAATTGAGTTGTAGGCATCTTCCCATTTCATAGGTAAGAATTCAAAGTTCATACCTGTAGTAAAACTTATTGCCTTCATTATGTCCACGTTAAATCCTTTAAAAACACTGTCAGAATCAACATATTCATATGGGGGAAAATTACTATCTCCTGCAACTTTATATACAACATCTTCTGCAAAAGCAGAAACCGACATCATATTAATAATTAAGCATAATACTATAATCATAAATGTAATTTTTTTCATTTTAATTTTCCTATAATTAAATTTTATATAATATATAGCAATTTTAGTGCCAACGTTTTTTTATTTAATTATTATATCACAAAATTAATATTGCACAATAAATTAATTTCTCACAATTAATACCTTCTTAAAGCCTCTTTTCACTTCATAATTAAAAAAAAGTGAAAAGATGACTTCATTAATATTTTCTTTTGGGATGTCAAAACCTAATCATCCGTTTTTTAAGTTATTTTTCATTTTCAACCACAGATTGATCATACCTTTTAATTTTATTATCTAATCGTTCTATTGTTTTTTTCATGTCTTCCATTTTTTCTTCTAATTGCTTTCGTTGTTCAATTAATAGTTCTTTTCTTGCATCAAGAGTTTCATCGCCCTTTTGAAAAAGCGTAACATACTCAATTAACACTTCAATAGGAAGACCTGCACTTCTCATACATTTAATAAATTCCACCCATCTTATGTCTTCTTCCAAATAATCCCTGATTCCACTTTTGTTACGATTTACTATAGGAATCAGACCGACTCGTTCATAATAACGAAGTGTATCAGCTGAAAGTCCATATTTTTTACTCACTTCTGTAATTGTCATAGGAATTACCTCCTTGATCTCTACTTCTATTTTTCAAATGTATTTGCTACTTCTTTTAAATATTTTGTAATTTCAATATGCTGTGGACAGCTTCTCTCACACTTCTTACATTCGATACAATCAGATGCTTTACCATAAATTTTGTTTGTATTTGCATAATATAAACCTTGTAAAGAAAACACCTTTTTTATTTCCATTTTCTCTGTATTATAAAGTGAAAAGTATTTTGGTATGGCAATATTTTTAGGACATTCGTCAACACAGTATTGACATGCGGTGCACGGAATGGCAAT
Organism: Firmicutes bacterium UBA6132; assembly: GCA_002435835.1. Next base: position 7,888 of record DIVM01000205.1, read on the forward strand.
CGCTTCATTAATAACCTTTACAGCTTTATTTACAATATTAAATTCTTCTTGTACAAATGGTTTGAATTCTTGCATGTATCCTGTATTGTCCAACAGTTGTTTTATAGAAGACATGCCGCTAAGCACCATAATTACATTCTCATGGCTTGCTGCAAATCTAATTGCCCAAGATGATACAGACATATCAGGATGATATTCTTTAAATAACTTTTCTGCGTCCTCAGGTACCTCTGCCAATGTACCGCCTTTTATGGGTTCCATAACGATGACTGGCTTATTATGTTTCTTTGCAATTTCATAACATTTTTTAGACTGAATACCTTCATTGTCCCAGTCTATATAGTTTAACTGTAACTGTACAAAATCGACTTCGGGATGTTCAGTTAATATTTCATCTAATAAGTCTGCTGTATCATGAAAAGAGAATCCAATATTTTTGACTTTTCCTTCTTCTTTCTTTTTCTGTACAAATGAAAATGCATCAACTTTTTTTGCAATTTCATAATGAGATACACCTAAATTATGAATAAGATAATAATCAAAATAATCTACTCCAACTTTATCTAACTGTTCATTGAAAATTCTATCTAAATCTTCAGATGTTTTTAAAAACATAGTCGGCAATTTTGTAGCAACTATAAATGAATTTCTTGGGTGGCGTTTTACTAATGCTTCTTTTAAAGCAACTTCACTCATGAAATTATGGTATATATAAGCTGTATCAAAATAATTAAATCCTCTTTCTAAGAAAGTATCCACCATTTTATTTAATTGTTCAAAATCAATACTTGTCTGATCTTCATTATTTTTTATTGGTAAACGCATAAATCCAAATCCTAATTTTTTCTGTATCACTTTTTTTCTCCTATTATATTAATTTATTTTTAAATAATTATTGCTAATGATTTTAAGGATTATATCATAGAATATTTTGTCATTATAAAATATTCTAACCTGAAATTTTTATCTTTAACTAATATATTTGTAGTCTTTATATCTCTTAAATGAAAATCTTTAACTTTCTTCTATTAAATCTAACACTTAAAGTGCACTCCAAGTCAAGAGTTTTTATAAAAATTTTTTTAATAATAATTAATATCTTGATTATGGTTTAAAATGTTGTTATTATATAAAATATGTTTTATTTTTGGTTTATGAAGAATTTTTCATAAAAAGAATTATACAACTTTTAATAAAAACAAAGAATATAAGCGGAAGGGTACATATATGAACACAGAAAAAGAAAAAATTTTGAACAAAAAAGTTTATAACACAAACGAGTATTTATGTAATACAAAAGAGCATGATAGTATAGTTATTACAGCTTCTATTATAAAAGACTTAGAGCTAAACGAAGATTTTTTGGATATTTGGGTAAAATTATTCCCTGATGCATGTGATAGTTATTTTATAGAAGGATACTCTGTAGAAGGCTTTTCAATTACGTCAACAGATGACTTTATTTTAGAGTTAATTAAATCAGGAAAAATAGATTCGGCCCTTGAAGAGATCAAAGAAGAACTGGCAGGTTAAAAATATAAAATGCAACATAACATTAAGTGATATGCTCCCTTAATAGTAGACATCAGTAATAATAAAACTGTTTACATTAAGGAAGCATTTTTCATGGGAAGAAAAAGTAAAGTTTTTGATGATCTAAAGATTGAAGTAATTGAAAATTATCTAAACGGTATAAAAGCATCCATAATAAAAAAACTCCTCAAATTTAAGGAGTTTTACAGATAAACGGAATCACATTATATTACAATCCTAATAATATTTTTTTAATTTTTTCTTCATCTTGTTTTAATTTATTATATGCTTTAGTTAACACTTCTTCAATTTTATCTTTAGGTATGACCACTACCCCATTATCATCACCCATTATAATATCTCCTGAATTTACGCTGACTCCTCCGCATAAAATTTTTACATTTAATTCTCCACCCTCATCTTTACCGCTGGCTGACATGACTTTATGTTTTGCAAATAACGGAAATCCAAGTTGTGTTATTTTTTCAGCATCTCTTATTGACCCGTCAACAACTGCACCACCTAAATAATTTTTCATAGCCATAGTAATTTTAACATCTCCCAATACAGCCTTATTTACTGAATTGTTAGTGTTAATTACCAATATGTCTTTAGGTTTGGCATTGTTAATTGCATCAATTGTCAATTTGCTATCATTAAAAGGAAGCTGTACTGTAAATGCTCTTCCCAATAATTTCATGCCATTTGAAATTGGTTTGATTTCATAATCCATGATATAATTTTCACCGATGCTATCGGCTATTTCAGTAGTAGTAAGTCCACTAAATTTTTTTAACAACTCATTTTCATCTAAGCTATTTTGATAATCTTTAATAAGCTTTTCTTCTAAATTTTTTAAGTATATTTCCATGTTTCCATCCTTTTGCCATATTTTCCAATTATAATAGTTCAAATTATAATATCATTATTTAAAAATAATGTAAATCTTTGACCTATAACTATATTTACTTAAACAAAGGTACAGCATTTGTTACTGATGCCATAACAATAAAAATTACAAATATCCCTACTGCCCATTTTGCTGATTCCTTTTGCCATTCTCCCATATCAAGTCCTGTAAGGTTTAAAAGCAAATATATAAATGCTACTAATGGACTCAACAAGTGGAATGCTTGACCTAACAATGAAGCAGTACCAAGTTCTAATGCTGTGAAACCATATTGTTGACCTGCCTGAGCTAAAACTGGTAGCACTCCATAATAGAATGCATCATTTGACAAGAAAAATGTTCCCGGTACTGATAATATTGCAACTATAAGTCCCCAGAAACAGCCAAAGCTTGAAGGTATCATATTAGTCATGCTTATTGCTAAAGAATCTGCCATACCGCTTCCAGTAAATAATCCCATAAATATTCCTGCTCCCAATACAAGTATAACAACCTGTAATGCGTCTCCAGCATTAACTTGAATTCTGTTCTTTTGCTCTTTTAAAGAATGATAATTAACAACTAATGATAATGCTGTTCCAACAAGGAATAAAAATACGGATGGAAACGTTCCTAAAACAAGCATAGCAATAATAGCAATTGTCATTATTCCATTAAACCAAATATTTTGTGGTCTTCTTAAAGCAAGTCTTTCAGGATCAGTTATTTCAGTAAGTTTTTCAATATCTTCATCACTAAGAGTTTTTATTCCTATTCGTTTTCTTTCTTTAATTCCTAAATAATATGCAACACCCAGCATATATAAAACTGATACAACCATTCCAGGAACAAGTGCTCTTAGAATTTCTTGTTCGCCTACTCCTGATAATACGGAAATAACACGTGCAGTAGGACCTCCCCATGGTAATAAATTCATAATAGTGTTCATTAATATTAATAAAACACCTAAATTCATCATTTTCAATCCTAATTCCTTATAAATTGGAATAAATGCAGTACATACAATAAGAGTTGTAGTTGTACCGTCTCCATTCATAGATACTACAGCAGAAATTGCAGCAGTAGCAACTAAAACTTTAACAGGATCCCCTTTTGCAAATTTAATCATTTTTTTTGTAACCGGATCAAACAATCCTGTATTTAACATGATTGAGAAATATAAAATTGCAAACAACAACATTACTGCAGTTGTTGATACTTTCTTAACTCCTTCAACAGTCCAATCTCCTATTACAAGTATTTGATCCAACATTGTTGGATTTGCTATTTCATTTATTTTTATTACTTGAGCAGAATATAGTCCGAAAAAGGAACCAATTAGTGTAAAAGCAATGGGTACTATTATCAATGCTGAAAATGGTGTAAGTTTCTTTTTAATAATTAAAATCATAAATACTATAATCATTGTCCACGATAAAAATGTTAACATATATTTCTCCTTATTTTATATTATTTTTTTGTATTATAAATTTACTAATTCTTTATTTTAATAAGTTTTCTTTATTAAATTGAACTTTACTCCTGTTTTATATTTGCTCAATTGATGAAAAATTAACACAAGAGTAAGGTTATACTATTTATATATGTTTTTATTTTAATATCTATTTTATTACGTTTACAATTTAATCATTATTTCTCATTAATTATTCTTTATAAGAATTTGTCAAACTTCCAGCAAGTAATACTTTTCTTTCTTCTTCTGACAAGTTTTCCATATTTAACTTCATAGTTCTTGATGAACCATCTGTACCAATTATAACAGCTTCAACTTGTGTCAAGCCTTCTTCCACAGCCTTTCTTATTCCTGAAAGATATAAATATTCATCTACTGCCAGATTTATATTATTATCAGAATTTGTAAGCGGTAAAATCCCCCAGTTTATACAATTGCTTCTATATCTTTTTGTTGCAAATTCAATACAAATATTTGCGAGTCCTCCTAAAACTTTTTGACAGCTTGCTGCATATTCACGTGCCGAACCGTCTCCTGGTCGTTTTGCATATAATACTGAACCTATTCCTGTAGTTTTAATTAAAGTTTCAGTCGGTTCTGTAATACCAATATTTTTTAGCACTGAATAATATTCCTCTGTTTTAGTTAAGTCACCTTCAATTCTTGCTTTTTCATAACTTTGTGCGTCCTTTGCTTTTCCCACATAATTCGGATCTTTACGAATAAGAGTGTATTCAGAAATCTTGTAGGGATTTGAGCGGTAGGATGCAGCTTCGCCTGAAGGTATCAATTCATCAGTTGTAGTAACTTCATCTCTTATAACGCTGGCTACTTTAAGCAGCAAATTATCTGTCAGTGCAACCATTTCAGGCCAATCCTTTATATCAGGACCATAAACCATTTCTGTATCAGGCTCTGCTTTCTTAAAACCGTTAAAAACTGTGTTTTTATAAATATCACTATTGAACTGATATTTTGGAATCTCAACTTCAAATAGTAAGCTTTCTACTGAAGTTAACACTCCCCCGTTAAATGCAGTAGCTGCAATTGACCTTGCATCCATCAACGCAACTGATGCTATTTGTCCTGTAGCAGGATTTGAACCTTCACGGTTAGGGAAATTCCTTGTAGTATGTCTTATGCTGAAATCATTGTTTCCAGGAGTATCCCCTGCTCCGAAGCATGGTCCACAAAATGCAGTTTTAATTCTTGTACCCTGTGCTATGAGATGATTTAGTGAACTTGTGCGGTTAAGCTCATACATAATTGGTTGACTTGATGGATAAATATTAAGTCCGAATTGTCCAAGACCTGTCCCAAGTTTTTCTGCAATTTTGCTAATTGTATAAATATTTTCAAAAGATCCTGCACAGCATCCTGCAACAATGCCTTGATCCACATGAATTTTTCCATCGATAATTTTGCTTTGAAGGTTTAATGTAACATCGTTATTTTCAAAAACTTTTTTGGCTTCTTTTTCAACTTCTGCCAAAATGTCATGAGGGTTATTAATAACATCTGATAAAGCATATACATTGCTCGGATGAAACGGAAGTGCAATAGAAGGTACTATGGTGCTTAGGTCAACTTCAATTATGCCGTCATAAAGTGCCACATCTTTAGGCTCTATAATTTTAAATCCTTCTGGACGATTGTGAATTTCAAAATATTCCTTCGTTTTCTCATCAGTTGTCCAAATTGATGATAGACATGAAGACTCTGTAGTCATAGTATCAATACCGTTTCTAAAATCCATGGACAGGTTTTTCACTCCTGGTCCTACAAACTCCATCACTGCATTTTTTACAAACCCGTTTTTGAATACTTTTCCAATAATGCTCAAAGCCACATCCATTGGTCCAACAAAAGATTTTGGTTTTCCTGTCATAAATACACCTATTACTTTAGGATAATCTAATGCATAACCTTTACCTATCATTGCTTTTGCTAGTTCTGGGCCGCCTTCTCCTATTGACAAAGAACCCTGTGTTCCATATCTTGTATGTGAATCTGATACAATGGACATTTCTCCCGAATTTACAATCATTTCTCTCATATACTGATGTATTACAGCCTGATGAGGTGGAACAAATATTCCGCCGAATTTTTTACAAGCAGACATGGCATATTTGTGAACATCGGCATTAATTGTTCCACCCACTGCACATAAAGCATTGTGACAGTTTGTAAACACGCATGGAACATTTAATTCTTTCAGTCCGCTTGCAGTAGCTGTTTGTAATATTCCAACATATGTGTTGTCATAAACACCCAATGAATCAAAATGAATATCAAGATGTTCCATGTTTCCTGATTTGTTGTGTTTTTCAAGCACTTGATATGTCATTGTGTTTTTTGCTGCTGCTTCTTGAGATATATTGATAGACTCCCCTTCTTCTTTAATTCGTTCATTGTTTATAATATATTGCTTACCTTCATGCAATTTAACCATTGTCATATCTCCTTTAATCTCTTATATAGATAAATCCGTCCATGATTCTTCTCGCTGTTCTTGTCACTCCGCCTTTAATCACTTTTTCACCATTCATTTTCACATCAACATTTGTTGTTCCACTAGAATGTCCAATACTTATAATATCCTGGTCATGCTTTGGATTTGCAATTTCATTTACTACTGTATTAGGTATTCTTGCTGCAGCTCCTGTACCAACTGCTACAGTCATTGGATAAGCTTTGTGAAGTTTTCCAACAGAAATAGCCCTAGCACAAATATCCATATTTTCTGCTTTTACTTCACTACCGTCCATATCGGTGTAATCCTGTGGTTTTGATACAATAGAAACTTTAGGAATTGATGTGGATTCTGTTCTTGCTTGTTCCCATGATTTTACAAAGCCACATTTTTCTGCAGCTATTGAACGTATACGCTCTATGTGCTCCATAACACTTTTGTTATTGTTAAGTTCAGTCAGTTCTGCACCTTTTATTCCCAAATCCTCAGCTCTTATAAAAACTATAGGATTAGAGCAGTCCACAACTGAAACTTCAATAGGACCATAATCAGGAACTTCAAATATATCCTTTTTATTTCCTGTAGGAAATAATTTTCCAGTTGCTGCCCCAGAAGGATCTTCAAAATACATATCAATTTTCGAACCTGTACCGGGAACTCCTTTAATTGATTCATCACCGTTTACCATCGCTTTCCCATCATTCACACGCACATGCTCTTCTATAATTTTATTTGTGTTAGTATTTAATACTCGTACAACTGTTATAGGCTCAACTGCTTTTACCAAACCTTCATCGATAGCAAAAGGACCTACTGCTGAAGAAATATTTCCACAGTTTGATTTGCCATCCACATTTGGAATTATAATGTCCACTTGTCTAAATGTATAATTAACATCCACACCTTCAACATCTGAAGGTGAAATTATTGCTACTTTGCTTGTAGAAGATACAGTTCCCCCCATTCCATCTATTTGTTTTACATCCGGTGTTCCCATTACTTTTAAAAATATTTCGTTCCAAAGACTTTTATCTATTGGTAAATCTTTTTCATGAAAAAAAACTGCCTTGCTTGTGCCACCGCGCATATAAACGCATGGATATTTTTTCATATACATTACTTTTACCCTCCAATTAATTTACTTAATTAATTATATCTATTGATTAATCGAAAGTAAAATAGTATAATTTCATCAACATTCATAACCAAAAGTTATCGATAGGAGAAATATAAATGGATGAAAAAGATTATGAACTTCTGATTGAATTGTATGAAATCAAAAATATAACTAAGGTTTCTCAAAAGCTGTTTTTATCCCAGCCTGCTTTGACAAAAAGATTAATAAAAATAGAAAACGAATTGAATTGCAAATTGTTGGTGCGTTCCAAAAAAGGAGTGATTTTTACACCAATTGGCGAAAGCCTAATGTCCTATATAAAAACTCTCAACAACACAACTTCAGAGATGAAAAATCACATTAATACAAATCTGGGTTATATAGGCGGAACATTGAATGTGGGGTGTTCAGTGAATTTTTCTCATTACCGATTACCTACAGTTCTCAAAACATATACTCAACTATACCCCTTGGTTAATATCAATATTACAACTGGTCAAAGTAAAAATTTATATAAAATGTTGATGAAAGATGAAATCTCAATTGCCATAGTTAGAGGAGATTTTAAGTGGGATGAAGGAAAAGACTTGCTTTTTAAAGAACCAATGCTCTTGGTTTGTAGCAAAGAAAATGCTAATAAGCCTCTTGAATCTTATCCATATATAAACCGAAGCACGGATGCAGGTTTAAATTTAGAACTACATAATTGGCTTGTTGAAAACAATCTACCTGGGAATACTTCTAAGTTTTGCATAGATAATCTTATATGCTGCAAAGAAATGGCAAGACAAGGAATTGGCTGGTGCGTACTTCCACAAATTTGTTTGGATGACTTTGACGGTCACACCGAAAAGCTTTGTTACCGAGACGGAACTCCTTTTGAAAGAAAAACATACGTTTTATATAAAAATTCATATTATAAGCTGCCCCAAGTTCAACTTTTCATAAAACATTTAAAACAGTTATACTAATATTCTACTCCGAAGTAGAGTATTATCTATTATTTCCATGAGCCCGCCACTTTTTAGCAACAGTAATTAGCATCTTTTTGTTTTTAGAAATTTGTTTTATCAATATAGTGACAATTAATGTCCATATGGTTTAAGAATAACAGAAGTCTTTCATAAATCGGTTGGATTTTATCTCCATACTTTGCTTCTATATTTTTCCCAATATCTTTTATAGTGTTTTTGCCATCTATTTGCAAAAACACATAACTTCCATATTCATCTATTGAAATTTTTTTATATTCTGGAATTCTAAATTTAAGTTTTCTAAAGAATTTTTGTATTTTATGATCTTGTTTTTCGATTATAATTACAAAATTGTCTTTATCAACTTCATATTTTAAGTTATCAGAGATTTTAAATATTATATTTAAAATCTCTTTGTTGTCACTTACCATCATTCATTATTCACCTTACTGCTTATTATAGGGATTATAGTAGCTATTACAAGCACTGATAATATTAAAAATGCCATTGCGTTAGTAGCGGCGAAACCGCTTGGCTCAATTCCTTTTATTACACCTGAAACTTGAAGTATTATGCCTACAAGTCCTATTATAGAACCACCTGCAACAAGTCCAGAAGATAAGCTTATACCATTTGAAACTTTAGCATCTCTCTCTATTTCGGATTTAGAAGATTTTTCTATTAATAAACGTACCAATGCACCAATTAATATTATTGAAGTTGTTGATATCGGCAAATAAAATCCTATGGCAATTGTCATTATTGGAAGATTTAATAAGAATAAAACAACTCCCATAATAACTCCAACAATTATCATAACCCAAGGTAACTGTCCTGATATGATACCAGCTGTCAGCGTTGCCATTAAGTTAGCTTGAGGTAGTGCAAATGCAACATTATCTCCAGTCATTGAAAGTTGGTTGGAAAGCAGTATTATTGTGCCGACAACTACTGCAACGCCACATATTGAAGCTATTGCAAAATATTTTTGCATTTCATTTTTGTCGCCGCCTATTACGAAAGTAACTTTTTGTGATTGGCAATAACCGCCTGCAATGGATATGGCAGTAACTATAAATGTACCAAATAAAAGCAAAGATTTATTATTTCCGGGGCTTACCCATCCTAATGAAACAAATAATAATGTTACAAGTACTAAAGAAGCTATGGTCATACCGGATACAGGAAGGTTTGAAGTTCCTATAGTACCAGTTAAACGACCAGAAACAATGACAAATAGCAGTGATAAGAATAAGGATAAAACAGAAGCAATTATAGCCATCAACATATTACCATTAGATACTATGAAGCCTGCTATAAATCCTATTATCACACCACCTACTAATATTAATTTTCCAATGGATGAACCATCAGCATCACCTGAAGTTTTAGCACTAAGAGTTTCTTTTATGGAAGAAATAATAGTAGGTATAAGCTTTATAGCTCCTATTAAACCACCTGAAAGCATCATACCTGCACCGATATATTTTACATAGCTGCCGGATATATTTGAAACACTCATGGCATTTATAGCAACACTTGGATTATTCCATACAAATGCATTTCCTTGCCCAAGAGAAGAAAAATAACCTATTAAAGGTAAAATACCAAAGTTAGCTAAAATAGAACCTGCAAACATAGTTAAAGAAATTTCTAAACCAACTATGAATCCTATACCCAATAAAAGAGGGTTAACTTCAATTTGAAATTTCCATTTATAAAAAGATTCATTTACATAGTTTACAACATTGTTGGCTACGTTTAAAAATGCACTTGTTACAACAGTTATAATACCGCCTATTCCAAAGCCGATTCCCATGAACTTCATGGATTCCCCAGCACCTTCAGAAGCAACAAGTGTTTCTGATATAGCCATTGATTCAGGGTACATTAATTTTCCATGTTCCTCAACGATTAAATAATTGTGAACTATAGAAGCTATTCCTATACCAAATAGCACTCCGCCAATTCCAACAGCTAAACCTTCTATGAAAGAAACATTTGAACCTATTAAAAGAATTGCTGGCAATACGAATATAATACCACTAGCAACAGATTCTCCACCACTTGACATACCTTGAATTAAGTTTTTTCCAAGGATACCCTTTTGTTTAGCAAATGCAGCTATAAATCCTGAACCTATTATAGAACCAGGTATACCAGCAGCAACTGTAAGCCCTGATTTCATACCTGAATAGGCAGTAGATGCAGCAAATAAAACAGATAAGATTACACCGATTATTAATACTGTACCATTTCCTCCAAATTTAGAACCTTTATAAATGTAAGGTACATAGTCTTTACCGGCAACACTTCCATATGCATCTTTAGACAATTTTTTATCCATAATACAACCTCCATTAATTCATTTTAATTAATAAAATAATTTATTTTATATTCTTTAATACTTCCAATAAATATTCCCACGTCCTTTGAACTGAAGAAATACTCATATTTTCATTTGGAGTATGAACATCATATAGATTTGGACCAAATGAAATTGCATCTATTTCACCAAATTTTTCTGCAAATAGACCACATTCGAGTCCAGCGTGTATAGCAGTTATAATAGGTTTCTTTCCGTACATATTTTCATATGTATTTTCAAAAATAGTTCTTATTTTAGAATCAGGATTATATGCCCATTCAGGATAATCAGATTCTGCAACAACACTGCCGCCACAGAGTTTAGCTGTTGCTACTATTCTATTATATAATTCATTTTTTAAGCTTCTAACTGAACTTCTGATTGAGCTTATGAATTCTATATAATCTTTATGAGTAGAAACTACTCCAAGGTTCAATGAGCTTTCTACTAAATCTTTAATATCCATGCTCATGGAAGTAATACCATTAATAATTAAATATAAATAGTTAACTACATTATTAGTGGATTCTTTTGTTAGCATTTCTGTTGGCGCAGTTGATAAAACTTCAAATTCCACTTTAACGTCAGGATCAGATGTTCTTAATTCAGTTTTAAAATATTCTTCACACTCAAGTATTTTTTTCTCAACTAATGTTTTATCCTCAGATTTTACTAAAATAATAGCATCGGATTCACGGGGAATAGCATTGTGTTTTGAACCGCCATTTAAAGAGCTAAGTTTAAAACCTTTTTCAGAAAAAATGCTCATGAGTATACGACCCATCAATTTATTAGAGTTTCCTCTTTCTTTATTTATTTCCATTCCAGAGTGTCCGCCTTTTAAACCTCTTATTTTAATTATATATGGAACAAGGTTTGAATCTGCAGATTCCCATATTATAGGAATTGTTACTTTAGATGTAACTCCACCAGCACAGCTAACTAATAATGTACCTTCTTCTTCGGAATCTATGTTAATCAGTGTTCTTCCTTCTACATTTTTAGGGTCTAATGCCATTGCTCCATCCATCCCTGTTTCTTCAGAAGTGGTAACAAGCAATTCTATAGATGGATGTTTATATTCATTAGAAGATAAAATTGCTAATCCCATGGCAACTGCAATTCCATTATCAGCTCCTAAAGTTGTGCCACTTGCATATATTTTGTCATCAATTATTCTCAACTTCAGTGGATCTTTTGTAAAATCATGTTCTACATCTGTATTTTTTTCACATACCATATCCATATGTCCCTGCAAAACAACAGAAGGGCTGTTCTCATAACCTTGTGTTGCTTTCTTTTTTATAACAACATTTAATGCAGGATCTTGAACATATTCTAAACTATTTTCTTTAGCGAAACTAACTAAATAATCACTAACCTCTTTTTCATTTCCTGACCCTCTTGGAATCTGTGACAGCTTTTCAAAATATTTAAATACTTCAACAGGTTGCAGGTCTATAAGTATTTCTTTCATAGTCATTACTATCCTTTCTTTATTTAATTTAAGTTCAACAATAAAATTCATATATATATTTACCATAATTCTTATTATTAACCATCTAATAGACTATGGTTCCAGGAGATTTTTTGAATAAGTAAATCTATTATATGCAAAAAGGAAGCTTTTTTCATAGCTTCCTTTTTTGTGTTTTCATTGGATTTTAAGCAATTATATAATCATTTAACATTAATTCTCAACTAATTCATTTAACTTACTTTTTATTACCGAAAAAGTTAATCCTTCATTAATACAGAAATCCTTTATTATAGTGTTGGTAGGGGGTAATTCTTTTCCAATAATCTCTTCAATTTGTTCTTTGGAAATACCAGCTTCTAATGCTTGTTTAAAAGTTGTTGAACCATTAATAAGTGGTTCTTCGGACTTTTCTTCGTTGATGATTATTACTTCAGTTATTGTTGGTAAAGCAGTTGGAAGTTCAACTTGATGTTCGCTTAAATATGCTATTTGTTCATCTGTTAGATTATTGTTTGTTTTTAAAATTATATCAACAGCCTTTTTTGGAAGATAGGCATCATCCAAAGTAATTGGAAAGTTTTTATACAATGCTACAAATACTTGCATTGATTCATTTCCAATTTCAACAGTATCTCCATACAAAGTTTCTAAGTCTTTTGATTTAAGTTGAGTTTCTGTTTTTTCATCAATTCCAAATGCTTTGTATAAAACATCTAAATCTATTTCAAAAAGTTCAGATATTTCTTGAAAAGAATATGAACCACGAATATCTTGAGGATTATATTGTCCCTCAAATTCTCCTTCTTTGTATTTTACCGGCGTTTTGTCTGATTCTGTAGACCATAAATCAACTGAAATAGTAGCAGCAATTCCTCCAAATATAATTACAAAAACAATTATTGCCATAGTTCTCATTTTTATTTTCATTTGGACCCCTCCTTTCCTTCATAAACATCATGATGTATCTCATTCTTATTTGTACCTTTAGTTTGTAAATTAACAGTATCAAGAACTGGACAGCTTTTTTCAGATGTGCACTCAAAGCAACTGATGCATTGCAAATCTGTCACGTTTTCCATTTCAGAAACTTCAATATTCATTGGACAAGAACGGTCGCAATTTTTGCAAGAAATACATGAACTAACATTTCTTGTGATTTTAAAAATACGAATTTTATTTGAAATTCCTAGCAAAGCACCAAGAGGACATGCATATTTACACCAAGGTCTCTCAATAAATAAAGATGCTATTAATGTTAAAATCAAAATGATTAATGCTGGCAAAGATAACTCTTCTGACCAAAATGCAAAAAGTGCATTATATGGGTCAATTTTTTCAAATAACAGATATCCAGAAACGGCAGTCATATATACTACCCAAATTAGCACAACATATCTGAAATAGCGTAAAATCTGATCAAATTTTTTCGGAATAAAATTATTATACTTTTTCTTAAAAATTTTATTACCAAGTTTTCCAACCCATTCCTGAATGGATCCTAGTGGGCATACCCAACCACAGAACACAGGTCCAAAAATAATAGCTAAAATAAAAATCAAGCTCATTAAAATAACAGATGACATATGTATCTTTTTAATGAATGTACCAAGGGTAAACAGATTATACAAAGTCACGACACCGCCAAAAGGGCATAGCGCATGTAATGAAGCTTGTGATAAAAGTAAAATACCTCCGCCTGTCTCTGCTAAAGTTTTATTAATTGAAATTAATCCGATTAAAGCAAAGAAAAATATTTGTATAGCTGTTCTAATATTCCATTTCTTGTTTTGAAACATATTCTAACCTCCTTTAAATATTATCATTTAAAATTTTTAAATTTAAAATAATAATAAAAAAGATATGTGTCAAAATTATGGCAAATTATGAACAAAAATATTTTATTTAATATTTCTATCATGATTAAAAATATTTTTCATACTTTCCTTCCAATTATATTGATTAAATTATATTCTTAATATATTATAAAACAACAAACAAATCAGTTACCTTGGTAACTTTTAAATATTTATGTTTCATTTGCATTTAAATCTCTAATTACTCATTTAAATAACGAAAGGTTAAGGTCTTATGGAAAAATTTATAGCTTTATTAAAAAGTACAGATTTATTTAAAAATCTTTCTGAAGAAGAACTAAGAAATCTTTTTGATTCAAACTACAAAATAAAAGAGTACGAGAAAAACTCCATAATTTATCTGCAAAACGAAAAATGTGAAAGTCTTGATGTAATTTTAGAAGGGACAGTCACGGTCCAAAAAATTGATTATGATGGAAAAGTTTTAACTATTAACGATTTTATAACAGGTGATGTTTTAGGTGAGAATTTGCTTTTTTCTGTCAATAATAATTATCCCATGACTATAATAGCAAAAAACGATACTATATTGTTGCATATTAAAAAGGACCTTGTATTAAACCTTTGTCAAACTAATAAATATTTTTTACTTAATTTTCTACAGTCACTTTCAAATAAAACATTAATATTGACTGATAAAATAAAGTCTTTGTCATTAAAAACAATACGACAATGCATAGTTGAATTTTTGTTATTTGAATATTATTCACAAGATAATACAAAAATAATACTAAGCATGTCTAAAAAGGATTTAGCTGAAAAAATTGGAGTTCAGCGTTCATCACTCTCTCGAGAATTAAATAAAATGAGAAAAGAAGGATTGATAGATTTCACCTCTAAATACATTAATATAAATAATATAGAAATATTAAAAAAGTTTCATATAGAAAATTAATTTTTCTTAAATAAAAAAATATTAAATTTATTCATTAGTTACCAAAGTAACTTTTTTCATTTTCAATTTATAGTATAATATAATAAATTATACAAAAAAAGGAGTTTTTTATGATAGAGAAAAATTATACTTATTCAATTGAAGACACAAAAAATGTAGAGAAACTTATTGATGATGACAACACAATGATAAACCACATGATTTTCCCAAAGGATAATGGACTTCCTGAACATTATGCAAATTCAAATGTTTATATGATCGTTGTAAGAGGAAATTTAACTTTACAACTTGACGAACAGGAACCTCATAAATACTCAAAAGGGCAAATTATCAATATACCTTATAAAACTAAAATGAACGTAAACAACTTTGATGATGATGTACTTGAGCTTTTCATAATTAAATCACCTAATCCTAAACACTATCAGGAGCAAAAATAGTGAAAAGATATATACAATTGTTAATACAAGCAGCATTTTTTGTGTTATTCATAGTTTTAGTTGCTGTAGGCAAAATAAATTTATGGATGGGTCTATTCGTACCAAGTATTGTCGCCTCTCTATTTTTAGGACGAGTATACTGTGGCTGGATTTGCCCAATCAATCCTAGCATGAACCTAGTGACTTGGCTTAAAAAGAAACTTAATATAAAAAGTTTTAATATTCCAAAGGGCTTAATGAAACCTACAGTGCGTTATTTATTTTTTGTATTATTTTTTATTATATTGATTTTAAATTTAAAAAACGGTCAAAAGCTTCCAGTGCTTCCTTTAATTATTTTACTTGGTATGATAATAACATTATTTTTCAATGAAGAAATGTTTCATAGATTTTTATGCCCCTTTGGCACAATATTACATTTCACTTCATCAAAATCAAACCATCACATGTCTATTGATGAAGACAAATGCAATAACTGCGGCAAATGCATGAGAGTATGTACAGCTAAAGCTGTAGAAAAAGGCCGAACACATAATATTTTGAAAATTGATTGCCTTGTTTGTATGAAATGTTCAAGAAACTGTAAACAGAACGCCATAAATTACAAATAATAAATTTAATTGATAAACTTTTTCACAAATTTTTATAATAATTACATCTACTTAATAAAAAATCTATATTCACTGCAGTAGTGAATATAGATTTAAATGGTGCAGATATGGGATTAGATTGTAAGTCATGGTATAATTGTTATTTAGATTACTATTCACTTATCAATACAGATCAAAATAATAATATTTAATTATCTTTAAAAAGCCTTTATTTCAAAAGTGTTGAAGATGAGATTAATTGTTTTAATGACTTTCTAAAACTCGTAATTTTCAATATTATTATGACATATTTAATCAATAGAATAAATATCAGAAAATTCAATTTTTATAGTTTCAATTTTATTGCTATAAGAATTAGTTCGTTCTCTATCTTGGCTTTCTATTGTTTTTGCAGGAAGCTCAACTTTAAAAATGCTTCCTTTATTCACTTCACTCTCAACACTTATATTCCCTCCATGCAGTTCAACAAATGACTTTATTAAAGATAGCCCAATGCCACTACCTTCTGCATTTCGAGACAAACTTTTATCTTCCTGATAAAATTTATTAAATATATGATCTAAATTTTGTTTTTCAATTCCTATTCCCATGTCCTTAACCGTAATTTCAACAGTTTCTTTTTTACTTTGGACGTTTACAAATATCTCACTATTTGGATTAGAAAATTTAATTGCATTTGAAATTAGGTTTAACATAATCCTTTCTACCTTATCTGTGTCACAAGCAATAATTTTCTCTTCAACATTTGTATCAAATATTATTTTTAATTCTCTTGATTTTACATATTCTGAAACTGACTGGACAATATTTTCAATAACATTTACAATATCTACATTATCTACATTAAGCATTAATAATCCGGAATTGCTTTTAGATAAATCAACTATATTATTTATAAGTTTTGTAAGCCTGTAACAATTTTGTCTAATGCTATTATTGTAATTAAAGAGTTTATCCTTTATATCTTCGATTGAATCGCTTTTTAAATAAACATCCATTAATTGATTGGCTGAAAATATGACATTTAAAGGAGTCTTAAGTTCATGTGATACATTTACATATAGCTCATCTTGCATTTTAATAAGTTCTTCCACTTTGCGATTGTGCATTACCTCTTCTGTTATATCATTGAACAGTACTCCAACTTTAGTACCTTTTTCTAAGTCAATTTTAAAAACGTAAACATCAAGCCACATATTTAATACTTTTACTTCCTTTACAAATCTTATTGGCTGGCCAGTCAAAGCTACCTTGCCAAATGTTTCATGCCAAAAATCTTCAAAATCACATTTTAATTCCTTTGTAGTCTTTCCTATTACATATTTATTTATTGAGCCCATTTGCTTTTCACAGGCTGGATTTAATTCAATAAATCGAAAGTCCTCAGGTTTATTTTCCTTATCAAATATTACTTCTATAACCGCTAAGCCCTCATCAATTGAATTAAACAAATAACGATATTTCTCTTCGCTTTTTTTCAGTTCAAGCTGATATCTATAACGTTCACTGATATCTCTTATTGATAAAATCAAGCCTTTAAATTCACCTTTAGAATCTCTAACCACCGTTCTATTTATATCTATTATTATTTGAGTACCGTCTTTAGAAAAACATTTTATTTCATCTGAATAAACTTCATCTTCTATACTGTACGCCTTATGTCTTTGCTCTGATGTCAATGGAATTTTTTCTTTTGATATTTCTTCAACATAGTCTTGAGCAAAATCAAAAAACTTATGTCCTATTAACTCCTGTTCCTGCCATCCAAATAATTTTACAAAAGCTTTATTGCAATATATAATTCTATCATTTTCATCCACAACAATAATAGCATCTTTGACATTGGATAATATTTTAGCTTGAAGATTAAGCTTTTCTTCATATTCTTTTTGATCTGTAATATCACGGCTGATTCCAACTAAAGCGTATGGTTGTCCATTTTCATCCCTTACAAGTTTCCTCCTATCACCAAACCAACGGTATTCTCCATTCTTTACCTTCCATTGATACTCTATATCCTCTAATGATTCAGATCCAGTTGCCACCAGTTTATGTTGCTCGATGGAAAGCTTACGATCATTGGGATGAATTCTCTCAAATACTTCTTCGGTAGAAATGTTGTTTATTTCTTTTACAGCAAACCCCGTCAACTCCACTTGAGACGGACTCATATATACGTACTTTCCTGTTTTCAGATCAAGCATGCTAATGCCATCACGGGAGTTTTTTAGGATTGTTTTCATCATTTCTTCACTATCTCTCAAAGCCTTTTCAATCCTTTTAAAGTTAGTTACATCCTCAAAAATACCAATAGCTGAAGTCACTGTTCCATTTTCATCAAGTAACGGTGAAGTACATACTAAGACGGATATTTGTGTGCCGTCAGGTTTTTCTATTATCATATTCTTGTTTCGAACTTCCTCGCCATATTTTAAGGAATAGATTATTGGCATTTCATCAAGCGGATAAGGGGTTCCATCAAGTTTTAAAGCCTTTACTTTAGCAAAATGAGAATCAAGGTCAAAACCAAGATAGTTTATTCCATAAATGTCCAAGGCTCTTTTATTCAAATATGAAAATTTTTGTTCTTCCGCATCTATTATAACTACAGCTGAAGGCATTGCTTCCAAAATTGTTTTTAAATAAGTTAAGTCTATTTTATATTTGTCTTTTATTTTATTATTTTCTTTGTAAACAATGAGCTCTTGCTTCAAACTATCGTTTTGCATTTTAAGCATAATTATTTCATTGATAAGTTTTTCTTTACTACTAATTATGTTGCTCATATAAAAATCTCCTATTGAATGATGAATAAGTATAACGTTTTGCAAGTGATATTATTATATAGCAAAAACAACGCAAATATTGTCATATGTTGTAATATGTTGTTATATTATTAAACAAATTCAATTATTTTATCAATTTTTACATTGCTAACGTAACATGTTAATATGTATCATAAATAATTCAACTATATAAATATAATATTAGGATGTTCCTTTTAGGAGCATCCCATTTTTTATCTTTAATTTTAAATTCTTATTAAATTTTCAATGCATTTAAATAAATATTTTCTTTTTCCTCTTTAGATAATAATTTCTCTGTATTATATGCAATAATTGCAATTCCAAACAAGTCTGCTATAAATCTTATAATTGTAAACTTTAAACCCATTGAGGATGCTTCAAATAACAATAGTGGAATTTTGGTAGTTGACCATGCTCCGATCATAATAAATACATTTGAAAGTCTACTTCCCTTTTTTAATAGTATACCTGCAACAGGAAAAGCTGCATATAGAGGTCCAGCTGCTGCAGAACCTAAGAAAAATGCAATCAAAACGCCAATTAAACCAGACTTCTCTCCCATATATTTAACCATTGTTTCTCTTTTAACCCAAACATCTAAGAGACCTAAAAGAATAAAAATTGGTGGAATGATTGACAGCATTTCAATAGTGTTTTTCAAAGATATTTGGACTGATTTGTGTCCTATATCAGGGTTAATAAATAATACCGCAATGTTTAATATTAAAAGTGATACAAAGACTTTATATCTTTTTAGAATTTTTTTAATTTTATCCATTACATGAATACCCCCATTATAAAAGCTACTATTAAAGAAAACATAAAAGCTTCCGCATTTCTAATAATAGTTGCTTTCTTACCAAAATACTTAAACTCAACGGGCATGGTAACTATCCCTACCATCATAAGAGTTGATACAAAAGCTGCTATTTGCATATACCCCGCACCACTTTTCAACAAAGCAGCTGCAAGAGTAAAAGCTACAAATCCTGGAATAAGAGTAATAGCGCCAATCATTGAAGCAATTAATACTCCAACCCAGCCAGATTCTTTACCTAAAAGTTTCGAAATTTGTTCTGGAGTCAGTACAGATAGTGCAAGACCTATAAGTATTAATATTGATAAAAATTGTGGCAAAATATTTTCAAATGACTTCCATGCCTTTTTTAATGCAAGCATTGTTTTTTCTCTGCTTTTAAAAAATGATATTAATGTTGGGGAAATATTGAGCATCAAGAACTTTCTTTATTGGATATACATTCTCCAAAATGTACTAGATGCATAAATTTATCTTGGAACGAAAGTGAATATATTTCAGAATCATCTAGATTATTTAAAGACTATATAATAGAATTTTTTAATAACTTGCAGAAATAAAAAATGAAAATGATGTGATTCTGGCTCATAAAAAAACAGGAATATAATTTTAAAATTTATTCCTGTTTTTTCGTATAATATAATTATTTCAAATTCCAATTTCAACAAATTCTTGGCAGCAAACTTTCTTCTAATGGCCCTATAATTCTCTTACCGCCTATAACAGTCTCCATTAAAACATTGCTTTTAATACCAGATGCAAAATTTCCTATAATAGCAGAATTTTCACAACCTGATATGCCTTTTATCTCCTCTAATAAATCTTTACTTATCTGTTTTTCTGCTACAATAATCATCCTTCCCTCACATGCAAGATAAAGAGGGTCAAGTCCTAACATTTCATTTACAGATTTAACTTCTCTTATGATTGGAATTAATTCTTCATTTAAAACAATCCCTATATTAGCTTTTTCTGCTATCTCGTTTAGTGCAGTTGCCACTCCGCCTCTTGTTGGATCTTTCATTAATTTTATATATTTCAAATTCTTTTGTAACTTTTGTATGATATTATTTAAAGGCATGCAATCACTTTGAATTTTTCCTTCTATATTAATTTTATACCTTTCAACAGCTATTGTTGTACCGTGTTCTGCAATACCTCCGGTTATTATTATGCTGTCTCCTTCTATAATTGGTTTTGGATTGTATTCTTCTATAACAACTCCGATACCAGAAGTGTTAATAAATATTCCATCTACAGAACCTTTTTCAACAACCTTTGTATCTCCTGTAATTATACTTACTCCTGCTTTTTTACATGTATCTCCAATGGACTCAGCTATTTTAGTTAATGATTTTATATCAAAACCTTCTTCTATTATGAATGAGCAGCTTAAATATAACGGTTTTGCACCTGCAACAGACAAATCATTTATTGTACCACAAACTGCTAATTTTCCGATGTCTCCTCCTTGAAAAAAAATCGGTTTTACAACAAATGAATCTGTTGTAAAAGCTAATCTACCCTGATTAATTTCAAAAATAGCAGCATCAGTAGAATTAACAAGCATTTCATTCCCAAAATGTTTATAAAAAACTTCATTAATTAGCGAATTAGTATATTTACCACCGTCACCGTATTTTAGTGTTATAATATTTTCCATTTATACTTCCTCCTTATATCTATATGCTATAGAACAAGAACCCTCTGAAGATACCATACATGGTCCATAAGGTTTAAATGGATTACATATCTCACCAAAAAGATTGCATTCTTCTGGGGTTTTATTGCCAAGCAAAATGTTTTTACATTGACAACTATTATTATTTTTAGATATCTTTCTTTCTAACTTAAAAGCATTAAAAGCATCATATTTCTTATAATTTTCATTTATATTTAAAGAAGAATCTTTAATTATTCCAATTCCTCTCCATTCTCCATCAGAAACCTTAAATACCTCTTTTATTAACCTTTTTGCTTCAAGATTACCATTAGATTTTACACATCGTGTATATAAATTATTTAATTTCTTCTTTTCATTTTGTGTAATCTGTTTTACCAAATTATGTATACCTATTAAAATATCCTCTGCTTCAAATCCACACACTGCTGCAGGCAGATAATAATCTTCTTCAATAAATCTAAAGTATTCAGAGCCTGTTACACTTGCCACATGACCAGGACAAATAAATCCATCTATATTATAGACAGTCTGTCCAATTATATAATGTAGTACTGGTGGCATAAGTTTAAGCGATGTTAGGAAAAACAGATTATCGATTTTTCTTTCAGCAGCACTTTTGATGGTAAGTGCAATAACAGGTGCAGTAGTTTCAAAACCTACTCCTAAAAAAACAATTTTTTTATCTTTTGTTTTTTCTGCCATATCAATTAAGCTTAGTGGAGAATAAATTATTTTTACGTCTTCTCCCTTTGCTTTTTCATCTAACAAGTTTCCATTAGTTCCACTTACTCTAATCATGTCTCCAAATGCTGCAATTATGACATCGTATTTTTTTAATATTTCAATTGCATTATCAATATAGCTTTCTTCTGATACACATACAGGACAACCTGGACCTGATATAAGTTTAATATTTGGAGGCAGTAAAGACTTTATTCCTGACATTGCAATATTCTTTGTATGTGTACCACAAACTTCCATGATCTTAATTTCCTTTATTTGTGTTGACATAAAGTTAATTTCATCAATTAGACGTTTGATTATTTTTTTATCCATGTTTATCCTCGTCTGTCTCTATAAAATTACATAATGGTTTAATCATATCAAAATAAATATCAGAATAATTTTTATCGACTTTTTCTATGGCACATCCCGCATGAATTAATACGAAATCTCCAATTTTAGGATTATCAATTAATTGTATATTAACTATGGTTTCTACTCCCATTATTGTTACTTTTGCTCCGTGTAATGTTAATTCTATTATTTCACCAGGTATTGCTATACACATTTTACTTTTCCTCCATTGCTTCTGCTATTGCTAATTGTCCAACACTTATTCCGCCGTCATTGGTAGGAATCTGTTGATTGTAATAAACTAAAAAGTTATCTTTTTCCAATTTATTTATTACAGAAATAAGCAAATAACTATTTTCAAAAACTCCACCGCTTAACACCACATTTTTTAGTTTATATTTTTTACTGATTTTAATAACTAAATCCGTTGTTGCACTTGCTAAGGTGTTATGAAATTTAGCAGAAATAAATGAGGTGGACTTTCCCATTTTTATATCGCTTATTACAGATAGTAATATATCTTTATATTCAATTATATACACCTCATTTTCATCACATGTTGTAAACGGATATTCATCTTTTACTGAAGGATCCATAATATTTTCAAGCTCTATTGCTGCCTGTGCATCATAGGTTATATGCTGACGAATATTTAAAAGAGAAGCAATACAATCAAAAAATCTTCCTACAGAGGATGTTTCATAACAGTTTAGTTTACTATCTATAGCTTGATTTACAGCATAGATGCTTTTTTTATCTATTTCATTTATAATATCATTAAATTCATAATTAATGGAACGAAGGTAGCTCACTGCAATTCTCCAAGGTTCTTTAATTGATTTATCTCCCCCCTGAATAGTTACATGCCTGAAATGACCGGCTCTTATAAAATTCTTTCTTGTTCCTATTAAAAATTCCCCTCCCCAAATATTTCCGTCCGTACCTAATCCAGTGCCGTCAAAAATGACACCTATTACAGGACCAAAAAGCTTATGTTCAACCATGCAACTTACCATGTGAGCATGATGATGTTGAACTTGAATTTTTTTCACTGTATGACTAAGTGCATATTTAGAAGACTGATAGGTGGTATACATGTCATGTACAATTAACTCAGGCTTAAAGCTTAATAGTGCCCTCATGTTATCAATGGCTTTTTCAAAATTCATATATGTATCATAGTTCTTCAAATCACCTATGTATTGACTCATATATAAATACTGATTTTGAGATAAACAAAAGGTACTTTTATCTTCAGCTCCTAATGCTAAAATTTCAATATTATAATTCATTGGAAATATAAATGGTGTGTAACCTCTCGATGCTCGAACTACAATTTCCTTATTACAAACTGTTTTCACAACTGAATCTTCAACAGGTATATTTATATCTCTGTTGTGTATTAAAAAATAATCAGCAATTGTCCTTAAGTTTTCAAATGCTTTTTCATTTTCAAACTGTATGGGGGAATTGCTTTTATTCCCGCTTGTCATAACAAGACATGTTATATCATTTTGAAATAATAAATAATGAAGAGGTGTATACGGCAGCATAATCCCCAGCTTTTTCATATTTAAAGCAACTATGTCAGGCAAATTTGCGTTTTCTTTTTTTTCTAAAAGAACAATGGGTCTTTTATTACTTAAAAGAATATTCTCTTCATATTTATTTACGAAACAAAGTTTCTTTGCCTCTTCAATATCTTTAACCATAACTGCAAATGGCTTATGGGGTCTTTTTTTTCTTTGCCGTAAAATTTTAACAGTATCTGCATTGTGAGCATCACATGCTAAATGAAAACCACCGACTCCTTTAATAGCAACTATTTCCCCATTTTTTAACATATCAATAGTCATCACAACCTCATCACTGCAAATTATTTCTTCTCCCATATTATTTAATAAACTTAATTTTGGACCGCAATTGGGACAACAATTAGTCTGTGCATGAAATCTTCTGTTAGTTGGGTCGTTGTATTCTTTCTCACAATTAGGGCACATTTTAAATATCTCCATCGTTGTATTATCTCTATCATAGGGCAATTTCTTTATTAGAGAATAACGAGGTCCACAATTTGTACAATTTGCAAATGAGTAATGATAGCGATTGTCAGCATGATCTGAAATGTCATTTATACAATCCGGACAAATGGATACATCTGTACCCATAAACTTTATACCATTTTCTTCAACCGAACTTGGAACAATTTTAAAATTATTCCATCCTTTTAATACTTCTAAATAAATTTCGATTTTTTCTATTTTTGCTAAAGCAGGAGGATTTTTAATTATAGATAATAAAAATTCTTTTATATTTTCTCTATCTCCTACTATATCCATTAAAACAGCACTTCCCTGATTGCTGACCCACCCTTTAATATTATATTTTATTGCTTGATTGTAAATATATGGCCTAAAGCCTACACCTTGAACCACACCATATATTTTTATTTCATAACTTCTTATATCTTCATTTTCTTCAATCTTCAAAAGTTTCACCTTTTATGCTGTGAATTATAGCAGTTTGGTTTTCTATGTCCTCTCTTTGCACTATGATGTTAAACCCATCAGCAAGAAGATCTTCATTGTTTTCCTTTAAATACTCTTTCAGATTATTTTCATTGACATGGCTATTGCAGCTTACTACGATGGTAAGCTGAGTAATAATACGGATATTACTTTTTTCACAGATTTCATTTAATGTTTTTGAAATTTTATTCAATAAATATGTATCGTGCATTGTTAATACTCCTTTAATAAATTAGTAATCGCTTACTAAAAAGCTATTTATTTATGTAAGCCAAAATAAAATCATATACTTCTTGACATATTTGACTAAGCTTTTGCTTTAAACTTTCGCTTAATACTGTGCTAAATTCAATTTTATCTGCTTCAATTCCAATTACAAATCCTTTGATATTTTTTCCATACAATTTTATAAGATGAATTAGACTTGGCTGATGCTGTGAAGTAATGTTATTTCTTAATGACAAGTCATTTATAGAAGTAAAAGTTACTGTTCCTGGCATTAATTCAAAATATGTTGAATCTATAATAAATACCAAATCTCCGTCATCAATTTTACTTAATGCATATTCAAAGTCCGTTTCTCCAAATATTATCTCAATTTCTTCATTTATTAATTTTGTTGAAAGTTCTTCTAAAACCTTTAACCCTATTGCATCATCTCCCATTATTCTATTACCTATTGCAATACACTTAACTGCCATCTTATACAACCCTAATTTCTACTTGAGAATATTTATCTGTAAATACATGAGTAGCACAGGAAACACACGGATCAAAAGACCTAACTATTCTGCCAATTTCAACCGGATTTTTTATATCTTGAATAATTGTTCCTATCAAAGCTTTTTCTACTACCCCTTTTAATCCTTTCGAATCTTCTGGCGAAAGATTCCATGAACTTGGGGTAATTATGTCGTAATGTTGAATAGCTTGATTTTGTACAGAAGCCCAGTGACCTAAAGCACCTCTTGTAGTGTCTACTAAACCTTTGCCATAAGCTTCTTGATTAAATTCATAACTTCCTTGACTTGATGGAATCATTATAATTTTTTCTAAAAACACTTCCATTATTTCAATGATTTTTTTCACTTCTAAAACCCTTGCAATTGTTCGGTCCATAGTTGAGATTCCTCTATTATAATTACCACTTAGCCACATTCTTGCAAGTGGCCCCACCTCCATAGCATACTCTTCATATCTTGGAGCCTTTATCCAGCTGTAAGCATTTTCTTTATGAATATTTTCATTAACTGTAGTAGCCATCGGACTTTCTTCATCTTGCATTAATTCATACCATGCGTTTTGTATATTTTCTGTTATTTTATCTGAATTAAATGCACTATATTGTCCATTTATAATGACACCTGGAGACACATAAAAAGCTCTGTTATCTGTATAGCTGTCAAATAATCCATATGACATTAAATTTTTATATCCTATACCATTGCTAAAATAATCAGGATAATATTCTGCAATTTTATATACATCAGGTATCAGTATATCTTCAACAAATCTTTTTATATCTGATAATATGGATTTAGTTTTAATCCACTTTGCTGAATCTATATTAACAGTAACTCCTCCTACAAAAATACCATGATTATGAGGAGCCTTGCCTCCGAGAACTGCTGTCATTTCATGGGCTAATTTGCTGTATTTTAGGGATTGCACATAATGTTCCGATATCTCTTGATCTATTTTTTCAGGAAGACGGTAATCATTATGTGAAGTTATAAATGATGATTCCATCCTTGCTCCCCTTACAAAGTCAGGAATAGTGTACTGGTAAAAGTGTCTTAAGTGATTTTGAATGAATTCACTTCCGTGTATAAATTCTCTTATCATTTTATCATTTTCGTTAGGATAAATTTTAAGAACATCCTCCAAAGCTAATGTTGAAGCCAAGGAATGGGCAGTGGAACATATTCCACAGATTCTTTCCGTAAAATATATTGCATCTAAAGGAGGTCTTCCTTTTAGCATTTTTTCAAAACCTCTAAAAAGTAAGCCGCTACTTTTAGCATTTATAATTTCATTTCTTTCTACTTCAACTTCAATTTCCAAAAAACCACTTATTCTTGTAATAGGGTTTATTGTAATTTTATTTGCCATAGCTCCTCCAGATATTAAAATCTTACAAAAGGCTCCATACCATCAGGAAAACTCTCACCGGCACAACCTATGCAAGGTGTATTATCTTCAACAGGCCAGTTCACATATCCGTTCCATTGCCTTATTGGGCAATCCGTTCTTGTAACTGGTCCTCTACATCCAAGTTTAAACATGCATTCAGGATCACCTAAACTTGTTGCAAAAATTCCTTTGTCAAAATATGACCTTCTCGTACATCGATCATGTATTGTTATTCCATAAAACATTATAGGTCTTCCTAATTCATCAAGCTCAGGAATCCCAAATGCTACTAAGTTGGCGATAGTACCTGTAACCCAGTCAGGATGACTTGGGCAACCCGGTAATCTAATAACCTCCCTACTTAAAAATTGTGGTACACTTACACATTGAGATGGATTAGGGACTGCTGCTGATATTCCTCCGAAAGAAGCACAGGTTCCAACTGATAAAACATACTTTGCTTTTTCTCCTGCAGTTCTTACTGCCTCCATGGCTGTTATAGGCCTGCCTTGATAACGAGCAATAATATTGTATAGACCATTATCCTTAATAGAAACGGCACCTTCTACAACTAAGATAAATTCTGTTTCCAATGTGTCTAAAAACTGTTGAAATGCAGCATCCCCTTCAGCAAACATCAAACTGTTATTGTATTTTAAACTTGTCATTTCTTTTAAAAAAAATTCTGCACTTGGATTTTCTGCATTTAGTAGAGATATTATGTTTCCTGAACAACCGGTTGCTTCTAACCAAATTAAATTAATTTTATTTATATTGTTGGTTTTTATTTCATCTACAGCTATGTCCATCATCTTTCGAGCTGTAATGTCCTTTAAATCATATACTGGGCAACGTCTTTTTTTCTTTAACAATCCTGTGCCTCCTAACTACTTATTAAAAAACCCATTTGAGGCAAATTTCTTAAAATTTCTGTTTTACCTTTATGGCATCCATTAAACTGAGCGGACAAATCATGCCCTGCATACATGCTGAAATGAGTACCTCCGCCCCAAGTTGATTCTAAGCTCACATCATATACAATTCCATTAACTGCAACATAAGCAGGTCTCCCATTTGAACCATCATATTGAGATAATTCTTCAATGGTAAATTGTCTTATGTCAGATTTGTAAATTCCACTTTTTTTTATATTATTCATATTATTTTTTAATTGATCGTATATTTGATAATGCCTATTTTTTTCTGCATTCAGCATATTTTCATACAATATTCTTTGACAAGGATTATTGCTTGTTGCGATCATTTGCTGATAATATCTTATATTATTTTCACACTCCAACAACATTTGGTAATCATTATTATAATTCAAAAAATCTCCTCCGATATTTTTCAATTATTAAATAATATGCTTCATGAGTTTATATAATGATAAAATTTTATATTACAATCAAATGCTCAAAATTAAGTTAAGGTAAGTAATCATAATCCAAAAAAACAATCAAAAAAACTCCCCAAATAGAGGAGTTTAATTCCTTAAATAAAAGAATATTTTACTAAAATTTTATTTAATTCATACATTTTATTAACTTAATAACTACTTTTTCAACAAAGTCTTTGTGTCAAAAGAGTGTCAAAGTTGTCCATGACCCAAAAGTGACACATATCCTAAATTTATCTTTGAACTAAAACTGCAGTTCCCATACCGCCGCCTATGCATAATGTTGCAAGGCCTTTTTTAGCATCTCTTTTCTTCATTTCATAAAGAAGAGACGTAAGAATTCTTGCTCCTGAAGCTCCTATTGGATGTCCTAATGCAATAGCGCCTCCGTTAACATTTATTATTTCAGGATTGAATTTTAATTCTCTTGCAACAGCTAATGCTTGAGCTGCGAAAGCTTCATTAGCCTCAATTAAATCTAAGTCATCAACAGACCAGTTAGCTTTAGCTAAAGCTTTTTTAACTGCTGGAACAGGTCCAACACCCATTATTTTAGGATCAACGCCTGCTGTGCCATGACCTGTTATTTCAGCTAAATATTCAATTCCAAGTTCATCAGCTTTATCCTTGCTCATAACTATTAATGCAGCAGCACCATCATTGATTCCTGATGCATTCGCAGCAGTAACAGATCCATCTTTAGTAAATGCTGGTTTTAATGCAGCCATTTTATCATAAGTTGAACCATGTCTTGGGTATTCATCAGTATCAATAACTATAGGGTCACCTTTTCTTTGAGGTATAACAACCGGTACTATTTCATCAACAAATTTTCCTGATTTCTGAGCTACTTCAGCTTTGTTTTGGCTTTCAGATGCAAATTTATCCTGGTCTTCTCTTGAAATTCCATATTGATTTGCAACATTTTCAGCAGTTATACCCATGTGGTAGTTATTATAAACATCCCATAAACCGTCATTAACCATTGTGTCTACTATTTTTCCGTCATTCATTCTCTGGCCCCATCTGCCGCTTGGAATTATATATGGAGCATTTGTCATACTTTCGCATCCGCCGCAAAGAATTATATCATCATCACCGCTTGCAATTATTTGTGCAGCCATGCTTACAGCTCTCAAACCTGATCCACAAACTATGTTAATTGTTAAAGCAGGTGTGTCATTAACAAGACCTGATCCTAAAGAAACTTGTCTTGCTACGTTTTGTCCTAAGCCTGCGCTTAAGACATTTCCAAATATTACTTCATCAATCATAGATGGTTCAATTTTTGCTCTTTTAATAGCTTCTTTAGCCGCAATTACTCCAAGATCCACTGCAGATAAAGATTTTAAAGCTCCTCCAAAAGAACCTATTGGTGTTCTTGCTGCTGATACTATTACTACTTTTCTCATTATATTTCTCCTTATAAAATCTGTTTATTAAATGCAAAATACATAGCAATAATCATGCCAAAAATAGATAGTAATTCATATTATGCTTGCTTATAAATTAGTTCTTCTTCTATGACCATTTTATTTATATTCCTTTGCTTTCTCTATTCCGTTTAAAACCCTGAGACCCCCTAAAGCCAAAGCTGTAAGTTCATCTTCCCCTGGATATGCAATAACATTTGCAATGAATTTCACTTTTTCGCTTATCATTTCAACGAAATTATTATCATATGCAATACCGCCCGTTATTATTATTCCATCAACATCTCCATCTAATACAACAGCATATTCGCCTATTGATTTAGCTATTTGATAAGCCATAGCATTATAAATAAGCTCTGATTTTTTATTACCTTTATCAGAACTTTCTTTAACTTCCTTAACATTATTAGTTCCCAAATAAGCTATCATTCCACCCTTGCCTGCAATCATTTTATGAATTTCTTCCTTTGAATATTTACCGCTAAAACAAATTTCCACTAACTGTGATGCAGGTAGTGAGCCCGACCTTTCAGGAGAAAATGGTCCATCACCACTAAGTGCATTAGTTACGTCAATAACTCTTCCTCTTTTATGCGCAGCAACTGAAACTCCTCCACCTAAGTGTGCGATTACTAAATTAACATCCTCATAATTTTTGCCCATATCTTTAGAAGCACGTCTTGCTACTGCCTTTTGGTTAAGAGCATGCCATATGCATATTCTATGAAACTCTGGGTGACCGCTTATTCTTGCCACATCACTAATCTCATCCACAACAACGGGATCAGAAATAAAAGAAGGAATATTTAATTCTTCGGCTATAAAATAAGCAATAAGACCTCCAAGGTTTGAAGCATGTTCTCCAATAATACTGTTTCTTAAATCTTCAACCATACGTTTATTTATAATGTATGTTCCACTTTCTATAGGTTTTAGAAGTCCTCCTCTGCCAACAACAGATGACAAAGTGTTTAAATCAATATTATTTTCCTTAAGTTTATTCAGTATAAGATTTTTTCGAAACTCATATTGTTCTGCAACATTATTGTATAAACTTAGTTCTTCATTGGTATGTCTGATAGTTTGTTCAAATAATATTTGATCATTATTAAAAACTGCAATTTTTGTTGATGTTGAGCCGGGATTAATTATTAGCTGTTTCATTAGATTCTCCTATAGTATTTAATTTAAATGTTTATTTATGGAATACCATATTATATCATTTTTGAGTTACATTATCATAAATACTTCAAAATATTTAAATAATAAGAGATGTATTTTATTACAAAAAATACATCTCTCTATTATATAAATTAGTAAATAAAACTAAATTGCTACGTTATATATTATGCTTGTTTTGTAGTAATTAAATTATAAAGGAGAATAAATATCAAAATCATCCTTTGCAATATC
>DIVM01000042.1 GCA_002435835.1 Firmicutes bacterium UBA6132
AATGGGAACAGAGTTGGCAAGAAAAATATGTGCAATTAAGAGGCAGGATTTCAAAGTAATTGTTTTGGATTGTGATAATACACTCTGGAAGGGGATTTGTGGAGAGCAGAATGCTTTTGGAGTACAAGTAACCGATTCGTACAGACATTTGCAGCAATTTATGCTTCAAAAATGTAAAGAGGGTATGTTGCTTGCTGTTTGCAGTAAAAATAATGTGAAAGATGTCTTTGAAGTATTTGATAAAAATCCGGGGATGGTTTTAAATAAAAAACATATTGTCTGCTGGAAGATTAACTGGAAAGAAAAAAGCGCCAATATTAATGAAATTGCCAGTGAATTAAATTTAGGGTTGGATAGTTTCATTTTTATAGATGATGATTCATTGGAATGTTCAAAAATGGTTGAAAACTGTCCAGAGGTATTAACGCTTAAACTGCCATCTAAAGAAGAATATATACCATTATTTTTAAAACATGTATGGGCATTTGACAGAGTGAGAGTAACCAATGAAGATGTTTTGAGAAATAGTATGTATGAAGCGGAGCAAAAGAGAAAGGAATTTAGAAATGAAAATATTTCGTTGGAAGGTTTCATGAAGAGCCTGAAATTAAAGGTGAGCATGAGGGCTATAGTAGAAAACGAAATTGAGCGGGCAGCACAGTTGACTCAAAGAACAAATCAGTTTAACCTGAGTACAATAAGAAGAAATGAAGATGAAATAACTCAATTGTTGAAAGATTTGGATTTAGAATGCTTTGTTGTCGAAGCTTCTGATAAATTTGGAGACTATGGAATTATCGGACTAGTGATATTGAAGGACAAAGGAGAAAAACTTTTCATTGATACACTTTTAATGAGTTGCAGAATATTTGGAAGAAATGTTGAAGATGTGTTATTAGTGGGAATAGGTAGATATGCACGGGAAATAGGCCGACATAATATTGAAGCTGTTTTTGTACCTACTGAAAAAAATAAACTTGTTCGTGATTATATAAAACGAATGAAATGGGTGCTTATTGAGGAAACGAAAAAACAGCAGCGGTATAGCTTTAATATTGAAGATCTGCCAGGAGATATTGAGCATATTGATTTTTACTATAAAGAGATGTATGAAAGGAATAAAGAAAATCACCTGCTTACAGACAGCGCTTTATTTAAACATATAGACAAAGAATCGCTTAAATTAAGCAATGACAAGTCGGTTGCCAAATATGATATAGATTTTTATAATACTGAAGTTATTAAGAACATTATTCGCAAGGAATATATTGAACCTCTTAATTATTTGACAGGGAAGAAATTACTGCAAATTACATCTAATAATGATGCCAATATTAACGCTGGCGAATATGATATGACAGAAAATGGAATCCACGAGAAGCTTTTAAGTATTTGGCGAAGTTTATTGAAAACAAATAGCATTGAAATTGATGATGACTTTTTTAAACTTGGGGGAGATTCTCTGAGTGCTGTTATTCTTATTTCTAGGATTAATAAGGAATTTAGTATTGAATTGACACTGAGAGATGTTTTTGACTTTAATACCATGAGAAAGCTTGTAGAAAAAATTAGCAACTCTAAAAAAAGCGACTGTATACAAATAGCACATGTTGAACAGAAAGAATATTATGAACTTTCATCTGCCCAAAAGAGGATGTATATATTAAATAAAATTGAACGAGATTCAACTATGTATAATGAATGCCATAAAATTCTGATAGAAGGTGAACTAGATAGGTATAAACTTGAAGTAGCATTTCTACAATTTATTGGTAGACATGAAATAATGAGAACCGGTTTTGAAATGTTGCATGGTGAACTGGTACAAAGAATATTTGATAAAATTGACTTTAGAATTTCATATTTTAAAGCAAAAACAGAAGAAATTGATAAATTAGCAAATGACTTTGTAAAGCCATTTGATTTATCAAAGCCACCATTAATAAGAGTATCATTGTTGGAGACAGGAAAAGAAAGATATATTCTTTTCATGGATATTCACCATATAATTGTTGATGGAATATCTTTTGGCATACTGATAAAAGAGATAAAAGCCTTGTATGAAGGCAGAGAATTGAAGCCCCAGATGTTTCAGTATAAGGACTTTGTATATTGGCAAAACGCATTTTTAAAATCACAAAAATTTAAAAAACAGGAAGAATATTGGATAAATCAATTCAGTGATGAAATTCCTGTTCTAAATTTTCCGACAGACCACCATCGGCTTGTGGGACAAAGCTTTATTGGAAGTAAAAGGTGTTTTACACTTAACAAGAGCAAAACAGATAGATTAAAATTAATATGTAACGAATCAGAAACTACTTTATTCATGTTACTTTTTGCGGCCTTTAATGTTTTACTATACAGATATACTGGACAGGAAGATATCGTTATTGGAACTCCTGTTTCTGGTAGAAATCATGAAGATACGAAAAATATTGTAGGATTGTTTGTAAATACATTGCCAATCAGAACCTATCCAAAAGGAGACTGTAAATTCCTCACCTATTTAAGTGAAGTGAAAAAAACGGTATTAA
>DIVM01000151.1 GCA_002435835.1 Firmicutes bacterium UBA6132
CTTCATGAGGTTAATTTCTTCAAATTCTGGGGAACGCAATACTACTATTAAATCTTTTGTATAAACTTCATCATGAGAAACAAATTTAATTTTTTTATTTACTTCTTCATAATTTTCTGATTTATAGCCCATTTTTTCTCCATAGCCTACTTCAAGAAATATGTCTATATCATACTCATTTAGCTCTTTAAAAAAGTTCGGTAAAAAATCTCTTTTCTCACCTTCCTCCTTGTTCATTTTAGGAAATCCCATAGATTTTATAAATCTCATACAATTCCTCCTTTCAATATAATATAAATTTCTTACATTTACAATAATTGTTATATAGTTACATTAAAGCAATAAGTGTGCCATAATTAAAAAAATAAATTTAGTTGAAACTCCAATGCGTATAGGTTTTGCTTATTAATTATTAAATAAATAATGTTGTTTTAAAAGAACATGTTGTTTTTTTGCAACATTTTTATGTGTTTCAATATGAGAAAGCACATATAATTGTACTTTTAATAATATAATTTATAATAATAATGAAATATTAATTTTTCACCAAGTAAGTTGTTGTTTTTTTGCAACATACTATTAATTTATTATTGATTATTTAATATTTTATGTTATACTTAATACTAATTAAGAAAACGTTTTTTAAATTAGAAAGGAATCTCAAACCATGGACTACAGAACAAATTTTTTTGATAGATTAACAGACAGTTCACTAAATTTGAATGAATACGAATTAACTTTTGCCGAATATATCAAAGATAATTATAAAAAAATATCATTTTTAGATATGACGGATATATCTAAAATTTTAGATCTTGACCCTAAGGATATTATATCTTATATAAACAAAATTGGGTTTAACGAGTATGAAGAATTAAGAAATGTAATTAGGGACTTTGCAATGTCTGAGTTAAAATCAACAGACAGATTCGAGTTTTCTTCAATTAATATAAATCCTAAAATTAACAATATAAAAAAATTAATTATTAATAAAGAAATATCTAACTTGAATAAGTTAATGGATAATTTTGACGAAGGTACCTTTTATTCCATAGTAGAAGAAATAATTAAAGCTCCTGAAATAATAGTTGTAGGAACAAGAAGTTCTAGTATTATTGCAATATATGTTGAGCATATGTTTAATAGACTTGGTAAAAAAACAACTAAAATCATTTCTGGTGCTACAGAAAATTTTGATAAATTTTCTGCATTTGCAGA
The DNA here is from genome assembly GCA_002435835.1 of Firmicutes bacterium UBA6132. The sequence continues at coordinate 1,219 of DIVM01000151.1, forward strand.
CAACGCACTGGTCCTTTCTATTGGTTTTGCTCGTTATCCAAAGGAAACAGTACGTGTTACGAATTTCTTTAAAAAGCATAATTTTAAAATTGTGTCTTTAACAGATAATATAATGTCAGCACTAACTCCTTTATCTGATATTACTTTTACAATACCTTGTGAATCAATATCAATTACAGACTTTTATGCAACTCCTATAAGCGTAATAAATATTATAATAGTACTTCTTAGTCAAATAGATAAAGAAGGTTCTATTAGTAATTTGAATAAATTTGAAGATATAGCAAAAGATTTAGGATTTTATTTTTAAAAATTTTAATTAAATACATCCGGAGGATATATGCTTGAAAAAATTTGATAATTATGTCTTGTATGACAAACACAATTGTGCCATTATACCTAAAGATTTTAAAATTTATAAAACTGAAAATATAATTACTATAAATGATAAAATGAAAGATATAATAAACATTTGCTTAAGAATAGCTAAATCTGAGGCTCCTATTTTAATTAACGGAGAATCTGGAGTAGGTAAAGAACTATTATCAGAATTAATACATAATAACAGCAATAGAAAGAAAGAATCTTTTGTAAAAATTAATTGTGCAGCTATATCCGATAATCTCAAAGAATCCGAATTCTTCGGTTATGAGCCAGGTTCATTTACTGGTGCTTCGAAGTTTGGTAAAAAAGGTATAATTGAACTATCTCAAAACGGCACTTTATTTATGGATGAAGTAGGAGAAATGCCTTTAAATTTACAATCCACTCTTTTAAGAGTCCTTCAAGACGGAAAATTTGTTCGTGTTGGTGGATACAAAGAAATAAGATCAAACATTAGAATAATATGTGCAACTAACAAAGATTTAAACAAATTAGTAAATGAAGGATTATTTAGAAATGATTTATACTTTAGATTAAATGTTGTGCCAATTACTATACCTCCATTATCAGAGAGACAAGATGATATACCTATATTATCTTTATATTATGTTGATTATTTTAATATTCAATACAATACAACAAAAAAGCTATCACGCAATGTTATAGAAGCTTTAATTTCTAACAATTGGAGTGGCAATATTAGAGAACTTAAAAATACTATAGAAAGATTAGTTCTTATTTCTCTTAATGACATAATTACAATAGATGATTTAAATTATGTAGGAACTATTAGCAAAAAAGCTAACTATGTTTACTATGCAAATCAAGATATTAATGATTTCGAAATAAATCGTCCATTAAAAAAAATCATAGAAGATTTTGAATTAGATATACTTAAAAAGTCAGTTGAAAAATATGGTAGTATAAGAAAAGCTGCTAAAGTTTTAGATGTTACACCTTCTACAATATCTAGAAAACTATCAAAAATAAAATAATTCATATTACGTATGTTACAGACATGTTTATGACATTTCGTCATCATCAAGTCTGTTAGGTATGAAAATGCAAGGCGCCCTATTGTTAATAGAATTGAAAAAGACCATTTAGAATTATACTTTTAGTTCTAAATGATCTTTTCTTATAGAGCCTACCAGGAGGCTCTATAAAAGATTAAGTTTTTCAGGGCCTTCCAATTAGGGTACTTTCCTTTTTGCACTTTTTTTCTAATATACATTTTTGAACGAATATATGCCCCACTACTATTATATAATAATAGGGTTACTGATAGTATGTATGAATATTCAAATAATACAGTTAAAAGAACAATATAAGTCCTATAATACCTATATACCAATTGCTACACCAACAACTATTAGTATTGCTTGAAGTACAAACATCATTCCAAACAATGGTGTAATAAATTTATACCATTTATCCATCCCTACTCCCATAATTCCACACTCTACTGCAACAGCTGTAGGCCAGAACATATTAGAAAATCCATCACCAAATTGATACGCAGTAACTGCTATTTCACGGCTAACACCAATTAAATCAGAAAGAGGAGCCATAATTGGCATCATTACAACTGCTTGACCTGAACCTGAAGGTATAAAGAAATTTACTAAGTTTTGCACAACAAGCATTCCAACTGCTGAAACGCTGTGAGGTAAATTTTGAATTAAACTAGAGAGATATAATACAGCTGTATCAATTACATTAGCTTGTGTCATTATTACTTGAATTGAACGCGAAAGTCCTATTAAAAGTATACCATAAATTGAAGCAGATGTGGATTCCACAAAAGCATCGGCTATTTGCCTTGAATTCATTTTATTAAGTATACCTGTTAATATCATCCATATTATAAAAAGTGCAGATAATTCGCTTAAATAAAATCCAAGTACACCAACTGTA
>DIVM01000377.1 GCA_002435835.1 Firmicutes bacterium UBA6132
TTATAAATCAATATATTCTAATAGATATCTAAAGTTACAAAGTATTAACGAGTAAAAAATCACAATTAATCTACTAATCTACGGATAGTTTTAAATAATATTAATTTAATGTGTTATTGTTTATATGAAAATGAGAAGATGCAATTATTATATTAAATTAAAAAAGTTTATGATATAATGCTGATAAATATGTTGCATTAAAAGGTTAATCAATTAAATGACCATTTTGAGTAAAGCAAAAAATAAAAAGACTAGTAAGTAAGAAGGAAAGGTCAGAATAAATGAAAATAGTGGAAGGTCAGTTTAATACTGCAAAAATATATACGGATATTGTGGATGAGAATGCTTTATTACAAATTAAAACTTTGTGTGACCAGGAATATACATCAGGGTCTAAAATTCGTATAATGCCAGACGTTCATGCAGGTGCTGGATGTACTATAGGAACTACTATGACAATTAAAGATAAAGTAGTACCAAATTTAGTAGGTGTTGACATTGGCTGTGGCATGGAAACAATTCAAATTAAAAATATTTTTATAGAGCTTAATAAATTGGATAAGTTGATTTATGAAAAAATTCCATCAGGTTATAATGTAAGGGAGCAGCCTCATAAATATAATGATGAAATAGATTTATCAGAACTGAGATGCAAAGAGGAAGGAAAAATCAATATAAATAGAGCAATTCTTTCCCTTGGTACACTTGGTGGGGGAAATCATTTTATAGAAGCTGATAATGACGAAGATGGAAATATTTATATTGTGGTTCATTCAGGCTCGAGACATTTAGGATTAGAAGTTGCAGAATTCTATCAGGAACAGGCATATAAATCTTTAAATGGAAATACAAATGTGGATATTAAAAAACTTATAGAAGAATATAAATCTTTAGGAAAAGAAAAAGAAATACAGTCAGAGGTTGAAAAATTAAAACAACAAATAAATACACAAATTCCTAAACCATTAGCTTATTTAACTGGACAGCTCATGGAAGATTATATTCACGATATGAAAATAGTTCAGAAATTTGCCATGTTGAATAGAAAAGCTATGATGGATGAAATTATAAGAGGCATGAAGTTAAAAGTTGTAGAAGAGTTCACAACGATTCATAATTATATAGATACGGAAAATATGATTTTAAGGAAAGGTGCAGTATCAGCTAAGTCTAAAGAAAAATTATTAATTCCCATCAATATGAGGGATGGTTCATTAATATGTATTGGAAAAGGAAATTCTGACTGGAACTTTTCAGCACCACATGGAGCTGGCAGGTTATTATCCAGGAATCAGGCAAAAAGTTCATTTAGCTTATCAGAGTTTAAGAAACAAATGGATGGTATTTATACAACTTCTGTAAATGCTGATACTTTGGATGAATGTCCAATGGCATATAAAGGAATAGATGATATTATTAATAACATTAAAGAAACTGCTGAAATTATAAAAGTAATACGCCCAATATATAATTTTAAAGCTGGTGAAAAATAATATTTAAAATTTTCTAATACAATTTGATACTTTATGCTATATAGACCTGCTAGTTGTTGTCAATAGATTAAAAATGTGTAAATTTAATAGAACTAAATCATATTACGATTTAGAAAAAATTCAAATAATGCATAATCATATAAATTTATGCAACTGATAAAATTATTTGTTTGTAGCTTAAACAATGTTCTTCGGATGACTTTAATTCAAAAGGTTTTTCGTCACGTAAAACTGCAAATATTAAATTACAAACCTTATGCATCACTGCTCCTAGTGCTACTTTTTTAGGTTTTGATTCTGTTTTTTTAATGTAATAGTCATATAAAACTGGATTAATAGCATTCCCTTTGCTATTGGATCTTATATTAGCTATAGCGACAGAAAATATAGCTCTTCTGGCAATTCGAGAACCACGTTTAGACATATGTACTTCAGTGGATTTGTAGTTTCCTGACTGATATACCGTTGGGTCTATACCAAAGTAAGCTAAAAGTTGTTTTGGTTTCTTAAATGCGCTAAAATCACCAATCTCGCACATGATGGTAACGGCAGAAAGAAATCCAATACCTGGAATAGAATCGATCCAGTTAATTTGTTTAATAAATTTTTCGTTTTGGTTTGCTTCTACTAAAGATTTTATCTGATTAAAAACAAAACTGATTAATGCATCAAGTTCTTCTATTAACTTGAGATTAATAGAAATACTTAAGTAAACACTATCAAGATTACACCCGAAAATTTTAGAAGCCTTAGCTGCTTGAATAAGCTGTTCATACTTTTTATTTGTATAAGTGATGCCTTTTTTAGAAATCTTTAATATTTTCTCTATCATTGTTATTTTTTGTCCACGCAGAATTTTATCTGGTGTTGGATACTCCTTTAATATCATGATCGATGTTTTACCAGTAACATCACAGAAAATATCTAAATATTGAGGAAATACAGTATTTATATCTTTTTTAAGTCGATTAACATATCCAGAACGAGTATCAGTAAGTTCATAATACTTTCTGCAAAGACTACGAAGTTCAAGAACAAGTTTAGTGGGCATTAAGGAAGTTTTTAAATCACGCTTTAACCCAAGTTTTGCTATACCGATTGAATCAATTTTATCATTTTTTACTTTTCTTATTCCATAATTTTTGATAGAATGTGTGATAAGAGGGTTAATAACATAAGCCTCGAATCCTGATTCAATCAGGCAGCAGAAGAGTGGGATATGATATATTCCAGTTGATTCCAGAAATGTGCGAGATTTCAATGAAAACAACTCTTCTGCCTTTTTTATTTCAGAAATAGCTCTTTCAATAGAATTGATATCATTATGAGTAATTTTAATAGGCTTTAAAACGATATTTTCCTGAGGATCTACTATTGACATCCAACTAATGGATGAGCCAACATCAATACCGACGGAAATGTAAGAATTATTAATCATGTATTTATCTCCTTTTCGATAGGGATCCATTGACAACAATGAATACATAATCTGGCATGTGATACGGGTATAGCTTTATGGCTCCCAACCAGCTGAAACATAAATCTTCATTGAATGGATTGACTGTCTATATATTGGGTATCGCCTTATGAATAAGGCTCCCTTGTAATATCACGTCTATTTCCTATACAATAGATATGATACCTTATGAATCAGTCAAAGTCTACCGGGAGATAAATATGCAATGAATTAGTAATTTATTAATTATTATTTAAGTTAGAAAGACACTACTAAAGGAAGAACTCCTTCTCCAACTTTTGTATCGAAATGTACCTTATTAGCATATACTTCATTATACCAGTAGTAGGATCTTAAATTTATATATAATTAATTCAAAATGAAGATTGAATAATTATTATAAATGAAAACCACCAAGTTAAGTCTAAATCCGATTAAAGTCAAAATATTTTGGGGGAATTTTTACAAAAATATGATTTTGATCTTAAATTACAATGAAATTTAACAAATGTAATAAACATATATTAATTATTCATTTCTTACATAAAAATTAAAAAAGATTGGTGTACAATAAGCTGTTATGATGAATATAAACAATTCTGTACCTTTAAAAATATAGAGAAATATTATAATATAATTAAATTAAATTTTTTTAATAGGAGTTACATATGAAAACTGTACCAAAAATTGCTGCAATTCATGATATGTCTGGTGTTGGCAGATGTTCCATGACAGTTATACTTCCAATATTATCAGCGCTTGGCTGTCAGGTTTGTCCATTACCTACTGCAATTCTTAGTAATCATTCTGAATATAAAGAATTTTATTTTTACGATTTTACAAATCATATGGAAGAATATTTCAATGCATGGATTAAAAATAATGAAGAATTTGATTGCGTGTATAGTGGTTTTATAGGTTCAGAAAATCAAATTAATATTATTTTAAATATAATACAAAATGCTAAATCAAAAAAAGAGACTTTAATAGTGGTTGATCCTGTTATGGGCGATCATGGTGAAACTTATAAAACATATACACAAAATATGGTTCATAAAATGAAAGAACTTGTTATGAGTGCTGATATTATTACACCAAATTATACTGAAGCATGCATATTACTCAAGGAAAACTATGACCCTGAAAATATTAATGTTTTATTAATTAAAAAATACTTAAAAAATCTTAGTGATTTAGGTCCAAACATAGTTATAATAACTGGAATAAAAACTAAAGATGGTGAACGTATGAATGTTTGCTATGATAAAAATGTTAATAAATATTATAAAATTCCTTTTGATTTTATAAATTGTAGATATCCTGGAACAGGTGATTTATTTACTTCTCTTTTTATTGGATATTTATTTAAAAATAAAAAATTACCTGAAGCAATAATAGAAGCATCGAAATTTGTAACAAAAGCTGTTTCTGTTACTAATGAAGCTGAAACACCACAACATGAAGGAGTACTTTTTGAAAAAATCATGAATGAATTATATAATGAAACAAATGATTATCTATATTATGAAATTTAATACAAAAAAATATATATTATTCAAAAAACAATTGGTTAAAAATTATTAAGCCAATTGTTTTTTTATGCTTTAAATTATTAATAATAATTTGTAGAAATTTAATAGAAATTTAATAATAATTAAGAAAAAATTAATATTTATTTTTAAAAACCTTATTATTTCAACGAAAAAATAATTTTAAAATATTTGGTATATTATTCTAAAACTTGCTAATAATATCGATTACAGAAAGTAATACATAATTTTAAAATTAAAAAATGTATACGGAATTCATTAAAAACTTCTACAATTGGTAAAAATAATAAAAAAAGCTTGCAAAAAATGTAAAGATGATGTATAATTAAAAAATGCAAAATTTGTGGGGATTTTGCAAGGGATTGCCAATAATGTATTAGTTTTTAAAGAAATTTAAAGTAACATATACAAAAAGTAAATTTTCAAATCATAGGAAAATTTATACCTTTGATTGACGACGACAAGTCAATTTTCGGATACAATATTAAAGGTTGGTGAAAGTATGAAAAGAAAAAAGATTTACCCATTTTTTATAGTAACAATTTTAATAATGAGCTTTATTGTAACTTATGATATTAATGAGAGAAACTCAAAAAACTTTGCATATGCAGATACTTCGGGGGAAGTCAGTAAAGCATATGTAGAACCAGTTGATCCAGGCCCTATTAAAGAAATCAAATATGATGTTATTAAAGAAGGTATGGATTATAAAACAAAAATTGTTCATAATGAAAATGAATTTGAAGGTTATGAACAAGTAGTTCAAGCTGGTTCAGCTGGAATGAAGAAATTAGTTTACCAAGAATTATATGAAGATGGAAAATTAATTTCTAAAGATTTAGCAGAAGAAATTGTCTACAAAGTTCCTGTAGACAAAATAGTTGAAGTTGGAACAAAACAAATGGTTGTTACAACATCTCGTGGAGGATTTAGATATTCTCAAGAAATGGATTTTGTAGCATCAGCATATGATTTGTCCTTCGCAAGCACAGGCAAGAATCCCGGTGATGCAGGTTATGGTATCACAGCATCTGGCACAAAAGCTCAGCCAGGTACAGTTGCAGTAGACCCTAGTGTAATACCTCTTGGTACGAAGCTTTACATAGCTTCAACAGATGGCAGTCCTGACTATGGTTTCGCAACAGCTTTAGACACGGGTGGAGCGATTAAAGGCAATAGAATAGATTTATTTATGGAAGATGGCGTAAAAGCCAACAACTTTGGGATAAGACACGTAAAAATTTATATTTTAGATTAAAATCTATTCCCTAAAAACTAATATTATTAAGTTAAATAAAAATTGCCCATATTTATATGAGGCAATTTTTATTTGCTAAAAAATATTTATGTATTAATTGTAATAATTAAATTTTTATTTTGAATAATAAATATATGCAAATTGAAAAAAATGTTGTATATTTATATTGATATATTATTACTAAGGAGGCAAATAAATAATGAATGAGCCATTATTTATTGGTATTTCAGGAGGAAGCGGATCAGGTAAAACAACAATAGTTAGAAGAATATTTAAAGAGGTTCCTGAAAGAAGTATTGCAATTATAGAGCATGATGCATATTACAAAGACCAAAGCAACATTACATATGAAGAAAGATGCAAAACTAATTATGACCATCCCTTTGCCTTTGACACTGATTTATTTGTTGAGCATATAAAAGAATTAAAAAAAGGAAGCGTAATTCAAAAACCTATATATGATTATTCAACTCATAATAGAAAAAAAGAAACTATAAAGGTTGAACCAAAAGAAATTATTATAGTTGAAGGATTGCTTGTATTTTATGAAGAAAGAATAAGGGATTTATTAGATATAAAAATATTTGTTGATACTGATGCTGACATAAGAATTTTAAGAAGAATAAACAGGGATATGAGGGATAGGGGAAGAAGCCTTGAATCCATAATGAGTCAATATATGAGTACAGTAAGACCTGCCCATGAACAATTTATAGAACCAACAAAAAAGTATGCAGATATAATTGTAACTGAAGGTGGCAATAACTTAGTTGCTGTTGATTTAATGGTTACAAAAATAAAATCATTATTATATAATAACAAACGAAAAGAAAATAAGAGAAGTTTTGTTTAAGGAGGCAAATTGATTAAAGAAATAATAGTAGTTGAAGGAAAATCTGATATATCAGCTGTTAAAAATGCAGTTGATGCAGTAGTGATATCAACTAGTGGCTTAGGAATTAATGATAAAATAATAAATAATATAAAAAAGGCATCAAAAAATAGAGGAATAATAATTTTAACCGATCCGGATTATCCAGGAAAGAAAATTAGAAATATATTGACATCTGAAATAGAAAACTGCAAACATGCTTTTATTCCAAGGGATAAAGCAAATAAGAATGGTGATATTGGTGTAGAAAATGCGTCACCTGAACAAATAAGGGAAGCATTAAAAAATGCAAAAGCTGAAAATTCTGAAGATAATCATGAATTTACAAATCATGATATGATATATTATGAACTTATAGGCAATGATAATGCTTCAAAACGAAGAGAAAAACTTGGTGATGAATTAGGTATTGGATATTGTAGCGCAAAACAATTTTTAAAAAGGCTTAATAGCTTTAATATAAAAAGGGAAGAGTTAGAAGCTGCAATAATAGAATTAGATAAATTAATAATAAAAGATAACGAAAATGAAAAGGAAACGGAATTATAATGGATGAAATAAAGTTATATTCGCCTAAGGTTATAAAAGAAATTCTTGCAAAGTATGGATTTAATTTCAGTAAAAGCCTTGGACAAAACTTTTTAATAGATGGTAATATTATAAATAAAATAGTTGATGTTGCAGATATAGATGAAAATACTGGAGTTATAGAAATAGGCCCTGGTTTTGGAACTTTGACTCAAGGTCTTTGTAATAAAGCTAAAAAAGTAGTTTCAATTGAAATTGATAAAAGTTTACAAGTTATTCATAAAGAAACTTTAAATTATGATAATATTAAAATAATATATGAAGATTTCATGAAAATAGATGTAGAAAAATTAATTGAAGAAGAATTTCAGGGTATGGAAGTTAAATTAGTTGCGAATCTTCCTTATTATATTACAACTCCTATAATTATGAAAATACTCGAAGAAAAAATAAAAATATCTAAAATTGTTGTAATGGTTCAAAAGGAAGTAGCTGAAAGATTGGGCGCAAAACCTAATACAAAGGAATATGGTGCAATTACACTTGCAGTACAATACAGGGCTAATACAAATATAGCTATGATAGTACCTTCAACAGTATTTATGCCTCGACCTAAAGTTGATTCAGCAGTTATTACTTTAGATATACTAAAACAACCAAGAATAAAAGTAGCAGACGAGAAAATGCTATTTTCAGTAGTTAAAGCATCCTTTGGTCAAAGAAGAAAAACCTTGCTTAACAGTTTAAGCAATATATTAAAATGCCCAAAAGAACAAATAAATGAAGTGTTACAAAAAGTAAATATTAGTCCAAGTGTAAGGGGAGAAACTTTATCCCTAGATGAATTTGGTAAAATAGCTGATGAATTAATTAAAATAGAATTTTAATAAACAATAAAAAAATTGCTTACGCAATTTTTTTATTGTTTATTTTTTTATCATAGTGAATATATAAAAAAGCATTTAAACATGATTGGATGTAAATAGAAGCAATTATAATAATGGTAAGAATTATATAATTAATTTTAATAAAAAATATTAAAATTAATACTATAACAAGTAAAAGTGAAACTATGAAGTTTGCTTTTGAAGATGCCTTTTGTTTTACTCCATTTTCAAGAGATACATCAGATTTTATGTTTTTCTCTACTTTTGAATTTTTATATTTTTTTAGAATATATTCTTCAGAAAATAGTTTTGCTGAACCACCTATTACTAATACTGAGATAAGAATTAATGCTCCTGGTATCCATCTGTTAGCAGCGCTATTAAGCATTTTTAAACTAATGGTTAAAATTACTACCCCTAATGCTAATAAAAAGGCTATAATCAATTTCTTGTTTTTCATTTATGAATTCCTTTCATAAGTAGTTATATTGTAATTAACCTTATGCTTGTATTATATATCAATTAAATGTATTTATCAATAATAGGATAATTCATAATTAATTATATTTAAGTAAGTAAAAACGCAATAAATTATTTCTTTACAAATTTATTTTTTATGGTATTATAAATGAGAACAAAAAAATGGAGGACGAAAAATTGAAACATTTTTTCAAAGTGTTTTTCACTTCTCTTCTATGCTTTACATTGGTTATAGCAGGAGGATTATTTTTGTATGGCGAAGTTATGCAAAAAGGAAGTGCTGAAGCCACAGATATTTTTAATATGATAACAGGCAATAACAAAAGAATAAATGTTTTGTTGTTAGGTCTTGAGCATGAGCGTTCGGATACTATAATGGTTGCAAGTTATAATACTAAAACTAAAACTGCAGATATAATTTCAATTCCAAGAGATACTTATGTTGATAGGGATGGTTTTGTAAACAGTGCAAACAATAAAATTAATTCTGTATATACAGCTGAAGGACTTGAAGGACTAAAAGAAGTTATAAGAAAAATGACAGGTATAACTGTTGATAAATACGTTACGATTGATTATGACGGTGTTAGAGCTGCTGTAGATGCAGTTGGCGGTGTAGAAGTAGATGTGCCATTTCATATGAGATATACTGACCCGTATTCAGATCCACCTTTGGATATTGATATAGCAGAAGGTAGACAAATTATTAAAGGCGATCAAGCAATGGAATTTTTAAGATTTAGAAAAACAAATTATAGGGGTTATACTGGTTATGCTGAAGGAGATTTAGGAAGAATTGAAGCTCAGCAACAATTTGTTAAATCTGCTATAAAAAAAGCTTTAAGTCTTAAACTTCCAAAAGTAATTTCAGAAGTATATCCTTATATAGATACTGATTTTACTTTATCTGAATCAACATCAACAGCACTTAGCTCTGTTGGTATGTCATCTGAAAATATTAATTTCCATGTATTGCCTGGAACAACTCAAACTAAAAATGGTTTATCATTCTTTATTTCTGATTATGATGAAACAAAGGCGTTAGTGGATAGTATTTATAATGCTTCAGAAAAAACTAATGAAAAAGCACAGACAGTGAATTAAATTAAGAAATAATTAAAGGTAAAACCTCACTTAAGTGAGGTTTTATTTTTGTTTATAATAATATTTTAAAGGATAATTTAAGTATTGAATTGTATAATCTGAAGGTTATTATGTTAATATATTTTATTGAGTTTAATTTAGTATATAGTTATATAAAGAAAGAGGGATATTAATGATAAAAATGTTTAAAAGATTAAAGCCATTTTCCTTATCAGTATTTGGTGTGATATTTTTTGTATTACTACAATCATTATGTGATTTGTACATACCAAAGTTAATGGCTGATATTGTTAACAATGGAATATTAAATAACAATATAAATTATGTTTATACAACGGGCATTAAAATGCTTTTATTTACATTTGGAATCGTATTGTTTGGAATTATAACTGGTTTTTTATCATCCATAATAACAGCAAAATTTTCTGCAGAATTAAGAAGTGATATTTTTACAAAAGTAGAGAATTTTTCATTGGATGAATTTAATAAATTTGGTACATCATCAATGATAACAAGGACTACAAATGATGTGAATCAAATACAACAAGTTGTTTTAGTTGTATTAAGAATGATGGTTATGGCCCCAATTATGGCAGTTGGCGGAACTATTATGGCAGTTAAAACTGATATTGGGCTCTCGTGGGTTTTTGGTGTATCTTTACCAGCTATTATATTTATACTGGGAATAATTATATTATTTGCTGGTAAACTTTTTTCATCAATGCAATCAAAGCTTGATAATCTTAATTTAGTAATGCGTGAAAACTTAACTGGTATGAGAGTAATAAGGGCTTTTGACAGAATAAATTATGAAATAAATAGATTTAAAATTTCTAATGATGATTTAACAGAAACTTCTATAAAAGCTAATAAAATAATGTCTATATTAATGCCCGGCATAATGTTAGTTTTAAATTTCACTACTTTATTAATAGTTTGGTTTGGAGCTAAACGCATAAGCATTGGAGCTATGAAAGTTGGATCATTAATGGCTTATACTCAATATGCTGCTATGATTTTATTTTCATTTGTAATGTTATCCATGTTGTTTGTAATGATACCAAGGGCATTAGCTTCTGCCAAAAGAATAAATGAAATACTAGAAACAGAACCATCTATAATAGATATTGTAAAAAATTATAAACCTGAAATTTTAAATTGCAATAAAAAATGTGAATTAGAATTTAAAAATGTAACATTTGCATATGCTGGTGCTGAAGAAGCAGTTCTTAAAAATATTAATTTTAAGGCAAGTAAAGGTGAAGTTATTGCAATAGTTGGAGGAACTGGTTCTGGTAAATCCACTCTTATTAATTTAATACCAAGATTTTATGAAGTAACAGACGGCGAAATAATTGTTGATGGAATTAACATAAAAAATATGATTCAGCATGAACTTAGAGATAAAATAGGAATTGTACCACAAAAGGCAGTTTTATTTTCAGGCACTGTAAAAGAAAATATTAAATATGGAAAAGAAGATGCAACTGATGAAGAAATTAAATATGCAGCTGATATAGCATGTGCTACAGAATTTATAAATGATATGGAATTAAAATTTGATACAGTTATTTCTCAAGGTGGTAAAAATATATCAGGAGGTCAAAAGCAAAGACTTTCAATTGCAAGAGCATTTGTTAAAAAACCTGAAATATTTATTTTTGATGATAGTTTTTCAGCGTTAGATGCTAAAACAGATTCTAAAGTAAGACATGAATTATTAAAAGAAACTGATGAATCGACAGTAATAATAGTAGCTCAAAAAATAAGTTCCATTATTAATGCTGATAAAATTATTGTACTTAATGAAGGTGAAATTTCTGGAATAGGTACTCATAAGGAATTATTAGCTAATAATGAAATATACAAAGAAATGGTCAATTCACAATTAAGAGAGGATGAATAATATGAGTGAACATAATAAAAAACATTCAGGTCCTCAAGGTGGAGGTCATGGTCCTTTTGCAGCAAGAGTAGTTGAAAAACCAAAAGACTTTAAAAAAAGTGCAAAAAGATTAATGGAACGTTTTAAACAATATAAAATAAGACTATATTTTGTAGTAATAACTGCTATTTTAAGCGTTGTTTTCTCAGTAGTAAGTCCAAAAATTTTAGGATTAGCAATTGATTCATTAGTAAATGGAGTTAAGTCAGGTACTATTGATTTTTCATATATTAAACAAATAATAATATTATTAATGATATTGTATGGATTAAGTTCCATATTTACTTATATACAAGAAATTATAATGGCAAGTGTATCACAAAATGTTGTTAGAAAATTGAGGGATGATGTTTCTAATAAAATAAACAAATTACCTTTAAAGTATTTTGACCAAAATGCAGTTGGAGATATATTAAGCCGTGTTACAAATGATACGGAAACCATAGGAATGACTTTACAAAGAGGAGTTACTCAAATTATAACCACTTCAATAACAGTTTTAGGGATTATAATAATTATGTTAATAATAAACCCATTGCTTACTCTTATTACATTGATTTCTTTACCAATATCCATTTTTTCAATGACTTTTATAATGAAACATTCACAAAAATATTTTAAAGACCAACAAAAGAAGCTTGGTGAGTTAAATGGTCATGTTGAAGAAATGTATTCAGGTCATTTAGTAGTTAAAGCATTTAATAAAGAAAAACAGTCAATTGAAAAATTTGAAAATATAAATAAAGATCTTATAAAATCCGTATGGAAAGCTCAATTTTTCTCAGGAATAATAATGCCTGTTAACAGTTTAATAAGTAACATAGGTTATGTGTTAATTTCCATTGCAGGAGCTTTGCTTGGTATTAGAGGTGTAATTTCTGTTGGCGATATACAAGCATTTTTACAATATAATAGACAATTCAGCCATCCAATAGCACAGCTAGGTCAAATAATGAATCAATTACAATCTGCCATAGCTGCTTCAGAACGTGTTTTTGAAATACTTGATGAAATAGAAGAAACAGAAGAAAATATAAATGCAGTTGAACTTGAAAATGTAGAAGGTAATGTAAAGTTTGAACATGTTAAATTTGGATATAAAGATGGTGAAACTTTAATACAAGATATGAACATATTAGCAAAAAAAGGTCAAACAGTAGCTATTGTTGGACCCACTGGAGCAGGTAAAACTACTTTAGTAAATTTACTCATGCGTTTTTATGAAATTAATAGTGGAAAAATAACTATTGATGACATAGATATTAAGAATATTAAAAGAAGCAGCTTAAGAAATAATATAGGAATGGTACTTCAGGATACATGGTTATTTAATGGAACTATTAAAGAAAATATTGCTTATGGAAAAGAAAATGCTTCTTTTGAAGAAATAAAAGCTGCAGCAAAAGCAGCACAAGCTCATCATTTTATTAAAACACTGCCCGATGGTTACGAAACTGTTTTAAATGAAGAAGGAACAAATATATCACAAGGTCAAAAACAGCTTTTAACTATAGCAAGAGCTTTTTTGGCGGATCCTTCTATTTTAATACTTGATGAAGCTACAAGCAGTATAGATACCAGAACTGAAATTCAAATTCAAAATGCTCTTACAAAATTAATGCATGAAAGAACAAGTTTTGTTATAGCACATAGATTATCCACTATTAAAAATGCTGACTTAATTTTAGTTATGAATCATGGTGATGTTATAGAATATGGAAATCATCATGAACTTATTAATCAAAATGGTTTTTATGCAGATCTTTATAATAGTCAATTTACTAATTAAAAAACGCCCATAAGGCGTTTTTTATTAAATTGTATTAGAAAATATTTTGATCTGTAGGAGTATTGTTTTTATTCATCAACATTTTTTCTCCCATACGAACCATTTCTCTTACACTTAATCCATTAACTAAAGCAGGGTACATATTTGATTTCATGTCAGTAACTGCAGGAATATTTAAATCTTGAGCTATTTCCATTTTTAAATTATTAATTGCCTGCTGTGCTTCTGGAATTATTAATTTATTTCTACTAATTTTAAACAGCTCCTTTCAAAACAAATTATGAAGCTAAAATTATTATTTCCTAATTTCAAAAATTAAACAGTTTAAAATATGTAAATAAAATTAAAATTTTCAAAAATAAAGAGCGGAGTAACCGCTCTTTATCAATCTTTTTTTATTACCTTGGACAGCAATGATTGTCATTTTCTTCGAATTCTGCTAATACATCCTCTAAAAATTCTATTAAACAGTTTTCAAAACAATTGCAGTCACAACGTCTTCTACCACTTTCACCAGCTACGTCTCCGCAATTTCCGTGAACATTTTGCCATGGTCTTCTTCCAGAATCACCAGCTACATCCCCGTTACATCTTCTTCTACCAAAATCTCCAGCTACATCATTGTCATTAAATTTACGGTGTTGAATATTTCCAGCTGGGCTTACTTGACCGCAATATCCTTCTGCAGGACGTCCATTTGTTTCTACAAATGAAGCAGTAAATTCTCCACATCTACCAGTTCCACTTATACATCCAGGTCCTCTAATAGCAATTACAGGACTTACTCGGTTACAGTCACATCTGCATCTGCATTCGCAGCAGCCTCTGTCACCAGCTACATTTCCATTACATCTTCTTCTATTGCTATCTCCCATTACACCATTGTTATTTGATCTATTACAACTCATAATTTCACCTTTTCTTTAAAAATTTGAGGCCAAGCTCATTACTATGTTATGTTACTATTTATCAAGTGTTACAACTTGTCTTTCTATAAATTAAAAATTATTATATTAATTAAAGAGCGGGTTGTCCGCTCTTTAATAATATCTTAATTTATTTTCTGCATTTGCAGTGGTCTTCTTTTAATGCATCTAATAAATCTTCTAAGAATTCTATTAAACATCTTTCAAAGCATTCGCAGTCGCATCTTCTTCTTCCACTTTCACCTTGTACATCATTATTTCTACAATTACCCATCATAACACCTTTTTCTTTTAAAATTTGAGTCAAGCTCATTAATATCTTATGTCCAACATTTAAAAGTGTTACAACTTGTCTTATTCTTATAAAAAATATTTTATAATTTTTAACATAATTAATATAATATGAAATCATCCGTAATTAAATATATTCTCAATAAAAAATCCTCAATTTAAACTTTTGTAATATTGAGGATTTACAATTTATATTTATATTTTATCAGTAATAGTTTTTAAATGATTCTTTAAATTTTTCTCCAATTGATTTTCTTTTGCATTTTTCACATAGTATTTGATTTTCTGTTTCATAATTATTTGTTTTTTTATTAATATAATTCAAACACTGTTCTGTTGTAAAAAATTCTCCGCAGCATGAACATTTTATTAAATTAAAACTTTTGTTCCAAATTTCTCTTACACCGTTATTATCTTTTAAAATAATAGCCTTAGTAGGGCATATTTCAGCACAGGCACCGCAACCAATACAGTCCTTTGAACTGTCATCATATGGAGTGGACACTTTTTTTGTAATACCTCTTTGTACCATTGAAATTGCATTTGTACCCATTGAAGCACAAGCTTTTACACAAAGTCCACATAAAATACAATTTTCATTTAAATTACTTGATAAATACCTTTTAGGTGGTTTAACATTGTATTCATCTGCTAATTGACGTATATATTCATTGTTAGGAGTTCTTAAAAGAAGAAGCAAAATAATATCCTGCCTAATTTTATATATTTTTTCTGTTGTTGTTTTTACTTCTAAATTTTCTTTAACAGAATAAATACATGCTGAAACTAATTTTGGTTTATTGCTTTCATTTACTTCAACCATACAAAGCCTACATCGTCCTAAGCCTTCAAATCCTGCCTTATAACATAAATTTGGGATGGTTATATTGTTTCTTCTTGCCAAATCCATGATAGTATCACCTTTTATTCCTTCATAGATTTTGCCGTCTATATTAACATTCATCAAAACCACCCCCAATTTTTATAGCGTTTTTAGGACAATTTAAATAACATGTTCCACATTTGATACAGTTTTCTTTTATAATTTCATGGCATTCTTTTAAATTTCCTAAAATAGCATGGGATGGACATTTTTTCTTGCAAATTCCACAGCCTATGCAGTTTTCTTTTTCTATATAATAAGATGTAAGTTTTTTGCATACTCCAGAAGAACATTTTTTATATATGATATGATCAATATATTCTTCTTTGAAATATTTAAGCGTAGTTTCAACAGGATTTGGTGCAGATTTTCCTAAACCGCAAAGTGATGCTTCCTTTATAGTATTACAAAGTTGAAGTAATAAATCTAAATCATCTGTTTCACCTTTACCTTCTGATATGTTTGTAAGAATTTTTACCAAAGTGTGTATACCTTCTCTACAAGATGTACATTTTCCGCAAGATTCTTCTGCAAGAAATTCCATATAATATCTTGCAACTTCAACCATACATGTAGTATCATCCATGACTATTACTCCGCCCGAACCCATCATTGAACCAATACTTTTTAAAGAATCAAAATCAAGAGAAATATTTAAATGTTCTTTTGGAATGCACCCTCCCGAAGGACCTCCTGTCTGAACAGCTTTAAAATTTCTGTCTTTAATAATTCCTCCTCCTATGTTATAAACAAGTTCATTTAATGTGGTGCCCATTGGAACTTCAACTAACCCAGTGTTTTTAACTTTTCCAACTAATGAAAAAACTTTAGTACCCGTATTATTTTTAGTTCCTATTTTTTTAAACCAATCCGAACCGTTTAATATAATAGGAGGAATATTAGCCCAGGTTTCTACGTTATTTAAAACTGTTGGCTGATTCCACAGGCCTTTTTCAACGCTTCTTATATATTTCGCACGTGGTTCTCCCACATTTCCTTCAATGGAAGCCATTAAAGCACTTGATTCACCACAGACAAATGCGCCTCCACCCCTCACTATTTGTAAATCAAAATTAAATGAGCTTCCCATTATATTTTTGCCTAAATAATTATGTTCTTTTGCATTATCTATTGCAATTTGCATATTCTTTCTTGCTAAATCATATTCATCCCTTATATATAAAAATCCAATATTAGAATTTATGGCATATCCACAGATAATCATTCCTTCTATTACTGTGTTAGGATCTCCTTCCATTATGCTTCTGTCCATGAAAGCACCGGGGTCTCCTTCATCACCGTTGCAAACAACATATTTTGGATAATTATTAAATTTAAAACATGTTCTCCACTTATTGCCCGTTGGAAATCCAGCTCCGCCCCTTCCTTTAAGTTCTGATGATTCAATTTCCATTATAACTTCTTCAGGATTCATTTGAAATAACACTTTTTGTAATGCTTTATATCCATCTCTTTCAACATAATCGTCTATACTTAAGGGGTCTATATCACCAATATTACGTAAAGCAATTTTTTGCTGATGTTTATAAAATGTAGCATCTTTATGGGATATAATTTTTTTATTTTGATTTGTATCAAAATAAAGGAGCCTGTCTATGATTTCATGCTTTAAAATTGTTTTGTTAATTATTTCGTCAACATCGTCTATAGATACTTTAAAATATGAAATATCATCTGGATATATTTTTATTACAGGTCCTTTTTCACAAAGCCCATTGCATCCTGTTGATTTTATAAATGGTTTAACAGAAATTTCAGTTAATTCAAGCTTTTGTTTTAAACTTTTATAAATATCATAACTGTTGTTTGCTAAACATCCAGTTCCACAGCAAACTAAAATATTACGATCAGTTTCTTTTGATATATTAGAGGCATCATTTAAATTGGTAATTAAATTATTCATTTGCCTGCCTCCTGTAATTATCTATTATATTTTTAATTTTTTCCTTAGTCAGGCTTCCATAATATTTTTCATTTATAACCATTACAGGTGCAAGAGCACAAGCACCTAAACAGTTTACTGTTTCAATTGAAAATAATCCGTCCTCTGTAGTTTCTCCTGCATTAATTTTTAGAATATTTATTAATTCATCCAATATAGAGTTAGAACCTCTTATGTGGCAAGCTGTTCCATTGCATACTTTTATAATATTTTTACCTTTTGGTTTTAAACTTAAAGCTTTATAAAATGTTGCCATACTATAAATGCTGCTTATAGGTTCATTTAAATATTCTGAAATATAAAACATGACAGAGTTTGGAATAAATCCATATTGCTTTTGAACATCTTGAAGTATTGCTAAAGTAAACCTTTTTTCTTTAGGATATTTTTTTATAATATCAATTGATTCCATATATTCTGTTTTCGAATCAACTATCATTTCATCACCTTCATTTTATAACATCCGCCATGTGATGACGGATGTTATTATTTTATTTTTATTTTATTTAATTA
>DIVM01000277.1 GCA_002435835.1 Firmicutes bacterium UBA6132
AGATCAAATAAAGGAGCTGTATGATGTTGGATTTCAGCTGAGATGGTCTCGGATATTACAAACAGAATTATGCCCATCCGATCCATCTCCATAAATAATAACTTCATCACCTATTACTGCATTTGTAATATCAGTTAGATCAACCATACATTGATCCATACATATCATTCCCAATACTTGTGCTTTTTTACCATGGATAATAACATATCCAACTCCGCTCATTTTCCTAAAGTAACCATCAGCAAATCCTAAAGTGTAGCAACTGCAAGATAATCTGCACCATTTTCTATTATTGTTGGGGCAATCGTAGTTGCACCATGACCGAGCCATCCCCCTATACAACTGCCATCATTGCTACATCATTTCCGATAATTTCCTTTATAGTTTTTACATTATGTGTAATACAATCAAGATTATTTCTACAATAACATCTCTTAATAAATTATGATTCATTAATATATTTCCTCATAGTTTATTTTAGTTAATAAGGGCTATATTACTTTTATATGTATACTACTTCTTATAATTTTCTATAAGCTAATCTTCCAAATAATGAACCAATCATAATAAACACTAAACTAATAAACCAAGTTAGTAGGCCTTTATTAAAAAACACAAGATTTATTCCTGAGAACATTAGCATTGTACTACCTATGAAACAGATAATATTCTTCAATTTATCATCATGTCTAATAATATATAAAAAATATAGAACAGATAATTTTAACCCCAGCAAAACTATCAATATACCTACTATATCTTGTATTATTAAGAAATAGTTAACATCTACTTTATTTATATTTAAAAAGAGAAAATCCATATTTTACCTCATATAATATAATCTAATATTTTAAATAACATGATTATACTTTCTTTCTCTTAAATTATGTATTTATGACTATATGTAAGGTAGTCTTAATATAATTATTAATAGGAGAAGAAATATAAGAATACTTTTTCTTCTCCTAACACTAATACTATTAAGCCATTGTTTCTTTATTAATGATAAAATTATGTTTGTTTATTATTTATAATTAAACACTTGTCCCAAGTTCGTGTTTCTGTATTTCTTCAAATTCTTCATCAGAATATTTTTTCATTGAATATCCTGTAAAGCCATAAATCACAGAAAATATTGGGCAAAGGAAGTTTAAAAAACAATATGGAAAGTATGCAGACCATGGCACTTGTAGCATAGTTACACAGTATACCCCACTTCCAGTCCATGGAATTAGAGGTGCTCCCATTGTTCCTCCATCTTCTAAAATCCTTGATAAATTTTCAGGTTTTAATCTAAACTGTTTAAATACTGGTTCCATTAAAGTACCTGTCATAACATGAGCAAATGACTGTGAACCACCAACTGCATTACCAACATAGCCTATTAAAAGAGTTGTAACAACAAGACTTCCTACAGATTTAATATAGTTAGTTAGTTTATCTACAATTGCAGGCAATATTCCAGATACTCTTAACATACCTCCTAATCCTAAACCGGTTATCATAATAGCTGCTAACTCCAACATTCTAACTATTCCACCACGATTTAATAATTTGTTTAAAAATTCATTTCCAAAATCTCCAGAAAAACCACTATATAAAGTACCAGCTGCAAAGTTTAATGGATGTCCTTGATAGAAAACAGCAACAATTATTCCAACTACAGCTCCAAGTAAAATAGAAGTAACAGGTGATTGTTTCATAACTAAAAGTGTTATTACAAGTATTGCTGGTATAAATACAATAAATCCTACATTATATAATCCAGATATTGAATCCATTATAACTTGTACATTGGACATATCTACATTAATTGAACCATATTTAAACCCAAGTACAAGAAAGATAACTGCAGTGATTATATAAGATGGAATAGTAGTGTAGAACATATGTTTTACGTGAGTCATAACATCTGTACCTGCGATAGCTGGACACATATTAGTAGTGTCTGACAACGGTGACATTTTATCTCCGAAATATGCTCCACAAATTACAGCTCCAGCAGTCATTCCTGCAGGTACACCTAAACCTTCACCGATTCCCATACATGCAATTCCTGCTGTTGCAATTGTTCCCCAAGAAGTACCTGTTGCAAGGGAAACCAAAGAACAAAGAAACAAACTTGTAATCAAGAAGAAGCTTGGAGACATTACTTTTAATCCAGCATATATTAATCCAGGAACTGTGCCGGATGCTATCCAAGAGCCAGTTAAGGCACCTACTGCCATTATAATTACAATAGCTTCCATACCTCTTCTGATCATCTCAAAAGCACCAGTTTGTAAATCAGAATATGACATACCTATTTTGTAAGCAAACGGAACAACAATTAACCAGCTAAAGAATAATAAAGTTGGCAATTTTACTTTAAACATAAGTATCCCAATAACCATAAAAAGAACAATTAATCCTAAAGCTAAGCACGCCATTCCGAACGTCATAGATGTTTTTTCTTTTTTCATTTTAAATTCCTCCATTTTTTAGTGTGTAACGTAGACACCCATATTAATTAGCTTTTATTTTAAGGGTTACAGAGCTTTTGTAAATCAAAGCATCCCCTTACTATAACAATTTCGATATAAAACGATTTCATAGTATTACTAAAAAAACTGGCATTACTCGTTTTATTATCCGTGTATGTATGTATGTATGTATTTATTTATTTATTTAATTCTGCTAAGGCTTCTTTCATTTTTTTCATTCCTAATTCAATATCTTCAAATGATGCAGCAAATGAAATTCTAATAAAGCCCTCTCCTGTTTCACCAAAAGCACTGCCTGGAACTACAGCTATGCCAGCCTTTTCTAATAGGTACATTGACATTTCACTTGACGATAAATCGTATTTTTCAATAGATGGAAATATGTAAAATGCTCCTTGTGGTTTAACATATTCAATATCCATTTTATCTAAACTTTTCATTATGTAATTTCTACGACGTTCAAATTCCTTAACCATTTCTTTAACACAGTCCTGCGATCCAGTTAAAGCTTCAATACCACCAATTTCAACAAATGTATTAGGGCAACTAATCATATGTTGATGAATCTTTAAAATTCCTGATAATAATGCCTTTGGTACTACCAAATATCCAATTCTCCATCCGTCCATAGCATATGTTTTTGAAAAACTACCAATTATAATTGTTCTTTCTATCATATTTGGTAAATTAACAATAGGATTATAGTTAACATTATCATATATTACACCATTGTAAATATCATCAGATATTACTATTAAGTTGTATTTTACAGCTAATTCTGCAATTTTCTTTATGTTTTCATCATCAATTATTATACCTGTTGGGTTATTTGGTGTATTTAATATAATGCATTTAGTTTTTTCTGTAATATATTTCTCTATTTTATCAGCAGTTAAAATAAAGTTATCATTAATTGTTAATGGTATATGTACTGCTTTAGCACCAGTTAATTGGATCCAACCATCATAATACACGTAAGATGGAATTGGTACAAGTACTTCATCTCCAGGATTTATAACACCCTGAAGAGCAGCTACTATAGCTTCAGTAGCCCCTACAGTTTCTATTACTTGCTCTGGCTGTGCATCAATTTTAAAGTCTTCATATAATCTCGTACATACAGCCTTTCGAAAATCCATAGATCCAGGTGTTGCTGTATAGTGCACCTTGCCTTCATCTAAAGCTTTTTTTGTTGCTTCTTTAATGTGTTCTGGCGTATCAAAGTTTGGCCTTCCAATTGAAAAGTCAATTACATTTTTCCCTTGTTTTCTTAATTCTTGAACCTTAGTTAATACTTCCCTAATTTTAGATGGTTGTAATCCTTCAGTTCTGCTTGCTGGTCTTATATCCATTGTTTACCTCCCAGTTGTTTAATATTAATGATAATTACTTAATAATTAAAAATATAATAAATAGAATTTATCTAATAATTACCTATTTCTCATTATTAATATATGTTTTTTAAAGATGCCGTACTTGCTTTTAGAAAATTTAAATCCTCACCTGATATGAATCCGTTTATCCTCCACCATTAATTATTATTACTCCTTTATTCGAATCGTTTTCCGATTCGGTAAAAGTTTTTCAATAAACCTCAAGTTTCTATGTAAAGAGTTTTATGAACTTAAGGTCTATTAATAAATAGTATAAATAGACATATTAATCCTCCCAAATTTTATTTTTATATAAGGTCGCATGTTATTCTGTGTAAATTATATATCAATTTATGAATAAATAAAATTATCAAAAATATGATTTATTGTTAATTAAAAGGTTAATTATTGACATATAGTTTTAATGAAATTATAATTAATATTGTACATATTGTATTCGTTTATATAGAAAAAGCATAGTATAACCTAAAAATTCCGCCTATTATTTGTAATCTGAAAGGAGATTCATTATGAATTTACTACAACTTAATTACTTTAAAATTTTAGCAGAACAGCAACATCTTACAAATACAGCTAAAAAGTTATTTATTTCACCTCCAGCTTTGAGTGCTTCTATAGCACGTTTAGAAGAGGAGTTAGGTTATATACTTTTTGAACATGTAGGTAGGAATATAGTACTTAATAATAATGGGCTTATATTATATAAGCATGTTAAGAATATTTTTTCTTCTATAGATTACGCACAAATGGAATTGGGAAGCTAATTCTATACAAAAACAAACAGTAAATGTAGCTGTATCTGCATCAACTCTTTGGTCAGATGCGATAATGTCATATTATAAGAAATATCCACAAATATATATTAATCAAACTGCTCTTAAATTGGACAAACTTAGAGATTATGAATATAATAGTCAGTTTGATTTAATTATAACAGGTCTTCAAGATTTAAGTCCTAACGAATGGGAATATATGGTAATAATACCTGAAGACAAACCTGTACTTGCAGTTTATCCAAATCATCCACTTGCTAATTTAAAAAACTTATCGTTGTTAGATGCAAAGGATGAATCTTTTATTGCATTATCCAAAGGATATTCTTCAAGAAAGTATTTTGATGACATGTGTGATTTAGCTGGTTTTACACCTAAAATAGTTCTTGAAGTAGACTATCCACTAAGGTCTGAGATGGTACAAAAGGAGTATGGAATTTCTTTTACTACAATCTTAGGTTCTAAAACACAAATTTTGAACGGACTTAAATTTATTGAAATAAATTATCCTGTTAATTACAGAATACAGTCAATTTTTTGGAGAAAAGGCCGCGAGCTGTCACAGTCCGCATTATCTTTTAGGGATTTTATGATTGATTATTATAAAAAATATGATCCTACATTATAATATAAAACTTAGCTGACAGATAATTACTTATACTTAAATTTTTATCTGAAGGATTAATTTAAATCTTTACTTTTAGTAGAGATTTTTTTATTGCTTTATTTAATCATAATTACAACTTATATCTCTATTTCGAGTAAATTCAAAAGGTAATATAATAATATATTCTGCTTTTAGTTAAAGCAAAATGTATTATTAACTTTTGGATTAATAATTGACATATTAATTGGTAATATACAAATTTCTTATTTTGATTTAATATAAATGTAATAGATATAAATCATTATTATGAAATCGTTATTAAAATCTTGATTTATTATTTATAAATTTTATTAGTTAATTAATGTCGCATGTTATTCTAACCTATATAATTTATATAATTGATGAAGAGAGGATAATAATTAATATGTCTAAACAAGCATTAGAAGGACTTAAAGTAGTTGAGGTAGGAAATATTTTAGCAGGCCCATGGTGTGCTACTTTAATGGCAGATTTTGGAGCTGAAGTTATAAAAGTTGAACCACCAAAAGTTGGGGATTTGATGCGCGGTATGGGAAGAATTAAAGATTTATGGTACAGTGTTGAAAATCGAAATAAAAAAAATATAACTATAAATTTAAAAAGTGAAATAGGAAAGGAACTTTTAGTAAAGTTAATTAAAGATGCTGATATTCTGGTTGAAAACTTTAGGCCTGGAGTATTTGCAAAGTTAGGATTTTCATGGGAAAGACTACAAGAGATTAATCCAAAACTTGTTTACGTGTGTTCATCAGGTTATGGTCAAACAGGACCTAATGCAAAAAAACCTGGTTTTGACAGAATAGGACTAGCTCTTGGAGGATTCCTTGAAGTATCTGGAGAGGCTGGCGGTCCACCAATAAAACCTCAAGTATCAGTAGCGGATTTTTATACAGCTATGTTTGCATGTATAGGTGCAATGTTTGCAATCTATAACCGAGATGTTGTTGGAACAGGCAAAGGCCAGTTGATAGATTGTTGCTTAACTGAATCTACATTAAGAATTCAAGAATCTATAATAGCGGAATACAGTTATGACGGAAGTGTAAGAACAAGAATTGGAAATGGTACATTTGTAACAATACCTTCAGGACACTTTATCACTGCTGACGGAAATTGGATTGTTTTATCAGTTTCAGGTGACAAATTGTTTGCAACTTGGGCTGAAGTAGTAGGAAGACCGGATCTGATAACAAATCCAGAATATAACAATCCTCAGGGGAGACAGAAAAATCGTGATGAATTAAATAAAATTGCTGAGGAGTGGATTAAACTCCATACGGTAGATGAATGTTTAGAAAAATTTGGTGATGAGATACCTTGCGCAAAAGTATATAATGTTGAAGATATATTGAAGGATGAACATTTTAAAGCGAGAAATGCAATAATAGATATCGCAACAGAAAAATTTGGTACTATTAAAATGCAAAATGTAACTCCAAAAATGTCAAATACTCCTGGAGAAGTTAAGTGGGTAGGTGAAGCTTTAGGTAAATTTAATCATGAAATACTATCTGAAAGATTAGGTCTTTCTGAGGATCAGATAGCTGAACTTGAGTTAAACGGAGTTATATAATTACAAAATAAATGACTAAATAGCAAATGGGGTAAATTGATGTATGTTTTAGGAATCGACATAGGATCTACTGCTAGCAAGGCGGTAATAATTACAAAAGAAAGAAAAATATATGCTAAGGCAGTAGTTTCTGATGGTACAGGAACAATTGGACCAAAAAAGGTATATGATAAAATATTGTCAGAAAACAATTTTACAAAAGGTGATTTTTCGCGAATTTTGGTAACAGGTTATGGAAGATTTTCTTTTGATGATGCTGACAGCCAGAAAAGTGAAATAAGTTGCCATGCAAAAGGTATAGTCTTTCTTGATCCTAATGTTCGAACAATCATTGATATTGGGGGACAGGACGTTAAGGCTATTCGATTGAATGATAAAGGAATGATTCTCAATTTTGTGATGAATGACAAATGTGCAGCAGGTACAGGGCGTTTCCTTGATAACATGGCTAAAATATTGAATGTTAAAATCTCAGAGTTAAGCACCATAGCAGAAGGTGCTAAAGAGATAATAAACATAAGCAATACATGTACAGTATTTGCTGAATCAGAAGTTATATCACAGCTTTCAAATAATGTGAGGATTGAAGATTTAGTTGCAGGAATACATAAGTCTGTAGCTAAACGTGTGGCTGCACTTGCTTATAGGAATGGAATTGTCAAGGAAGTTGCAATGAGTGGTGGCGTGGCTCTTAATAAAGAGTTGGTCAAATCTCTTGGCGAAGAAATAAAGATGGATATATTTGTTCATGAAGACTGCCAGTTTGCCGGTGCTTTAGGAGCTGCATTATTTGCTTTGGAAGAATTAGAAAAGCAAAGTTAGAGAAAACATTTTCTAAATAAGAAAAGGAGATATATTATTGTGAGTGAAGTTAAAGAGCAAAAACAGAAAAAGCCATTACCCAAATCACGTATTATGGTAAATGAACAAACTGCTAAAGTTTATGCTGATGCTTGGGCTGCAGCGGAAAAAGGAGAGCCTGTGGGTTGGTCAACAGCAATATTCCCTCAGGAACTCTGTGAAGCTTTCGGAGTGCCATTAGTTTATCCTGAAAATAATGCCGCAGGTATATCAGCAAAACATTTAGAAAGTCAGTTTATTCAGCATGCAGAAGGAGAAATGCGGTATCCTATAAATATTTGTTCTTATGCAAGATTGAACATTGGCATGGCTGATAAAATCAAACAACCAGGGTGGGAAAGGGTTGAACCAGCAATGCCTGTTCCAACTTTCTTATGTTTAGCAAACAACAGCTGTACACAACTTGTAAAATGGTATGAAAACTTATCAAGAAATTTAAATATTCCTATATTTTTTGTAGATTGCTTATTTAACTATTATGAAGAAGAACCTAAACCTCATAAAGTTAAATATTTAAGAAGTCAGATAGAAAATAATATTAAGAAAATGGAAGAATTTTTCGGAAAGAAATTTGATTGGGATAAGTTTTTAGAAGTACAAAAAATTTCTCAAATTAATAGAAAATTATTTAATGAAATAGTGGAATTGAATTCGAGAAAACCTTCTCCAATGAATGGATTTGATTTATTTAATTATATGTCATGTTTAGTTCTTTGTAGAGGTAAAGAATCTACTACAGAAATATTGAAACAGTTAAAAAGCGAAGTAGAAGAACATATTGCTAATAGTACATCAACTTACGGTACAACTCCTCAAGAATATCGTGTTCACTGGGAAGGAATTGCATGTTGGCCAAATTTAGGTTATAACTTAAAAACTTTAAAAAAATATGGCGTAAATTGTGTTATGAACGGATATGTAACTGCTTGGGATGTAGCATATGAACCTGGAGATTTAGATGGAATGGCTAAAGCATATCAAACATCTTCTACAAATAGCTTCAGTACACCAAGTATTATGGATATGAGAACGAAGTCCATTAAAAAGTTTGATTGCGAAGGAATGCTTTGCCATGTAAATAGAAGCTGTAAGCTAATGACATTCCACATTTTTGTAGGTCGTGAACTAATTGAGGAAAATGCTCAAATACCAACAACAAATTTTGATGGCGACCAATCTGATACGAGGGTATTCAGCGAAGCTCAATTTGAAACAAGGCTTCAAGGACTTGTTGAAGTAATGCAAGCGAACAAGGAGGCTAAATAATATGGCAGATATAAACATTTTATTAAATAAATTTGCAGATATAGCTAATAATCCGAGGACTGTAATGAATAAATACATTGCAGAAGGAAAAAAGGTCATAGGTTGCTTTCCTGTATATACTCCACAGCCTTTAGTTACTGCATCAGGAATGATACCTATGGGTATTTGGGGAGGACAGGTTACACCAACTGTAGCAGGAAAATATAATCCAATATTCACTTGTTCAATTATGAGATCATGTCTTGAAAATGGAATGACTGGGATCTATGAAGGTATGAGTGCTGCTATTATGCCCATGCTTTGTGATACCTTCAGAGGCATGAGTTCAGGATGGAGAGCCGGAGTAAAAGATATTCCTTTAATTTCATTTATACACCCACAGAACAGATTGGACTCTGGAGCACTTGAATTCATGATAGAAGAATACAAAAGTGTTCAAAAAAAATTGGAAGAAATATCAGGGACTAAAATAACAAATGAAGAATTATCAGATACATTGGATTTATACAATAAAAGAAATTCTTTAATGAGGGAATTTTGCAAGGAGGCAAACAATCATCTTGATATTGTTACTCCTGTTGTAAGACACAATGTAATGAAAAGCGCAACTTTTTTAGATGTAAATGATACTATTTCAATTGTAGAAGAATTAATAAATGAATTAAAAAAACATCCAATTTATAATTGGTCCGGCAAAAAAGTAATATTGACTGGTATAACTGCAGAACCTGAAGAATTTTTGAATATTTTTACTGAAAATAATGTAGCTGTAGTTGGAGATGATTTAGCGCAAGAATCAAGACAATATAGAACTGATTATCTAAATGGCAACTCAGCTATGGAATGTCTTGCTGCTCAGTGGTTTGATATTAAAGGATGTTCAATGGCTCATGAATCTGACAATACAGTAAGAGGACAAATCCTTTTGGATATGGCTAAAAATAATGAAGCTGATTGTATTGCTGTTTGTTTAATGAGATTTTGTGATGTTGAAGAATATGATTATCCGTATATATCTAAAATGACAGAAGAAGCAGAATTGCATAGCTTATGCTTAGAAATTGATCAAAGCACACAGGATAACGGACAATCAAGAACAAAAATCCAAAGTTATGCAGAAATAGAATTGTTAAATGCTGATGCATAAACTAAAAATATAATAACAAGTAAATTATATTAATGTAATATTTCATTCATATGAATACTTATATTGATTGGATTTGTTTAATCTCGAGAAAAAATTGGATATTGAAATATTATTAATTGTTATTATTTGTATAACATAAGTTTTGTTTTTTATGGAAAAATTTCTATGTCTGTTACTTAGTTATGGGAATTGTCATGGCTGCTGCTACAGGAGGCTGCTGTACAATAGTTGGTCTACATCAAAGTTGACAGTAGAGGGTATACAATAATATATATGTAGGTGAATAATGATTAAATTAGATGAATATAGAGAAAAAATAATAAATGATTCCAGAAATTATTACAGGGAAGGCCTTAATTGTTCTGAGTGTGTATTTAAAAGTTTTTTAGATTTAGGTATATCAGATTTTTCTCCTGAAGTAGTTGCTCTATCAACAGGTTTTGGTGGGGGAATTGGAATGACAAAAAATACTTGCGGAGCTGTATCGGGGGCGGCTCTTTGTGTTGGGGCTATTAAAGGAAGAAAAGATCCTTTATTAAAAGAGACGGCTCAGGAAAGAATTGAAGAATTAACTGACATTTATAGCACGTTTAATAAATTAATAAATGAGTTCACAGAAATATATGGAACTATTTTATGCAAAGAATTAACTGAAAATTATTCTGATTGGCATTCAAAAGAAAGAAGAAAAGGATGTCAAGATATTATTGGGTATGCATCTACTTTAGCAATAAAATATGCAATGAATGATGATATAAAATCATAAAATAGGAGTAGAATTTATGAAAATTACAAGTATAGATGTAATGCAAGTTCCAAGCGGTAATGCAGGTTCATCAAGAGGTGCATGGAGCCCTGTAATATGCAGGATAAATACTGATGAAGGAATATATGGATTTGGTGAAGCAGGTTTAGCATATGGAAAAGGGTGGAGAGCAGGATTTGGAATGATTCAGGATTTTGCAGAAGTCATAATAGGAATGGATCCTATGAAAATAGAACTAATATGGGAAACTATATTTAGAAAAACTTTTTGGGGAATGGGTGGTGGAACAGTTGTAAATGCTGCAATTAGTGCAATTGATATAGCACTTTGGGATATTAAAGGTAAAGCTTTAAACGTTCCTGTTTATCAACTTCTTGGAGGAAAGACTAATGAAAAATTAAGAACATATGCAAGTCAACTTCAGTTTAATTGGGGAGCTAAAATTGATAAACAAGTTTTAATAACTCCAGAAGAATATGCGGAAGTTACTAAAAAAGCTATTGCTGATGGATATAATTCTATTAAGGTTGATCCTATTATATTTAGCGATCAACTTGACGGAAAAGGACCTTGGAAAATTACTGGGCCATTGGAAAATAGAGTAATTAAAACTGTGTATAACAGAGTTGCAGCTATGAGAGAGGCTGGGGGGGATGATTTAGATATAATAATAGAAATGCATTCTAACACTGACACTACAGCTGCTATACAAATAGGTAAAGCTTTAGAGGATTTAAGAATTTTTTATTATGAAGAGCCATGCCATCCATTAAATATACAAAATATCATCGAAGTTAAGAACAATGTAAATATACCCATAGCTTCTGGAGAAAGAATTTATACAAGATGGGGTTACAGAGAATTTTTAGAACAAAGAGTTCTTCATGTTATCCAGCCTGATTTATGCTTATGTGGAGGTTTGACAGAAGCTAAGAAAATATGTGATATGGCTCATACATATGATTGTGCTGTTCAAATTCATGTATGTGGTAGCCCTATTTCAAAAGCAGCAGCGTTACAAATTGAGGCAGTCATACCTAATTTTATTATACATGAACATCATCAAAGGGCACTTAATTTAGAAAGTAGGGAAACTTGCATCTATGACTATCAGCCAAATAACGGTATATATGAAATTCCTAATTTGCCGGGTATTGGTCAGGAATTGTCTCCTGAAACAATTAAAAAATGTAATATTGTTACAATTAAAGAGGCAAGGCCTTATATGTAATATACATTTTATTAAGAAAGTAAAAGTTAATCTATTTGTTTTAGCTGTGAATTTTATGTTAAATACAAAATGATCCGATTTACTTGTAATTTATTTATATCAATATCTATCTTTTAAGGAGAATAGTTATGAATTTGAATAGACTGTTTTCACCAGTTACTATTAATGGATTGGCTTTAAAAAATCGCGTAGTGATGCCTGCTATTCATCATAGATATACACCTGAAGGATTTGCAACTGATCGTTTTAATGAATATTATTGGAAAAGAGCTGAAGGTGGCCCTGGTTTAATAATTGTTGGAGGTTGCAGATTTGACGAATGTGGCTCGAAGTTAGGTATGATGAGTTTGGAAAGTGATGAATATATTGGTGGGTGGAAAAAATTTACTGATGGCATGCATAGTAGAGGAACTAAGGTCGCTGTTCAGCTTTACCATGCTGGGGGATATATTTTTTCCAAAGACTTACCCAGTGGTAAACAGGTTCTTTCACCTTCAGCAATAAAATCAAACTATACGAAAGAGATACCTAAAGAAATGACTGTTGAAGAAATCAATAATACAATATCTAATTGGGCAGATGGTGCAGTTCGAGCCATGAAAGCTGGATTTGATGCTATTGAAATAATAGGGTCAGCAGGATATTTAATCAGTCAATTTTTATCACCGATTACAAACCATCGCAATGATGAGTATGGTGGTTCATGGGAAAATAGATGTAGATTTCCTTTGAAAGTAATTACAACTGTAAGACACGCTGTAGGTAAGGATTATCCTTTGTTTATGAGAATATCTGGAAGTGATTTTGTGCCTAATAGCAATACTATAGATGATGCAGTACGATTTGCTAAAATCATACAAAATGCAGGAATTGATGCTATTAATGTAACCGGTGGATGGCATGAAACAAAGGTTCCTCAACTAACAGGCGATGTTCCAACTGCAGGATTTTCTTATTTATCTAAATTAATTAAAGATGTTGTTTCCATACCTGTTTTTTCAAGCAATAGATATAATGACCCAGTATCAGCAGAAGAATCGCTATCTTTGGGCAGGGCAGATTTGATTTGCGTTGGACGTCCTTTTATTGCTGATGCTGAATGGGCTAAAAAAGCTTTAGAAAATAGAATGGATGAAATAAGGCCTTGTATGTCATGCAATCAAGGATGTTTAGCTAATACTTTTTTTGGTAAATCTGTTGAATGTCTTGTTAATGGTTTAGCAGGACATGAGTATTTATATAAAAATAAAACTAAATCAGTATCTAAAAATGTTCTTGTAATTGGCTCTGGGCCAGCTGGATGCGAATTTTCTATTGCAGCTTCTGAAGCAGGTCATAAAGTTACATTATATGAAAAAAAAGAATTTGTAGGTGGGCAGTTGTCCTTAGTTTCATCGCCTCCGGCAAAAAAAGAGTTTAAAAACCTATCAAAGTATTATGAAACAATGTTAAAAAAACATGAGATTGCTGTTTTTTTGAAAAAGGAGACAACAGCTGATGAAATAATTGATGGTGGCTTTGATGAAGTAGTAATTGCTACAGGTTCAGTTCCTAAAAATTTACAAATCGATTTATCTAACTCAAATATTCAACTTGTTTTAGTTAATGATGTTTTAGAAG
The DNA here is from genome assembly GCA_002435835.1 of Firmicutes bacterium UBA6132. The sequence continues at coordinate 13,761 of DIVM01000277.1, forward strand.
GAAAAGAAATGCCAGGAAAGAATGTTGTAATAATTGGAGGAGGTTCTGTTGGTTGTGAAACTGCTCAGCTTTTAGCAAGGCAGGGTTCGATTTCAGCAGATGAACTGTTTTTTCTTGAAGTTCAAAAGGCAGAAGCTAAGCAACGTATTGAATCATTGCTTAATTCATCAGACAGAAATATCGCAATAGTTGAAGTGCAAAAAAGCATTGGTTCAGGGTTTGCAACTGGGACATCATGGCCTATATTAAAGGATTTAAAGCGGTTAGGGGTTAAAAACTACACTTTATCCAAAATAAACGAAATAAAATTAAACAGTATAACAATTGAAAAATTAGATTCATATGGCAATATTGAAAACATTGAACTTCCATGTGACACTTTAATTTCTGCTATAGGTTATAATTCAGAAAATAATTTGTATGAAAGCCTAAAGGATAGAATGCCAAATAAACATATTATAGGTGATGCCCAAAAAGTTGGTAAAATATTAGATGCTGTAAAAGCAGCACGTATATTGGCTATGAACATTTAAATAAGGCTATGTTTTAAATTAATGTTGAAAATAATATAATTATTAAGGGAAGTATATAGACTTCCCTTAATTCGTATTTTACGAATATTGTTCATTAATAAAATCAAATACCCCCAATCAAAGTTCCTAAAAACATGTATAAAAAAGGTAGAACAAGTAAGATGATATTACTAATAAGACCTACTTTTACAAATTTATGAGATGATTTTTTTAATGATATAAAACATAAAACCAATCCTATTAGTCCTATAAATGGTGCTATAAGTAAAGGCATACCTTGAAGTTTTTGAAATGATGTAATTTTAAAAAACCAATTTAAATTTAATAATAAAATAATTAAAGGTATTATGCAATAAATGATACCCAATCCATTTCCAGAACCCTTAATAAAAAATTTACTCTTCATATTTCCGACCTCCTCATATAATTATATTTTAGTGTACAATTTTTAACTGTTGCGTACAATTTAAATAATTGCATTAACTCTACCGCACCGTATACTCAGAATGTGTGGTTTATTGTTTTAATTCGTAAGGAATTTCGGTTACTGTATCTGCTTTATATAAACTATAAACTGACATTATTACATCGTAATATTCTATAATCCATTCATCAGATGAAAAACCTTTTACTTCAAAAACTTTGTACTTTTTGTCACCATCAACTATTCCTATTTGCTCACCTCTAAGCGAATCTTCTGGCAATGCACTATAAAAAGAATAAATTATACTACCTCTCTGTAACTTTGAGCCATTATTAAGTTCTTGAAAGTTTTCATACTCATTAGCATTACAAGACGTAAAAAAAGTCATTAATGCAATAATAACCAAAAACAAACGCAATTTTTTCATAACAAGTTCCTACCTTACATTATATAGAAAACCTTTACACATTTTTTACAATTATAACATTATTTCAAGATTATGTATATATTTATACAAACATCGGCTTTCTTTCTCTAAATTCTGCTGTTTTTGTAAAAGCAGGGGCTACATTGCATTGAACCATAAAATTCTTTGCTTTTACAGCTTCTTTGTCATTTTCAAATAATTCAACCCATTTAAACCAATACATATAGTTGTTGATATATTTAGTTGTAAAACCATTAATGCCAACAATATCAGTACATTTTCTAATAGAATAGCCATTTATCATACATTTTGCATATATAAGCCACATGTCCATTGATTTCTTGCTTTTATATGTAGCAGAGTTAGTAAAATCAGTAAAGGTCTTTCTACATGATTTACATATGTAACGCTGTTTACCATTATATTTCCCATTTCTTGATACAGTTTTAGCACCACAATGAGGACAGATTTTTCCCTTAGCGAGTCTATATTCTTTAACATCTTGTGTAATTTGGTTTACTTGTGAACCTAAAACAATCATTTCCTCTAAAAAAGAATATATACGTTGTTGTTGAGGCAAAGATAATTTTTGAATATTGTAATATTGCACCAAGGGATAATTATATAAATATTTATAATTTGTCGGATGTTTGAAAATAAAACAATTGAATTTATTTCAAGACGAGTTGAGCAAAAAATTGAATTGCTTGATATGAAAATAGAGAAAAAATGCGGATGGCAAGGTAGAGCCTATGAAGAAAAAATAGTTGGCAAACAGTTCAGTTTATGTATGTCTTAATTGGGGGAAAGATATATTTGAATTAAAATATAAATTGTACGACAAAACTTTGTTATTTGTTAAAAAAATAATTATATTTATGTAATATTATGTTAAAAATATATTATTGTCATTAAAATAGTCTAATGATATAATAAAATGATTATTGAACTAAATTAAATTAAAATTTTACTATTTAGTATAAATAGTTATTATATAAATAAAGGTGAGTAATATGAGGGAAATAGATATAAAGGCTGAAGAAGCCAAAGTAGACGTAAATTTAATGAGCAGTTTAATTATACAATATGATAATTTTATATTGAAATGTGCATCCTCAGCATCTCACAATTATATTTCTAAAAATGATGATGAATATTCTGTGGCAATGAATGCATTTTCTGAAGCAATTAAAAACTACTCAATGGATAAGGGTAGTTTTTTGAACTTTGCAGAATTAGTTATAAGAAGGCGCATCATTGATTTTATTAGGAGTAAATCAAGGTTCGCACCTGAAATACCAATAAATCCTTCTTTGTTTAATTCGGATAAAGATGAAAATGAAGAAAATATTTCTATGAAAATAGAAATTACAGAAAAAATGTCACATACAAATATAGATAACAGTTTGAAATTAGAAATAGAACTTGCAAATGAAATTTTTTCTTCCTATGGTTTTACATTTATGAATTTAGCTGATTGTTCGCCAAAAGCAAAGAAAACTAAAATTGCGTGTGCAAAGGCTGCTACATATATTTTGAAGAATAATATACTTGTAAGCAATATGAAAGTGAAAAAAATGCTTCCTGTAAATGTTGTAGAAAAAAATGCAAAAGTACCCCGAAAAATTTTAGAACGACATCGAAAATATATTATTGCAGCAGTAGAGATTTTATCCGGAGATTTTCCTTACCTTGCAGAATATATACGATTCATTAGAGAGGAGTTTGAAAAATGAAAGTAGTAATAGTTGAAATAAAAGATAAACATGTGGCAGCTCTTTGTGCTGATGGTCGTATAATTAAAATGAAAAACAAGCATTATATGATAGGACAGGAGATCAACATGAAATCAAGCAATAATATAATGAAATTTGCAGCATCAGCTGCAGCAGCTTTAGTGGTATTTGCAGTGCCAGCATGGGCATATTTAACACCATATTCATATGTTAGTATAGATGTAAATCCATCCATTGAATTTTCATTGAACAGATTTGATAAAGTACTTAGCATAAAAGCTGTAAATGACGACGGACAAGAAATTTTAGAACATATAGATTTAAATGAATTAAAAAATGATGATATAAATGAAGCAGTTAAAGAAGTTGTAAAAGAAATAAAAGACAGTGGATTTTTTTCTGGTGAAGAAAGTGGTTTAGTTGTTGCAGCATCAAGTAAAACAGAAGAAAAAACAAATGCTTTAAAAAATAAAGTAAAAACTACAGTTGAAGATGAAATAAATGATAAAGATGTTGATGATTTAGATGAAGAAAATGGAATAACTGATTCTCATATAGAAAATGAAAGTGATGTAAATAAATCTTCTGATGATTCATTAGATATAGAATCTGAAACTAAAAATACTGCTGATATTGAAATTGATGCAATTGGAGTTGGCCAAGAACGTGTAGAAAAAGCAAGAGAACTTGGGGTAACACCTGGTAAATTAAATTTAGTTGAAAAACTGCAAGAGAGCAACCATAAAAAAACGTATGACCTTCAAGATTGGTTAAAAAAATCTGTTAAAGATATACAAAAAGAAATAAAAGCAAATGAAAAAGATGCTAAGGAAATTGAAAAAGAAAATAAAAAATCCGAAAAAGCAAGTGATAATAAATCAAATAAATCAAATAAATCAAATGTAATAAATAGCGAAGATAATAAAAATTCTAATAACAAAAAAAGTAAGAATTAAAATATATAATTTTATAAAAATATAGCAATTGACAAACCCTAAAGCCTATAGTAATATTTATACGCAGGTATATACCTGTGGGACAGTAGTATGTTCTGCAGGTATTTTTTTATGCTTTTTTATTTGTATAAAATAATAAAATATTTAAATTAAATAGAATAAATTAAAAAAGTTTTGTATAATTAACTTAATAAATAATATAAATAAAATAATACAATATAATGGTGGATTATGATAGAAATAGGAATTGGCAATTTAAATAAAAGTTTTGGTGTAGATAAAATATTTGAAAATGTTACATTTGATATAAAAACTAAAGATAAAATTGGTTTAGTAGGTAGAAATGGTACGGGGAAGACCACTCTTTTGAAAATAATAGCGGGATATGAGAATTTTACAGGTGGTCAAATAAACAAACGTAAAGGGTTAGTAATTGGCTACTTAGAACAAATACCTAATTATGAAGATGAAAGTACTATTTTAGATGTTTTAAATAAAGCATTTGAAAAAATACATGAAATAAATTATCAAATAATTAATCTTGAAAAATCATTTGATAGTTTAAAAGATGAAGAATTAAAGTCCGCAATTAAAAAATATAGCTCTTTGCAGGATTTGTATAGAATATCTGGCGGATATGAAACAAAAGAAAAATTAAATAAAATATTAAAAGGTCTTGATATTTCAGAAGATATGCAAAAAAGAAAATTTAATCTTTTAAGTGGCGGTGAAAAAACAAGGGTTATACTTGGTAAGATATTGTTGGAAAACCCTGATTTATTGTTGTTGGATGAACCTTCAAACCACCTTGATATAAAATCAATTGAATGGTTGGAAGAATATTTGAAAAACTATGAGGGAACCATAGTTATGGTATCCCATGACAGATATTTTTTAGATTCAATTGCAAATAAAATTATAGAACTTGATGGGGACGGAGTTGATATTTATGAAGGAAATTATTCTAAATATGTTGCTCAAAAAGAACTTCGTTTTATACAAGCTATGAAAGAATATGAAAGTCAACAGAAAAAAATAAAAAGAATGGAAGATCAAATTAAGAGATATCGCATATGGGGAGAAATGCGAGACAGTGATAAAATGTACAAAAGAGCTAAGGAGCTCGAAAAAAGACTTGAAAAAATTGATAAAATTAAAAAGCCCCTTATGGATAAAAAGTCAGCAAATTTTTCTTTAAATGGTATTGAAAGATCTGGTAAAGAAGTAATAAAAGTAAACAATATTAGCAAGACTTTTAATTCAAAAAAGCTTTTTGATAATTTAAGCTTTAATTTGTTTTATAAAGAATCTATGTGTTTGTTAGGAGAAAATGGAACTGGAAAATCAACTATTTTAAAAATAATATTAAACGAAATTAAAAGTGATACAGGTGAAATAAAAACTGGTTCAAATGTAAAAATAGGTTACCTTCCACAAGAAATTTATTTCCATAAAGAAGATATTTCTGTTTTAGACTATTTTTCATTTAATTATTCTATTTCATATAGTGAAGCAAGAAAAGAATTAGCTAAAATAATGTTCACTGAGGATGATGTTTATAAGCATATTAGTACATTATCAGGTGGAGAAAAAACAAGACTTAAATTAGGTATGTTAATTTATGAAAAAGTAAATACTTTAATACTTGATGAACCTACAAATCATTTAGATATTGAATCAAGGGAAACATTAGAAGAAAATTTAATTAATTATGAAGGAACAATATTATTTGTATCCCATGATAGATATTTTGTTGAAAAGATAGCAACATGTATAGGAGAGCTTCAAAATAATAATTTTAAAATATATAATTTTGATTATGAAGGTTACAAACAAGAAAAGCATAGGATAGAATTAGAACAAAATTTGTTGATTCAAAATGAAAAAGTAAAAGAACAACAAGAGCAAATTTCTCAAAGTAAAGAAGACTATTTAAAAAGGAAAGAAGAAACTAAAAAAGAAGAAAAAAGAATAAGAGATTTGCAAAAGCTTGAAGAAAAAATAATTCAATCAGAAGATTATTTAGTGGAGCTTGAAAATTTATTGAATACAAACTCTTCTGAATGGGAACTACAAGAATATAATAAAAAATATGATGAGTATATAAAGTTAAAAGAAAATATAGAAGCATTTTATGCTGAATATGAAAATTTAAGCAGTTAATCAAAAGTTTATTGATTATGGAAATATGTTAAGGAGAATATAATGGCTGATTTTTTAGTTAAAAAGTTTATTAAAAATTATGAAGATGTTAAAAATTCAAAAGTAAGAGAAGCATATGGTAAATTAGGAAGTGTTATTGGAATCATTTCAAATGCTATTTTAAGTGCTATAAAAATAATTGTAGGACTTTTATTTAACTCAATTTCAATAACAGCTGACGGAGTAAATAATTTATCTGATACAGGTTCTTCAGTTGTAACTTTAATTGGATTTAAATTGGGGGGAAAACCTGCAGATAAAGATCATCCCTTTGGTCATGCTCGTGCTGAATATATAGCTGGGTTAGTAGTTGCTTTTATTATACTAATGTTAGGTGTTGAATTAATAAAAACATCATTTGATAAAATAAGAAATCCAGAACCTTTGGAGTTTAGTTATGTAATGATTGCAGTTCTTCTTATATCTATTATAATAAAGTTTTGGCAAAGCAATTTTAATGGAAAACTTGCTGATAAAATTTCTTCGGCCACTATGAAAGCTGCTGCATTGGATTCAAGAAATGATGTTATTTCAACTATTGTTATTTTAATTTCTATAATATTTTCAAAAATAACTCAAATTCAAATAGATGGTTATATGGGAATTGTAGTAGCTTTATTTATTTTATATTCTGGTGTAAATATATTAAAAGATATATTAAATCCTTTGTTGGGAGAACTGCCAGAAGGTGACTTCTTACAAAATATAGAAAATAAATTAATGTCCTACGAAGGAATATTAAATATTCATGACTTAGTTATTCACAATTATGGACCTAATAGATATTTTGCAACAGTGCATGCAGAAGTAAACGCAAAAGAAGATATATTAAAGTCCCATGATTTAATAGACAATATAGAAAGAGATTTTCAAGAAGATTTGGATATTAACTTAGTTATTCATTTAGACCCTATAATTATAGATGATAAAGAAATAAATCATTTGAAAGTTCTGACAGTTAAAGTATTAAATGAAATAGATGAATGTCTTTCAATGCATGATTTCAGAGTAGTTAATGGGGAAACACATACTAATATTATATTTGACGTTGTTGTACCTGTTGAATATAAAAAGAAGGATGATTATTTAATAGAAGAGATTGAAAGAGCATTTAAAAAAGAAAATGATACATATTATGCAGTTGTTACAATAGATAAAAATTATATGTCCACATATATAAATAAGCCATTTATGGAATGATTATTCTATAAAGTGAGAATAATTTTCATATATTGACAATACAACGTCAAATCTATTAAAATAAAAATAAAATGTGTATGATGTGAGGAAATATGAAACTTAAAACACAGATTAATATTTTTGTTATTTGTACTTTATTAATATCTATATCGAGTATCACTTTGTTATCATATTTTCAAATGAAAAGCTTATTAAAAAATCAACTAATAGATAATTTGTTTGACATATCATACTCTATATCTGATTCTAATATGGTAAAAAATGCTTTTAGTGACAATTTTAGTTCGGTTGATTACAATTTGAACGAATATATTGAAAAAATAAGGGCAAAAACAAATGTTGATTTTATTGTAGTTATGAATATGAAGGGTACAAGGCTTACCCATCCTAATAAAAGCAATATTGGATTACAATTTAAAGGTGGGGATGAAGTCAGAGTTTTAACTACTGGAGAAGAATATTCTTCGGAAGCAATAGGTACACTTGGGGGTTCAGTAAGAGTTTTTGTACCTATTTTTAATGGCTCACAACAAATAGGTGCAGTAAGTGTTGGAAGTACAGTAAATGAAATTGAAAAAGACATATATATGAAAATAAAACAATTTGTCCCTTTTATATTAATAGGGCTATTTATAGGAATATGTTGTGCTACAATTTTGGCTTCTAATATAAAAAATGCAATTTTAGGAATGGAGCCTAAAGAAATTGCTTTAATGTTTAAAGAAAATGAAGCTATAATTGAAAACGTTAAAGAAGGAATAGTAACTTTTGATGAAAAAAGAAATCTTATTCAATATAATAAGGAAGCTGCAAGAATATTAGGCTTAACTGATGAAGATATTGGTAAAAATACAAGTGAATTTATAAAAGAAAATAGGTCATATGATTTAATTAAGTATGGTGAAGATGAATGCACAGAAGATATTGAAATTAAAATAAAGCCCGGTGTTACAATTTTATGTAAATATAGCCCTTTAAAAAATGATAAAGGTAAGAATATTGGATTAGTGTTAAATTTTAGAGATTTAACAGAAGTAAAAAAATTAGCAGAGGAACTTACAGGGATTAAAAAAATGGCTTGGTCTTTAAGAGCTCAAAACCATGAATTTATGAACAAGTTACATACAATTTCCGGTTTAATACAACTTGAAGAATATGATGAAGCAATAAAATATATATCAAAAACAGCTATGAGCAGGTCAGAAATAACTGATATTATTACTAACAAAATAAAGAATGTCTCTATAGCTGCATTACTTTTAGCAAAGTTTTATAAGGCAGAAGAACTAAGAATAAAATTAGAAATTGATAAACAATCAAATTTGAACAGACTTCCTATACTTATTAGCGAGGAAGATTTAGGTTCAGTAATTGGAAACTTAATAGAGAATTCTTTTGACGCAGTAAATGTTGACGGTACTGGAATAATAAACTTTAAAATTGCTGAAATTAATAATAATCTTATAATTAAAATTAAAGATAATGGTCAAGGAATACCACATAATTTAGAAGATAAAATATATGAAAATGGATTTAGTACAAAATCGGGTCAAAGAGGGTATGGAATGTTTATTGTTAAAAATATTATAGACCATGCTCATGGAGAAATTATGTTATCAGTTGATAAAGGAACTTCATGGTATATAAGTATACCAATGGAAATTGGTGAAAATTTATGATAAACGTTATGATAATTGAAGATGACCCTATGGTAAGAGAAATTAATTCAAGATTTTTAAAAAAATTAAAAGACTTTAATTTAGTAAAAGCTGCAGCTAATATTACTGAAGCACATGAATATATAAGCAATAATAAATTGGATTTAATACTTTTAGATATATATTTACCAAAGGAAAATGGTATTGATTTCTTGAAATTACTCAGAAAAGAAGAAACTAATATTGATGTTATACTTATAACAGCGGATAAAACAAGCAATATGATTCAAGAGGCATTTCGTTATGGGGCGGTAGATTATCTGATTAAACCTTTTACATTTGAAAGATTTAAGGAAGCATTAATAAATTACAAAGAAAGATTTCACAGTATAAATAATTTTGACTCTATTGAACAAAATATATTAGATAAATATATATCTAAAAATATCGTTTCAGAAGAAATTGAAAGTACAGAAAATGAATTAGAAAAGGGTATCAATAAATATACATATAAAATTGTTTGGATAGAAGTTGAAAAATCGTCAGAAACATATAGAACTGCTGAAGAAATTTCAGAAAAATCTGGAGTTGCCAGAGTTACGGTAAGAAAATATCTCGAGTATATGGAGAAAGAAGGAAAAATAACAAAAATAATTGAATATGGAAAAATAGGCAGACCACAGCATAAATTTAAAATGATAATTAAATAATGTATACAATTTTTAAATTCATAGGCTTTAGTTATAATAAAAATTATAATTAAAGCTTTTTTATATTCCCCTCCTCTTTAAGGAGGGTGTTGAAACTGTGAAACAACCGGCGATCTTTGATTGACAAAAAAAGTTCAAAGAAGTTTTAATGAACAAAACATTTTTTAAATTTCAAAATATTTACGTTATTTAATGGAGATGCTATTATAAAAATGCGATAATAAATTTAAAGGATGCGAGGAAAACGATATGAATTATTTTGAAGAAAGTTTAAAACTACATGAAAAGCATACTGGTAAAATAGAGGTGATATCTAAAGTAAAGGTAGAAACAAGAGATGACTTAAGCTTAGCTTATACTCCTGGCGTTGCTGAACCTTGCAGAAAAATTCATGAAGATGAGGAAAATGTATACAAATATACATCGAAAGGTAATATCGTAGCTGTAGTAACTGATGGTACTGCAGTATTAGGTTTAGGAGATATAGGTCCTAAAGCAGCACTTCCTGTTATGGAAGGAAAATCAATTTTATTTAAGGAATTTGCTAATGTTGATGCATTCCCAATATGCTTGGACACAAAAAATGTTGATGAAATCGTTAAAGCAGTAAAATTAATTGCACCAGGTTTTGGAGGAATAAATCTTGAAGATATAAGTGCACCAAGATGCTTTGAAATAGAGGAAAAATTAAAAAAGGAATTGGATATACCAGTATTTCATGATGATCAGCATGGAACGGCAATTGTTGTTCTTGCAGGATTAATAAATTCATTAAAAATTGTTAACAAAAAAATTGAAAATTTAAAAATAGTAATAAATGGAGCAGGTGCTGCTGGTACAGCTATATCAAATTTATTAATAGCAGCAAAAGCAAAAAATATAATAGTTTGTGATAGAACCGGTGCTATTTATAAAAACAGAGAAAAAATGAATGCAGATAAAATTATGCTTGCAGAAAAAACAAATCCTGAAAATGTAACAGGTAGCTTAGCTGATGCATTAGTAGATGCTGATGTATTTATAGGTGTATCATCAGCAGATGCAGTTAAACCTGAAATGGTAAAATCTATGGGAATTGATCCTATAATACTTGCAATGGCAAATCCATCTCCTGAAATAATGCCTAATGTCGCAAAAGAATCTGGTGCCAGAATAGTTGGTACAGGTCGTTCTGATTTTCCTAATCAAATTAATAATGTGTTAGTTTTCCCAGGTGTATTTAGAGGAGCTTTAGATGTTAGAGCAAAAGAAATAAATTTAGAAATGAAGCTTGCTGCTGCTTATGCTATATCGGATTATATTGATGAAAAAGATTTAAATGAAG
>DIVM01000112.1 GCA_002435835.1 Firmicutes bacterium UBA6132
GTACATTTCTCAGCTATCCAAGGAGATGGATTCAAATCATTAGAAGAAGGCCAAAGAGTTAACTTTGAAATAGTTCAAGGCAACAGAGGCGAACAAGCAGCTAACGTTACTAAAGCGTAATTAACAATGCACTGGATTATATCCAGTGCATTTGCTTTTTTGATATATATAATATAATAATATAATTTTTATAAATAAAAATAATACATAAAAGTTAAAATAGCACACATAATTGATATGTATATTAAAACATAGGGCAAAACCAAAGAAAATAAAGCTATAATCATAGCAAGTATATCTGTTTTTTCAAGATGTAATTTTCTATTGGCTTTGTTTTTTTTGTTTTGATATATATATCTATCATGTGATAAATTTGCAGTCCTAATTATTTGTAAATCTTCTTCTACACGTTTTTTACTTACCATAGCATCTCCTTTAAAACATTTTATTAGCTTTATGGCACATAGCAAAATGATTGTTTTCAACTTCTTTATATTCTGGTAGCATTTCTTTACATATTTGTTTTGCATATGAGCATCTTGTGTGAAAGCGGCATCCTTCAGGAGGTTTTGATGGGGAAGGAATGTCTCCTTTTAAAATTATACGTTTTATGCTTTGTTTTGAAGTTGGGTTCACAGTTGGAACTGCTGATAATAAAGCTTCTGTATATGGATGAAGAGGATTATTAAAAATTTGGTTTTTGCTACCTTTCTCTACAATTTGACCAAGATACATTACAGCAACATCATCACTAATAAATTTAACAACTGATAAATCGTGGGAAATAAATAAATATGTCAATTTAAAATCCTCTTGTGCATCTTTTAAGAGGTTAATTATTTGTGATTGTATGGAAACGTCAAGTGCTGATACAGCTTCATCACATATAATGAATTCTGGATTTACAGCCAGGGCTCTTGCTATGCATATTCTTTGTCTTTGACCACCGGAAAATTGATGAGGATATCTTGAAGCTTGATGTTCAAATAAACCACATTTACTAATTATTTCTACTACTTTTTCCATCATTTCATCTTTGTTTTTTACAATTTTATGTTGAAGCATTGCTTCCCCTACAATTTCATAAATAGGTAACCGAGGGTTTAATGAACTATATGGATCTTGAAATATTATTTGCATTTTAGTTCTTATTTGACTTAATTCATTTTTATTTAATTCATAAATATTTTTACCATTAAAATATACTGTTCCTTCTGTAGGTTGTATTAAGCTTAACATGGTTCTACCAAGAGTTGATTTTCCACATCCTGATTCTCCGACTATTCCTAATACTTTGCCTTTTTGTATGTTAAATGAAACTCCATCAACTGCTTTTACATGCCCAGATACTTTTTGAAATAATCCGGATTTTATTGGAAAATATTTTTTTAAATTATGAACACTAATTATATCAATATTTTTAGGATTGTTTTCTGCTGTATTATTCATGGTTGTTTTCCTCGCTCTCATCGAATAAATAACATGCTACTTTATGGTTGTTTTTTAAATCAGTTTCTTTTGGAAATTCATTTTTACATTTATCTTTTACATGAGAACATCTTGGATGAAATGGGCAACCACTTGGAACATTATTTAAATCTGGAACATTTCCAGGTATTACATGAAGGCGTGAACTATTTGTACTTATATCAGGTTTTGATGAAATTAATCCTTTAGTATATGGATGTTTTGGATTTTTAAATATTTCTTCTGTATCTGCTACTTCAACTACTTTTCCAGCATACATTACCATAACACGGTTACTAATTTCAGATATAACACCAAGGTCATGAGTTATAAAAATAATTGAAGCATTAATTTTTTTCTTTAACTCATTCATTAAGTCCAAAACCTGTGCTTGAATTGTAACATCTAAAGCAGTTGTTGGTTCGTCAGCAATTAAAAGTTTTGGTTCACAGGCAAGAGCCATGGCTATCATAGCCCTTTGACGCATTCCTCCTGATAAAGAAAATGGATATTCATTTACCACGCGTTCAGGATTTGGAATTTTAACTAAATCAAGCATTCGTATACTTTCTTCGTGAGCTTGTTTTTTGCTCATACCTCTATGTAAAATCATAGTTTCACTTATTTGCTTCCCTATTTTGAATATTGGATTTAATGAAGTCATAGGTTCTTGAAAAATAAAAGCTATGTCGTTTCCTCTTATTTCTCGTAATCTCTGTTCAGATATTTTTAACATATTTTCACCATTAAAAATTATTTCTCCTCCTTCGTATTTTCCTGGTGGAGTTTCAACTAAGCGAACTAATGACAAACTTGTGATACTTTTACCACAACCTGATTCACCAACTATTCCAAGGGTTTCTCCTTCATTAACATAAAAGCTAACATCATCTACTGCTTTTAAAACTCCGTTATCAGTATGAAAATATGTTTTAAGATTGTTTACTTTTAATAATTTACTTTGCATAATTTACCTCTTCATTTTCGGGTCAATTGCATCACGAAGTCCATCTCCTAACAAGTTAAAACACATTACAGAAATGAAAATGCAAATTCCTGGAGGAATCCAATACCACCACTTTTCTTGAATAACTAATGTATTACGAGCTTCTTGAATCATATTGCCCCATGTTGGAGTTGGAGGTGACACTCCAAGGCCAAGAAAACTTAGGGATGTTTCCGTTAAAATTACACTTGCCATTCCAAGAGTAGCATATACTATAATATATGCTAATACATTTGGTAAAAGATGTTTAAAAATTCTTCTTATATCGCTTATTCCAAGAGCTTCGCACGCTTCCATATATTCTATTTCTCTTAAAGTTAAAATTTGACCTCTAACAATTCTTCCAATTCCAGGCCAGCTTAATATAGCTAAAATTAATATTAAATTTAAAATTGAATTACCAAATATTGCAGCTATGGTAATGCATATAATCATAAATGGAAATGACATAAATATCTCCGCTATACGCATGATAATTATATCAACTATGCCACCATAAAAACCTGCTATACTTCCTAACACAGTACCTATTAAACATTCAAGTGCTACAACTGATAAAGCTACACCAAGAGATATTCTTCCAGCATAGAAAAGTCTTGTAAATAAATCCCTTCCAATTTTATCAGTTCCAAGTATATGTTCGTTATCTGGAGATTGGTCCATTTGTTGCATATTTGTAGTTTCCATGGAATAAGGTGAAATCATGGGTACAATTAAACAAAGAAGCATAACAAATAAAAGCATAAACAAGCTTATCATTGCCATGGTATTTTTTCTAAGATTATAAAATACTTCACCCCAATATGATTGATTTCGACGTCTATGTTTTCTTTTATATTTATTTTTTTTCATATTTCCTCCAAAATCATTAATTTAATCATATCTTATTCTTGGATCTGCTATTGCATATAAAATATCTGCAACTAAAGCACCTATAAGAGTTAACAAAGCTAGCATTGCATTTATGCCAAGTATTAAAGGATAATTTCTTGTCATGGTAGCTTCAACTGATATTTTCCCAAGTCCTGGTAAGGCGAAAATAGTTTCTGTTATAACAGCTCCTGATAAAAGAGATGGAATCCAAAATCCAAGTAAAGTTATAATAGGAATGATTGCATTTCTAAAAGCATGCCTGTAAATAACAGTTTTTTCTCTTAAACCTTTTGCTCTTGCAGTTCTTATATAATCTTGTTTTATAACTTCTAACATACTTGAACGTGTATAACGCATGAAGCTTGCCGTAGAGCCAAGTCCTAAAACAATGCTTGGAAGAACTAAATGCCATGCTATATCTAAATATTTTGTCATAGGATTATTAGAAAACAATAGAGGGTCTTTTAGTCCAAATAAAGGAAAAAGCTGATAATCAACAGCAAGAAACTTTAAAAGCAATAGCCCAAAGAAAAATGATGGTATACTTATACCTATTAGAGAAACAACAGTAAGTATGTTATCAGTTTTGCTATATTGTTTAGTTGCGCTTATAACACCTGCTGGAATTCCAATTAAAACAGAAATTACTAAAGAAACAGATGAAAGAAGAAGAGTCGAACCCATATAATCTTTAATAACATCTGTAACTGGTTTTTTATGTGTTATAGAATATCCTAAATTTCCACTTAAAGCTTCTTCAATCCAATTTAAAAACCTAAAATACCAAGGTGTGTTTAAACCAAGTTTATCAGCTAATTCAGCTTTTTGTGCAGGAGTCATTTTTGGACTCATCATATGTGAAACAGGACTGCCAGGTGCTTGTTGTAAAATAAAAAATAATATGAATAAAATCCCTATGAAAACTGGAATCATTTGAATGATGCGCCTAATAATATAATTTTTCATACGGTCTCCTTTAAAAAAGCTCGGCCCTAGGACCGAGCATGCTATTTTTATTCAATAGTTATATTTTTAAGTCTTTGTACCCAGTCTGCATATGTTCCAAGGTCCATACCTTTAACTCTGTTATTTATTCCCCAAATTTCACTTCTGTAAGCTATTATTACATGAGGTATTTCATAGTTCATAACTTTAGCCCATTCTTTATATATTTCAGCTCTTTTTTCTGTTTCAAATTCATTTCTGCCTTCTTTAACTAATTTCATAGCTTCAGGATTTTTATAACCTGATGCGTTAAATCCTCCTGCTACATATGCATCATCATCAAATAAAGCACCAGTTGGATCCGGGTCGATTGACAGAGTAAATCCCATTGTATAAATGTCAAAATTTTTATCTTCAGGGGCTGCATCCATTGTACGAGAAGCCACTGTGTCAAAATCCATAAGTTCAATTTCTAATTCAACTCCAAGTTGTTTCCAAGTATCAGCTGCCATGCCTGACAATGTAGCTGGCCATGAAGATTCTGTATAAACTAACCAATTAACGTGGAATTTTTCTCCGTCTTTATACCTGAATCCATCATTGCCCATTTTCCAACCAGCTTCATCCATCAGTTTAGCTGCTTTATCTAAATCAAAATCATATGCGTTTAAATCTTTAGTATCAGGGAATGCCCATGAAGCTGGAGATATAGGTGCCATACCAACTGAACCTAAACCTTCGCCATATTGAGCTTTTATAAATGACTTTCTGTCAAGAGCATACATTAATGCCTGCCTTACTCTAACATCTGAAAGATTTGGTTTTGTTGTGTTAAAGCACATAAATGTATATCCGTTGCCAAGATAATTCGCTACCTGTGCGTTACTTAGTCCTTCAAGGGCTTGAAGATTTTCTATACTTGCACCAGGTTGACCAAAATCAATTTGGCCTGTTTGTATTGCAGAAATAATAGATTCATCAGGAACTTCTGACATTAATACACCGTCAATTTTAGCGGCATTGGAAGGGTCCCAATAATTTTGATTTTTCATTACTTTAATATATTGTTTTGGTTCAAAAGAATCAAATACCATTATTCCAGAGCCAAGTGGATTTTCATTTAAAGCAAGGAATTCATCCCAAGTATTAAAAGCATAATAATCAGATGGCAATATGCCATATATAAAACTTTCAATATTAGCAGGAGCAGTTGTTCCTTCTTTAAATGTGAATGCTATTTTTTTATCATCGATTACTTTAATTCCGTCAAAAGTATCGCTTTGTTTTGAATGAAATTCATCATAACCTGCTAAATTATTTACAGCATATGCTCTAGGACCATTGTAGTCTGGATGTGCAATAGTTTTATAAGTAAATTCTACATCTTCTGTTGTTAAAGGGGATCCATCCGAAAATTTTATTCCATCTTTTAAAGTAAATGTATATGTAAGTTTGTTTTCTGAAATTTCCCATGTTGCTAAATCAGCAACCATTTCACCCTTATCATCATTGCCTACTAATGCTTCAAAAATAGTTCTGCATACATAATCATCATAAAGATTGTCAGACATTATTGGGTTAAAAACTCCTGAGTATCCACTTAAACCCATTTTTAGAATTTTATCAGCTTTTGGTTCTTCTTTAGTTGGTTGTTCTACCGTGCTTTGTGTTTTACTGCAACCTGTAAACAAAAAAGCAACCATGACAAATACTAACAAAACGCTCAATATTTTTTTGAATTTCATTTTAACCTCCATTATTTATCGCTCTTATAGAGCTAATATAAATCAAATGTATGTATTTAACATACATTTGTATTTATCAGAAACATGAAATTTCAATAATTTAATATTTCTTGATAAAAATTTATCGAAAAACATAAATAAATATTAAATATAAGTAAAATTATGCAATAACATAAATAATTAAAAAAGTACATGTATCATAGTTATATATATGTTTTAAACTCACTTTTTATGCTTATATGCAATGTATATATATTAAATTGATTGCGAATTAGTTTGAAAGAAAAATTATTGAAAATAAAAGAACCTTTGTTTACATATAAAATCAATTATGATATAATACTTTAAATTTACGTACCAGCTGATTAATATTACATAGGTACAATTTTCTAAAATATCGGAGGATAACATGCAGATTAAAGAAATATTTGATAAAAAGAAATTGGTATTTTCATTTGAAATATTCCCACCAAAAGCTACATCATCTATTGATACTATATATAAAACATTGGAAGCATTAAGCGATTTAAGACCTGATTTTATAAGTGTTACATATGGTGCAGGGGGCGGTAGTAACCAAAATAAAACTACAGAAATTACATCCATAATTAAAAATAAATATAATATAGAATCAGTAGCACATTTAACATGCATTTCATCTACAAAGCATGAAATAAATGAAGTTTTAAAAGGTTTAAAACAAGAAGGAATAGAAAATATATTAGCTTTAAGAGGAGATGTTCCTTTAGATGAAGAAATAAAGGGAGATTTTAAACATGCTTCAGATTTAGTTAAATTCATTAAAGAAAATGGAAATTTTGATTTAGCTGGTACATGCTATCCAGAAGGTCATATGGACAGTAAAAATCTTGAAGAAGATGTTAAAAATTTAAAATATAAAATAGATGCAGGAGTAACTCATCTTATAACTCAACTTTTCTATGATAATAATGAATTTTATAATTTCATGAACTTAGTTAAAAAATACAATATAAATGTACCTATAGAAGCAGGTATTATGCCACTAACAAATAAAAAACAAATATATAGAATTGCAGAATTAAGCGGTTCTAAAATTCCTGATAAATATCGTAAAATTGTAGATAAATTTGAACATGATCCAGATGCATTATTAGATGCAGGTATTGCATATGCAACAGAACAAATTATTGATTTAATTTCAAACGGTGTTGACGGAATACATTTATACACAATGAACAATCCATATGTTGCAAGAAAAACTCATAACAACATAATAAAATTAGTTCACTCAATTAACAGAGATTTATAATAAGTGAGGACAATATGAATTTTAAGGAATACTTACAAAAAAATATAGTAATATTTGATGGAGCAATGGGAACCGAGCTTCAGAAAAAAGGTCTTAAATTAGGAGAGGTACCAGAAACATTAAATATACTTGAACGAAATAATATAATTGAAATTCACAAAGAATATATACAATCAGGCGCAAAAGTAATAACATCAAATACATTTGGGGCCAATGAATTAAAGCTTAAATCAACTTCTTATTCAGTTGAAGAAATAATAGATGCAGCCATATCATTAGCTAAAGAAGCAAAAAAAGATATAAATGAAGAAATATATATTGCTTTAGATATAGGGCCTATTGGGGAACTTGTTGAACCAATGGGAAAATTAACATTTGATGAAGCGTATGAAATATTTAAAAGACAGGTTATACAAGGTGTTAAATCTGGAGCAGATTTAATTTTAATTGAAACAATGACTGATTTATATGAAACAAAAGCAGCAGTTCTTGCTGCAAAAGAAAACAGCTCATTACCTGTAATAGCTACTATGTCTTTTGAGCAGGACCACAGAACATTTACAGGATGTCTTCCAAGTAGCATGGCTATAACTCTACAGGGATTAGGGGTTGATGCTTTAGGTATAAATTGTTCATTAGGACCTAAAGAAATATATCCTATTGTAGAAGAATTAATGAAGTACACGGATATACCTGTTTTAGTTCAAGCAAATGCAGGATTACCAGTTGTTAGAAATGATGTTACATACTATGACGTATCCCCAGATCAATTTTCAGATATTGCATTGAAGTTTGCTGAATTAGGTGTAAGGTTAATTGGTGGATGTTGCGGCACAAGCCCAGAATATATATTTAAAATAAAAGAAAAATTAAATGGTGTAGTTCTTAAACAAATAGCTAAAAAGCATTGTTCGGCACTTTGTACGCCTTCAAATACGGTTTTAATTGAAGGAGTTAAAGTTATAGGTGAAAGAATAAACCCAACTGGTAAAAAATTATTTAAAGAAGCTTTAAGAAATAATGACATAGATTATATTTTAAAACAAGGCATATCTCAAATAGATGCCGGAGCAAAAATATTAGATGTCAATGTTGGTCTTCCTGAAATAAATGAACCTGAAATGATGGTTAATGTTATTAAAAAACTTCAAAGTGTAACAAGTGTTCCGTTGCAAATTGATTCATCTGACCCAAAAGCTATAGAAGCAGGTCTTAGATATATAAACGGTAAAGCAATAGTTAATTCAGTAAACGGCGAAGAAAAAGTATTGGATAAAATACTTCCATTAGTTAAAAAATATGGTGCAGCAGTTGTTGGATTAACTTTGGATGAAAGAGGAATTCCTGATACTGCTCATGAAAGATATTTAATAGCAGAAAAAATATTAAATAAAGCTTTGTCATATGGAATTAAAAAAGAAGATGTTTATATAGATACTTTGACATTAACATGTTCAGCGCAGCAAAAAGAAGTAGTAGAAACAATTAAAGCTCTTGCTTTAGTAAAAGAAAAACTTGGACTTAAAACAGCTTTAGGTGTTTCAAATATTTCATTTGGTATGCCTAGAAGAGATATAATAAATGAAACATTTTTATCCATAGCTATGTCAGCTGGATTGGATTTACCTATAATAAACCCAAATGACCAAGGAATGATGGATAAAGTAAGTGCATTTAATGTTTTATATAATTTTGATGAAGGATCTAAAGAATATATAGATAAATATAAAAATTCAAGCTTAAATAAAAAAGTTGAAAATAATGTAGCTGTTTTAAATAAAGAAGAAGCTAAAACAAAAAATCAAAATAATTTAAGTTTAAAAGACATAGTAATTAAAGGGTTAAAAAATGAAGCAGCACCGATTGTAAAAGAACTTCTTAAATCAATGGATGAACTGTCCGTAGTAAATGAATTTTTAATACCTGCATTAGATGTTGTTGGCGATGAATATGAAAAAGGAAATATTTTTCTTCCTCAATTAATACAGTCAGCAGAAACAGTTAAATCTGCATTTGATGTATTAAAAGAAAGTTTAAAAAATAATCAGTCAGCAGCTATAAGCAAAGGAAAAATTATTCTTGCTACAGTTAAAGGCGATATCCACGACATAGGTAAAAATATAGTAAAAGTAATTCTTGAAAATTATAATTATGATATAATTGACTTAGGAAAAGATGTTCCAATAGAAAAAATAGTAGAAGAAGCTAAAAAGTATGATGAACAAATAATTGTAGGTTTAAGCGCTTTAATGACAACTACAATGAAAAGCATGAAACAAACTATAGATGAATTAAGAAAAAATAATATAAACTGCAAAGTAGTAGTAGGCGGTGCTGTTCTAACAGAAGATTACGCAAAACAAATAGGCGCAGATTATTACGCAAAAGATGCAAAAGACGCAATAGAAATAGCAAAACAAATATTTGGACAATAAAAAATTTGGAGATTTGGGGAGGTCGCCTTTTTTTGCTGAAAAACCTCCGTCCCCAAATCACTTAAATGATTTAAAAAAATATTTAAAATACTCAATAAAAAAAAGGGTCCGTCCCTAAAATTAAAAAGGGTCCGTCCCTAAATTTTCAAAAAATTATTTAAAGGTCGTATAATATGGATTTTAAAAATTGGATGTTGGAAAAAGTTAATGAAGTTGATAAATATTTAAGTAACATTATAAAAAATAATGATAATAATCCTCAAAATATTATATATGAATCAATGAATTATAGCCTAATGTCTGGAGGGAAAAGACTTCGTCCTGTACTTTTATTAGGAGCTTATGAAATTTTTAATAGTGATTATAAAAAAGCAATGCCATTTGCATGTTCAATGGAAATGATTCATACATATTCTTTAATTCATGATGATTTGCCTGCAATGGATGATGATGATTATAGAAGAGGAAATTTATCCAACCATAAAAAGTTTAATGAAGCTATAGCCATTTTAGCAGGTGACGGTCTATTAAATAAAGCTTTTGAAGTTGGACTTGAAGCTTCTATGAATTCTGGTTTAGATTGTAATAAAGCTATAAAAGCTCTTTCTATAATAGCAAATTCTTCTGGAACGGAAGGAATGATTGGTGGGCAAATAGTTGACATGGCTGGAGAAGAAAAAATACATAATTTAGATGATTTAAAATATATGTATTCTTTAAAAACAGGTGCAATAATTAAATCAAGTATTGAAGCTGGAGCTATATTAGGTGGTGCAAGTAAAGAGGAAATAAATGCTTTAAGTGTTTATGCTGAAAAACTTGGTATTGCATTTCAAATTCAAGATGATATATTGGATGTTGAAGGTTCTGAAGAGCTAATAGGAAAGCCTATAGGAAGCGATGAAGCTAATAATAAAAAAACTTATGTTTCCTATGTAGGTATTGAACAAGCAAAAAAACACGTTCAAAAATATAGCTATGAAGCAATAGAAAGTTTAAATATATTTGGAAGTAAAGCAAATTATTTAATTGAATTAGCAAAATATCTAACAAACAGAGATCATTAAAAAAGACACGTCCCCGTGTCTTTTTTTAATTTAAATATTCTATAACTTTATTAACATTACCTGCGCCCATAGTTATTACAGTATCGCCATCGTCAACAAAGCCTTTTATTAAAGAAGCAGCTTCTTCGAAACTTTCAGCATATACACAATCTGCTTTTAATTCTAAAACTTTATTTAATAAATCTTTTGAATGAATTTCACCCGTATCTTTTTCTCTTGCAGCATATATATCTAGTAAAATTGTTTTGTCAGAAAGTTGTAAGGCTTTTGCAAAATCATTTAATAAAGATTTAGTTCTTGTATATGTGTGGGGCTGAAAAACAGTTATTATTTTTCCGTTACTATAATTTCTTGCTGTTTTTAAAGTTGTTTTCATTTCAGTAGGATGATGAGCATAATCATCTATTACTGCTGCATTTTTGTATGTGCATTTAAATTCGTATCTTCTATGAGTTCCTTTAAAGTTTTCCAAACCTTTTTTTATTATTTTTTCATCAACACCAAGCATTAAACAAGCTGCAGCTGTAGCAATTGAGTTTAGTATATTGTGTTCACCAAAAACGTTAAGGTTAATATCCATCACTTTTTTTCCTTCAAACATCAAATCAAAGGATGGGATAGGGAAGTTGTTAATATTTGAAGCATAATAATCTGCTTCTTCTGTTAAACCAAATGAAAGTACTTTACATTTTACATTATTAAATAAATGCTTATTTTCCACATTTACAATTAAATGTCCTGTTTCAGGTATTATATTTGCATATTCTTCAAAGGCATTTTCTATGTCTTTTAAATCTTTATAATAATCTAAATGGTCTTCTTCTATATTTAAAATTAATTCCATTGTAGGATTGAATTTCAAAAAATTCCTTTTATATTCACATGCTTCAGTTACAAGCATATTAAATGAACCTTTTTTAAAATTTCCTCCTATTGAATCCATTTCGCCTCCTAAGAATATAGTTGGCTCTAATTCAGTTTCAATTAGAACAGAAGAAAGCATTCCTGTTGTTGTAGTTTTTCCATGAGTGCCTGATACGCAAATTGAATTGTTAAATTTTTTCATTATCAATCCTAAAAACTCAGCTCTATCCATTATATGTAAATTTAATTTTTGAGCTTTTAATAGTTCAGGGTTATCATTTGAAATAGCAGACGTATAAACTACTAAGTCTATATCAGGAGTAATATTTACACCATCATGGCTTGGAAATACTTTTACACCTAATTTTTCAAGTTTTTTAGTTATATGGGATGATGTTCTGTCAGAGCCTGATATTTTAATTCCTTCATCAAGCATTAATTCAGCTAATGAACTCATGCTTATTCCACCAATACCTATAAAATATATATGATTAAATTGCTTCATTAAATAAATTCTCCTCAAATATACGAAATTTGCTTATATATTAATATTATTCAGATACATTCATTATTAATACATATTTTAAATCAAAATCAAAATCAAAATATTATAACATGTATAAAACCTCAGTTCAATAAATTTTTGTTCCATGGTTTTATTCCTTGATTTTTAATATTAAAAAATATATAATCTACATTGGATTACATATTTTATAAAATATTAATAAATACGAAGGACAAAAATGAAAATAACTATAAATAATTTACAGGATACAAAAAAAGTTGGAAAAATAATAAGTGAAAATTTACTTAGTGGTACTGTTCTGTGCCTTGATGGCGATTTAGGAGCGGGGAAAACAACACTTACTCAATTTATTGCTAATGAATTTGGTATAAAAGAATATATTACCAGCCCGACCTTTAATATAATTAAAGAGTACCAAGGAAAATTTCCTTTTTATCACATGGACGTTTACAGAATAGAATCTGAAGATGACATGTATGATTTAGGATATGATGATTACATTTATTCTGATGGAATATGCATTATTGAGTGGTCTGACAAAATAAAAAACATGCTTCCTGAAGAAAGAATAAACATTTATATTCAAAGAGGAGAAGATGAAAATACTAGGATTTTTTCTGTTACTGGAAAAGGTATAGTATTTGACAAAATAGTTGAGGAGTTAAAAAATGAAAATACTTGCAATTGAATCAGCATCCGTAACTGCTTCGTGTGCAGTTTCAGAAAATGATGTTATTTTAGGAGAATATTCTTTAAGCCATAAAAAAACTCATTCAGAAAAACTGATGCCATTAATAGAAAAACTGCTTGAGGATCTACAAATAAAAATAGAAGAAATAGATTTAATAGGTGTTTCAGAAGGACCTGGCTCTTATACTGGCCTTAGAATAGGCGCAGCTATAGCTAAAAGTTTAGCATATTCTTTAAATATTAAAATAGCTGCAGTACCAACCATGATGTCTTTAGCTGCAAATATATACAGTGAGGATAAAAAAATTATATCCATTATGGATGCTAAAGCAAAAAGAATTTATGCAGGCATTTATAAATGGGAAAATGGTAAAATAATATCTGTTAAAGAGCAATTTCCATCAACAGTTGATGATTTAATTAATATAATTAATGAATTAAATGAACCTGTCATATTAAATGGGGATGGCTCTGAAATTTACAAAAATATTTTTGAAGAAAGTATTAAAGTAAAGCCTATATTTGCACCAAAACAATTTAATTTATTAAAATCTTCTTCATTAGCTTTTATTGCCAATGAAATGGCAGCAGAAAATATAATAGAGTCATCTTCAGAGTTTACGCCTAAATATTTGCGTTTATCGCAAGCAGAAAGAAACGTTAAGTAATATAATATAATAAATTATATTATTAAAATGGGGGGGTTTGTTTAATGGAAGTAAAAATCAGAGGCATGAATTTAAATGATGTGGATGTGGTTGCCGGAATTGATAGAATATGTTTTTCCTTGCCATGGTCAAAAGATACTTTTACAAAAGAATTATTAAATAATTTAGCTTATTATCAGTGTGCAACTGTGGATGATAAAATAGTTGGCTATATGGGAATGTGGAAAATATGTGATGAAGGACATATTACAAATGTAGCAGTTTTGCCTGAATACAGGAATAGGGGAATTGCATCATTACTAATTGAAAAAATAATAGGAGTGTGCAAATGCTCTGAAATTAACAACTTGACATTAGAAGTTAGAGAATCCAATTATGGAGCCATAAGGGTATATGAAAAATATGGTTTTAAATCAGCTGGTATACGTCCGAATTATTATCATATGCCAACTGAAAACGCAATAATAATGTGGAAAACAGTTTAACAATATAAAATAACTATTCAAAATAAAGGTGGCAAATAAAATGAAAAAAAAGAAACAAAAGACTAATAAATCCATAATAGTAATAATTGCATTAATAATTATTATAATAGCAGCATTTAAAGCAATTTCTAATGAAAACTCTAAAGAACCAATCAATGAAAATCAAAATGAACAACAAAATGAAAATAATGAAAATAATGAACAACAAAATAATGGAGAACAACAAGAACCAAACAAAAATGAAGGCAGTGGTGAAACTGTAACTTCCTCAGAGCCAAATAAATATGATTTAAGTAAAACAATAGATGAAAACAATGTTGTAACAAATTCAAGCGATTTAGAAGTAGTTGTAAACAAAAAGAGATATTTACCTGAGAGTTATGTTCCCGAAGATTTAGTTCCTCTTGATGATTTGCCAACAGTTCTTGAAAATCCTGAAATTAATCAGTTAAGAAAAGTAGCACATGATGCATTAAAACTTTTATTTGAATCTGCCAAAGAAGATGGATATGAATTAAAAGCACGTTCAGGCTATAGATCATATAATACTCAGAATTCATTATATAAATCATATGTAGCTAGCAACGGTCAGGAAGCTGCAGATAAATACAGTGCTAAGCCGGGACAAAGTGAACATCAAACAGGACTTGCAATTGACATTACAGCAGCATCAATGAATTTTCAATTAGATGATACATTTGAAAATACAGAAGAAGGTAAATGGGTAAAAGATAATGCTCATAAATTTGGTTTTATAGTGAGATATCCAAAAGGTAAAGAAAGTATAACTGGTTATTCATTTGAACCGTGGCATTTAAGATATGTTGGTGTTGAATTAGCAAAAGAAGTTTACGAAAGCCAAATGACTCTCGAAGAATACTTTGAGTCTAAAGCTCAATAATAAAATTTTATCAAAACAAAAAAGCAGTTTAAAAAAATTTTTTAAACTGCTTTTTTTATTTTATTTATAATTTACTACAATTATTTTAATTAAATAATTATATAAAAATAAGTCAATACGATAAATCCAAGAATTATTCTATAGTATCCAAAAGCTTTAAAATCATGTTTTTTAAGGTAATCTATCAGGAATTTTATAGCTAATACAGAAACTATATAAGCTACTAAGGAACCAACTAAAAGTACTGTCCATTCGAATCCTGAAAAAACAAGTCCAGCCTTTAAAAGTTTAAAAGCCGTTGCCCCAAGCATTGTTGGAATTGCCATAAAAAATGAAAATTCTGTTGCAACAATACGGGATGCTCCAAATAGTATAGCTCCTATAATAGTTGAACCAGAACGGGATGTTCCAGGAATAAGAGCTAAACATTGAAAAACACCAATTGCAAAAGCTAATTCATATGAAAGGGAATTAAAATCCTTTGTTTTTGCTTTCCTGTTTCCGTTTTCTATATAAATCATTATTAGACCATAAACTATTAAAGCTAAAGCAACTGTTATAGGGTTATAAAACAATTCATTTATTTTATCATGGAATATAATTCCGACTACACCTGATGGTATGATTGCTATAATAACTTTAATCCAAAGGGATACGGTTTCTTTTTTTTCTATTAAGGATTTATTAATTGAAAATGGATTAAGTTTATTAAAATACAATGTTACAACTGCTATTATGGAACCAAATTGTATAACAACTAAAAATGTGTTTACAAATAATTTGGAAAAATTCAATTTAATGAATTCGTGGACTAATATCATATGGCCTGTGCTGCTTATGGGTAACCATTCCGTAATTCCTTGTACAATACCAAGCAAGACCGCCTTTAATATTTCAACCAAAATAATACCTCCGCTAATTTTTTAACATTTTCAGTATATCAATATTATTTAATATATTCAATCAATTTTAATATTTAAAATATGTTCTTAATTCAAAATAACAAATACCTTATAATGAAGACAAAAAAAGGAGGCAATGCCTCCTCAACTTGATACAACTTTTTGTTTTTGTCTATAATATTTGCTATTTCATCAATTCACAAACATCATTAGCATATTGAACAGGATCATCAATAGGAAGACCTTCAATTAATAATGCTTGGTTATATAAAACATTTGCGATTTTTTTAAGTTTTTCTTTATCATTATCAAATGCATTTTTTATTGAATTAAACATTTCGTGGTTAGTGTTTAATTCAAGTATTTTTTCAGCTTTCATATTTCCATCTGCATCAGGCATTTGATTTAAAACTTTTTCCATTTCTATAGAAAGTTCACCTTTACTTGATAAGCATACAGGATGATTTTTAAGCCTTTTTGAAGCTTTAACTTCAGTGATTTTTCCATTTAATGATTCTTTCATGAATAAGAAAATATCTGAATTTTCTTTTATTTCTTCTTCAGATTTTGAATCGCTATTTACATCGCCTAATTCTAAATCTGAACTTGAAATACTCTTAAATTGTTTTTCTTTATATTGCATTAAAATTTTAATTGCAAATTCATCCACTTCATCAGTAAAATAAAGTATTTCATATCCTTTATCTAAAACAGCTTCAGTTTGTGGCAGTTTTGAAATTTTATCTACATTTTCACCAGTTGCATAATAAATATATTTTTGATCGTCTTTCATACGAGAAACATAATCAGATAATGATACAAGTTTTTTCTCGCTTGAAGAATAAAACATGATTAAGTCTTGTAATTCTTCTTTGTTTGCCCCAAAACCTGAATAAAGTCCATATTTTAAAGTTTTACCAAATGCATTAAAAAACTGCTCATATTTTTCACTTTCATTTTGCTGTAATGATAAAAGTTCTGATTTAATTTTATCTTTTATTTTTTTAGCTATGAATTGTAGTTGTTTATCATGTTGTAATAATTCTCTTGAAATATTTAATGATAAATCAGCTGAATCAACTAAACCTTGTACAAAGCCAAAATAATCAGGCAATAAATCACCACATTTATTCATTATCATTACGCCATTAGAATAAAGTTCGAGACCTTTTTCAAATTCTTTAGTGTAGAAGTCATAAGATGCTCTTGCAGGTATATATAAAATTGCATTATAACTTGTGAGACCTTCAACTTTTACATGCATATATTTCAATGGTTTTTCATATCCATAATGTTTATCCATATAGAAGTTTTCATAATCTTCATCTGTTAATTCATTTTTGTTTTTACGCCAAATAGGAACCATGCTGTTTAATATTTCATCTTCATAATAATCAACATATTCATTTTCCTTATTTTCTTCAACTTCTTCTTTTAATTTTCGTTTTTTAACATTCATTTTTATAGGGTACTTAATGAAATCAGAATATTTTTTTACTAATGATTTAATTGAATATGAATCTAAATAATCTTCGTAATCATTATCATCATTACTTTCTTTTATTTTTAAAGTAATTTCTGTTCCAACAGTATCCTTTTCACATTCTTCAATACTATAACCATCAGCACCACTTGACACCCATTTGTATGCAACATCTGAGTCAGCAGTTTTACTTTTAACTATAACAGTATCAGCTACCATGAATGCAGAATAAAAACCAACACCAAATTGACCGATTATGTCAACACCATCTTTTTGTTCGCTATTTTCTTTGAAATCGAATGAACCACTTTTTGCAATTGTACCTAAATTATTTTCAAGTTCATCCTTTGTCATTCCTATACCTGTATCTGAAATAACTAAAGTTCTTTCATCTTCATTTACAGAAATTCTTATGTAGTAATCTTCTTTATTGAAAACAACATTATTATCAGTAAGTGATTTGTAATAGCTTTTGTCGATTGCATCACTTGCGTTAGAAATAAGTTCTCTTAAAAAGATTTCTTTGTGAGTGTAAATTGAGTTAATCATTAAATCAAGTAGCCTTTTAGATTCAGCTTTAAATTGTATTTTATCCATTTTATCCATCCTTTCAAACATTTATATTTTTAAGTAAATAAATTTACTTTATTTAAAGTGCTGTTAGCACTCTAACTAAGTGAGTGCTAATTTTATTTTAGCAAATTTGAATTATTTGTCAATAGTTTAATAAAACAATTTATAAAAAATAATAAAGAAGCATAAGTAAAAAGGATGCTATGCACCCTTAATTGATGAAAATTTAGGTTACTGTGGCTTTATTTCCAAATTTAAAGCCATAATATATTTCAGTTAACTTTTCCCATGTTGCTCTTCCAACTATTCCATCAGGTGAGAGTCCATATTCTCTTTGAAATGCTATTACAGCATTCCTTGTATCTTCTTTAAACACACCATCAGCAGTTGGTGCAGTTATGCTTGGAACGAATTGAGCAATAAAATCAAGATATTGTTGTATTACATAGACACCTGGTCCTTCAGAATTTAATCTATAAATTATATTTGGATATATTAATCTTGGTAATGCAATTGCATTAGGAGGTATTGTTCTTAATGCACCGATTGCAGCGTTATATAGAGTTAGCCAAGTTCCTTCATCAAGAATTCCCGTAGCTGGAATATTTGCAACCTTTTGAAATTCAATTATTGAAGCTCTTGTGGGAGGCCCTAATTGACCATTTATATCTACTGCAGGTATTGATTCGTAAAATATGGACATTACGTTTAGAAAATATTGTGCTAACTGAACTCGAGGTATAACTAATCTTGCTTCTACTTCAGGAGAGATTACATCAACTTCCCCTAATATCGCTCCTTTTGATGTTAATTCTGCAAGATTTCTTACAGCAATAAAAGTATTCCTTATGCTATACCATGTACCTTTACCAATTATACCGTCGGGGGTTAAATTAAAAATTCTTTGAAAGACTTTTACGGACTCTTCCATTTGAGGAGTAAAAACTCCATTAACAGGATATATTTTAGGTATTGCTGGGTAGTTATTTGAAATAGTATTTAATGCTAATTGCATATATAATACATTAGTTCCTATGCTTCCAACTTTTAAAGGAGTTCCTGGATAAGATTCTGCAACAGTTCCAACTGGTGCATTATCTCTTATGTTAATATCATCTCCGTAATAATAAGTTAATATATCATATGGCCCTAAACCTTGCTTAGCTAAATCCACAGAGCCCCATTGATACATTCCGTTGCACTCTGCAACTCTTCCATCACAATAAGTAGTAAAAAGTGGTACTATTTGCCCCTGTCTTACAATATAATCATTAAAAATTTCATCAACTATTTTATCGATAGGGTCGAAAATTCCTCTATCTTTTACGAAAAATTGATCGAATTGAGTTGAATTTGTTATGTCAAATTTGTATCCTCTACTTCTGTACCATTCAGTATAAACTCTGTTTAATGCAATTGAGATTATTGCATATATATTTGCTCTTAAAGCATTTTCAGGCCAAGTAGGGTAAAGTTCGCTTGAAGCTACATTTTTAATATAATCAATAAAAGGTATTGTTACATTTTCTGCAGGTTCATCAGGTCTTCCTAAGTGTACTGTAATATATTCTGGAACATAAACAATGGTTGTACCTGGAATTGGTATGCTCATAAAATCACCCCTATTTTTTATTGTTTTAATTTAAATATTATTTCTATAATTAGTTGTTTTTAAATCGTAATAAACTTACATTAGTTTGATACATCAATAGGGCTTGGAGGAATTACAATATTTTCTTGGTACTCATCTCCTTCAATAAGAGGTATTAAATTAATTTTTAAATTTGTTTTAACTCCAGGAAAAACTCGAAAATTTTGTATATTTTGAGAATAATAATTTTGAGCTTGAACTCTTAAATTATATGTTGTGAAATAAAATTCTTGGCTAACGAATGGGTTTTTGGGATCATAAAATACATTAAGATCCATATCAGGAACCCTTCCACTTTCATCAGTTATTCTATGATGAATTACAATTTCTTCTATGTTTTCATTTAAACTATATACAGTAACAGATGCATTTTTAACAGGTAAAGCGCCTAATGCTGTAAAAACACCTACAGCTAAAAATCCAATTGTAGGTTGACTTGTAAATGGAGGTTGTTGATTATTGACTTCTAATGAATTTTCATTATTTATATATATTTTTTTATTGCAAAAATTGTTTTTTTTGCGCATAATTTCACACCTTTCATATATATTAAGCATTTATATTAATTAGATATATCTATAGGGCTTTGAGGAATTACTAATGTTTTTTCCGGTGCAGTTTCTTGAGTTTCTCCTTGTATTACTGGTATTAAATTAATTCTTAAATTTGTTTTAACTCCTGGAAATACACGAAAGTCTAAAATATTTTGTGTGTAATAGTTAAAAGCTTGAACTCTCATATTATATGTTGTGAAGTAAAATTCTGGACTTACTAATGGATTTGTTGGATCATAAAAAACTGCTAATTGCATATCTGGAACTCTACCACTTTCATCCGTTACTCTATAATAAAGATTTACTTCTTCACCATTTTCATCCAATAAATAAACTGATACAACAGCATCTTTTACAGGTAAAGCCCCTAATGCTGTAAATACTCCAACAGACGCATATCCGTATGATGGCGGTATAGTTAGTTCTACTTCATTTGTTATAGGTAAAATAACTGCTGGTGTTTCAGGAGTTTGTTCAGCAGGAATTTCTTGTGGTAAATTATCTACTGTAGGTTGTGAAGGAGTTACTTCAGCTTTTTTTATAAACATATTTTTTGCTCTGTATGGATTTAATTTATAATTATTATTTTCATTTTGAAAGCTATTTTTATACATTTCTAAGACACACCCTCCTTACTTATACATTTATTTTCATTATATGTTTGAAATGTAATAATGCTCATTTAAATAAAATACTAAGAGAAAAATGTTAGAGTCATAATTAAGTTTTAGACTAAGTTGAAAAAAAACGCAAATTAAGACGGATGCAATATATAACTTGCATGGAAAATAATTTGCACTTTTAAAAATAAGGTATATTTCCTGTTTTGAATTTTTAAATAAAACTAATTTAATAAAAAAATGCAGAAACAGAATACTATCTTGCAATTAAATAAAAATAGTTGACTTTATTCAAAAAATTGATTATTTTATATATGTCGTGTTAATTTAATATAGTTATTAATTTAGGAGGTACAAAATTGCCAAACGATAAATTGAATGAGCTCAGAGAAAAAAGTGAGCAGTTAAAATTAGGTGGCGGGCAAAAAGCAATCGATAAGCAACATGAGAATGGCAAATTGACTGCAAGAGAAAGAATATTAAAGCTTTTAGACCAAGGAAGCTTTGTAGAAATTGATGCATTTGTTGAACATAGATGTGTTAACTTTGGAATGGAAAAGAAAAAGGCACCAACTGAAGGTGTTGTAACAGGATATGGTACTATTGACGGAAGACTTGTATATGTATTTGCACAAGATTTTACTGTAATTGGTGGATCTTTAGGAGAAATGCATGCAGCTAAAATAGTAAAAGCTCAACAAATGGCTTTAAAAGTTGGAGCTCCAATAATAGGAATTAATGATTCAGGCGGAGCGAGAATACAAGAAGGTGTAGATGCTTTATCAGGCTATGCTAAAATATTCTACAACAATACAATAGCTTCAGGCGTTATTCCACAAATTTCTGTTATATTAGGACCATGTGCAGGTGGTGCAGTTTATTCACCAGCTCTTACTGATTTTATATTTATGGTTCAAAATGTAAGTAAAATGTTTATTACTGGACCTGATGTTATAAAAACTGTAACAGGTGAAATTGTTTCTGGAGAAAAATTAGGTGGGGCAATGACACACAATA
This sequence comes from Firmicutes bacterium UBA6132, assembly GCA_002435835.1. Next base: position 21,764 of record DIVM01000112.1, read on the forward strand.
GTATAAGTGGTGTTGCACACTTTGTTGATGATTCAGAAGATGATTGTATTGAAAAAATTAAAAAGTTATTAAGTTTCTTACCACAAAACAATTTAGAAACAGTACCAGAAAAGCTTACTTATGATGATATTAACAGAATAGATGAAGCTTTAAATGATATTATTCCTGATAATCCAAATAAAGCTTACGATATGAAGGATATTATTTATACACT
>DIVM01000347.1 GCA_002435835.1 Firmicutes bacterium UBA6132
TGATAAAGGAATATTTGCGCTTGTGCGTACATCAAATAAAGGTGCAAGAGATTTTCAATATATAAAAAATGAAGATAATGAACCTTTATATGAAATAGTAGGAGAAAAACTAGAAGAACTTGCTAAAGATAATATGGGAGAATGCGGTTTTAGTTCTGTTGGAGCAGTAGTTGGATGTACAAACAATGAAGAAGGAATTTCTTTAAGAAATAAAATTAAATCAATGTTTTTATTAATACCTGGTTACGGAGCACAGGGAGGAAAAGCAGAAGATATAGCAACATATTTAATAAATGGTAATGGTGCAGTAGTAAATTCTTCAAGAGGAATTTTATTAGCATATAAAAAAGAAGAAGATGGCGAAAATAATTTTGCTGAATGTGCAAGAAAAGAAACAATAAGAATGAGAGACGACATAAGAGCTTATATATAAATATAAGCTGTTTAAGTATAATTCATTAGGGTGTAAGAAAACTATTGAATATGCTTATTTTAACAGGAGGAAAAATGAAAATACTTAATAGTAAAATACTTCTCAATAAACAAGTACTTAATAATATTTATAAACTTGTAATTGAATTTAAAAATGAAAAAGATGAAGTTAAACCTGGACAATTTTTTATGCTTAAAACTTTGGACAATTCATTTTTATTACCAAGACCGATAAGTGTAAATGATGCAGATGAAAATACAGTTACATTTTTATATAGAGTTGAAAAAGTCGGAACTACAGAAATAAGTAAATTAAGAGAAAAAGAAGAAATACAGGCAGTTGGACCATTAGGTAATGGATTTAATTTAAATGAACTTAATGGAAAAATAGCTGTTGTTGGGGGCGGAATTGGTATTGCACCTCTTTTATATTTAACTAAAAAATTAGGAAAAAAAGCAGATGTATATTTAGGATATAAGGATAGTGTATATTATAATGAAGAATTTGAAAAATACGCTAATTCAGTTTTAGTTATAACAGAAGATGGAAGCGTAGGGAAAAAAGGATTTGTAACTGATTACATAAATTACGAAAATTATGATGCAGTAGTTACTTGTGGCCCAGAAATTATGATGTTTAAAATATCTGATGGATGCAAAGCTAAAAATGTTTCATGTTATATGTCTCTTGAAAGAAGAATGGCATGTGGATTAGGTGCTTGTTTAGGTTGCACTGTTGAAACAATAAGTGGAAATAAAAGAGCATGTAAAGATGGTCCAGTATTTCTATCAGATGAACTATTAATATAATGGGGTGGTAAAATGGCAGATTTAAGAGTAAAAGCAATGGGAATGGAATTTAAAAATCCTATTCTTACAGCTTCAGGAACATTTGGATTTGGAGAAGAATTTAGTGAATTTTATGATTTATCCTTACTTGGAGGAATTTGCAGCAAAGGATTAACATTAAATCCTAAACCGGGTAATACTGGAATAAGAGTATGGGAAACACCTATGGGTTTAATAAACAGTATAGGTCTTCAAAATCCTGGAGTGGATAAATTTATATCTGAAGAACTTCCAAAGATGAAAAACTATAAAACTAAGATTATTGCAAATCTTGGTGGAAATACTGAACAGGAATATTTAACAGGTATTGAAAAATTAAATAATACTGATGTTGATTTAATTGAATTAAATATATCATGTCCAAATGTAAAATGTGGTGGTATGGCATTTGGAATTAAATCAGAAGTTGCTTTTGAAATAGTTTCACAAGTTAAGGGAGCATGTAAAAAACCATTGATGGTTAAATTGTCTCCTAATGCAGAAAATATAGCTGAAATGGCAGTTGCTTGTGAAGAAGCAGGAGCAGATTCCATTTCATTAATAAATACAATTAAAGCAATGGCTATAGATATTAAAAAAAGAAAAGCAGTTTTTGATAATGTTTATGCAGGTCTATCAGGTCCTTGTGTTAAGCCTGTAGCTTTAAGAATGGTTCATGAAGTATGCAAGGCAGTTAAAGTACCTGTTTGTGGATTAGGGGGCATTATGAGCGCTGAGGATGCAATAGAATTTATAATGGCTGGTGCAACTTTAATACAAATAGGAACTGGAAACTTTATTAAGCCAAATATAGCTGTAGACATTATAAATGGAATTGAAGAATTTATGGATATAAATAACATTAAAACTCTTGATGAAATAAGAGGTATAATTTAGGTCAGGGACTGTCCCTAAAATTACAAAGAATAAATAACAATGAATAATAAATAAGAAATCGGAGGATGAAATGAGTATAAATGTAGTAGAAATATTAAAAGAATGTGATGCTTTATTAGAAGGACATTTTTTATTATCTTCAGGTAAACACAGCAACAGATATTGTCAGTGTGCAAAGTTAACGCAATATCCAGATAAATCATCACAAGTAATTTCAATTGTTGCAGAAAAAGTGAAACAATTAGGAATTGATGTTGTTGTAGGACCTGCTATGGGTGGAATAGTAGCTGCATATGAACTTGGTAGACAATTAAATGTACGAGCAATTTTCACTGAAAGAGAAAACAACATAATGACTTTAAGACGTGGTTTTGAAATTAAACCTGGTGAAAAAATATTAATAATGGAAGATGTAGTTACAACAGGCAAATCTTCTATGGAAACAGCAAAAGTTCTTGAAGCTCATGGCGGAAAAGTAATTGGTATTGGTTGTATAGTTGATAGAAAAGTAAGTGAAATTGATTTGCCTATTTATTCAGCAGTAGAATTAATATTTGATACTTATGAAGAACAAAACTGCCCTTTATGTAAAAGTGGATCTCAACCAATTAAACCAGGAAGCAGAAAATTTTAAATTCAATAAATATATAAAGGAACGGATAATACCGTTCCTTTATGTTTTAAAGTTTTATTTTATAAAAAGAAGAATGGCCAGAATAACCACCATATTGGATTTTCGCAATTTCCATACCTGTCACAATAAGGATAACGATAGTATCTATCATGATCATATCTGTAATCATATCTGTTATCGTATCTATTATCATATCTTCTATTATAGTCGAATCTATTATCATAATTGTATCTTCTATTAGTATATCTTTGTGTGTTTAAATCTTGATTCATATCAAATAAGTCGTTATTGTATTCAGGATAGTTGTTGTTATTGTTAATATTATTATCCATTTATAGTTGCTCCTTTCAGCTAATTAAAATTTTTAATTCTTAACTTTATAATTATATATAGTCAAGCTTATACTTTAATATATGAAAAAGCATATATGGTGTTACATTTTATCAAAAAATGATGAAATAAATTGTAATACTTTATTTATATGTGAATAACTTTTTTTAAAATACGGGTTACTGTGGAAATATTAATAATTAATAGTATTTATTATTCAATAATACAATAGTAATTAATTTAGGTTATATGACATAAACATATAATATGTTTAAAATTAACTAATTATATGGGGTGGTTTTTTGTTAAATTTTAAAAGAAGATATTTATATATTTTAATTTTACCTTTATTTGTGTTGTTTTTATACTTTAGCAATTTAAATAATGTATTACCAGTATCAACTCCTGTATCGACAAGCCCTTCAGTAAGACTTCCTATAATCATGTATCATCAAGTTCTAAAAAATAAAAACAGTTTAGGAAAATATATTATATCTCCTAAAGAGTTTGAGGAAGATGTTAAGTACTTAATAAAAGAAGGATATACAACAGTAGATGTGCAAGATTTAATTGATTTTGAATATAACAAAAAAAATTTACCAGAAAAACCAATTATGCTTACTTTCGATGATGGATATTTAAGTAATTATACATATATAGTTCCAATACTTGAAAAATATCAAGTTAAAGCGGTTATATCAATAGTTGGTGAATATGTGGATAAAAGCTCTAAAGATCAATATACAAATCCATATTTAAATTGGAAACAAGTTAAAGAGCTTGTTGAATCTCCATATGTTGAAATACAAAATCATACATATGCAATGCATGATATTGAGGATAGAAAAGGTTGTAGTATAATAGAAGGAGAAGCATTTGATAAATATAAAATGGAAATTCTTGAGGATATAGGATATTTTCAAGTTTTAATAGAAAGTAAAACAGGATATACGCCAACAGCTTTTACGTATCCATACGGTTATATTTGTAAGGAAATTAAAGATATACTTAAGGAAATTGGATTTGTATCTACATTTTCATGTAAAGAAGGAGTTAATTTATTGTCTGGAAATAAGGATGAATTATATGAATTAAAGAGATTTAATCGTCCATCAGGAATAAATCGCACAAGGTTTTTTAATAAGTTTGAAAAATAAATAAATTCATAAAATTTTAAATTTTATATAATATTTTTAGTTAAAAAAGGAACCTTTGTGAAGCATATTATGTATACTCGAAGGTTCTTTTTATATTTGTATATTTTTATCGACTATTATTAGATGTTAATTTATTAGAATGAAAATAATTTATGGAAAGGTGTGATAAAATGTTTAATAATAATTATGCTGTTGCAGATAAAAATGTTTGGAAAGGACGAATAGATAGCGAAAATAATTTTGATGCCTTTAGATGGCATCAGATGATACAATTTATTGATTTATCTCAGGAACACTTGCAGATATACAAAGGTAAGTTAGGGTTTTGTATAATTGGATTTTGCTGTGATGCAGGTATACAAATTAATAAAGGCAGGTTTGGTGCAGCTAATGCACCTCATAGTATAAGAAAAGAACTCGCAAATCTTCCATGTTGGTTTAATCAGGAAGTTAAGATTTTCGATGCAGGAGATATACTTTCGGAGAATTGTACATTAGAAGAAAGTCAGGCATTATTGGCTGAAGCAGTGCAAAAAATCTTAAATCTATCTCTTTTTCCTATAGTTTTAGGAGGGGGACATGAAGTAGCATTTGGCCATTATAATGGAATTTTAAATTATTTATATCAGAAAGAATCAAAACCTAAAATTGGTATTATAAACTTTGATGCTCATTTTGATCTTAGACCATACCCTAATGGGGGCAGCTCAGGAACCATGTTCAGGCAAATAGCTGATATATGCTTGGACAAAGAATTAGAATATTCCTATATGTGCTTAGGAATTCAAAAATATAGCAATACAGTGGACTTATTTAAAACTGCTAAAAATCTTGGTGTTGAGTATATTTTGGAAAAAGATATTTCAATAAGCGACGAGTGGAGTTTAATGGAAAAATTTAATAATTTTATAAATAATCAAGACCATATATATATAACCATTTGTTCCGATGTATTTTCATCAGCATTTGCACCAGGAGTTAGTTCACCACAACCATTAGGATTAGATCCAGAAACAGTATTGAAGTTTCTAAAATATATGTTTAAATCAAATAAGGTAGTAAGCTTTGATATAGCTGAAGTTGCTCCAAGATTTGACCAAGATAATACAACATCTAACTTAGCAAAAGTATTGATTTTTGCAGTAGTAAATACCCTATGCCAAATAAATAATTTATCAGTACATATTTGATAGAAATATTTTTACATTTTTAAAAAATCCTTTACATTTCTTAAAAGTATAATTATAATATTAAATGGACATGTATTTTTATAAATGCGGGTGTTGCTTAGTTCGGCCAAATATAAACTTTCGTAGAAGTTGATGACAGCTTAGTGTAATTATAAAATGCGGGTGTTGCTTAGTGNNGTGGGTTCGATTCCCATCACCCGCTTCAAAAAAAGAAAAGGAAGTTTTAAATGGAAAATATAAAATTAAAGTATGGAAGTAAATATATAGATATTAATGTTAATAATGCTAAATCAATTAAATATTTATATGAAAAGGAAATTAAGGCTATAGAAAATATAAAGTTAGAGTTTAATAATTCTGTAAATAATCCAATGGATTCACCTGCATTAAAAGAAATAATTTCTGCTGATGATAAAATAACAATAATAATAAGTGATATAACTCGTTTTTGGATGAGACAGGATATAATAATCTCTTTATTAATTGATTATTTACATAATTTTGGTGTAAGTTATGATAATATAGTAATTGTTGTTGCATTAGGAACTCATAGACATCAAACAGAAGAAGAGTTAAAAAAATTAGTAACAGAAGAAATTTATAATAAAGTAAAAGTAATAAATCATGATTGTGATGCTGATGATTTAGTTTATTTAGGAGAAACAACAAGAAAAACTCCAGTATGGGTAAATAAATTAGCTATAAACAGAAAAGTTATAACAATAAGTGGAACGGTTCATCACTTAATGGCTGGCTTTGGTGGCGGTAGGAAAAGTATCCTTCCAGGAATATCAAGCAGAACTACTATAAACAAAAATCATATTCATGCACTCAGTCCTGAAGAACCTAAGTCAAGTTCATTAATTGGAGTAGGTAATCTTGAAAATAATCCGATTAATGATGATATGAATGAAGCGGCAGCAATGGTAAATCCTTGTTTTGGTATAAATATAGTAACAAATTCAAAAACTGAGCATTGCAATTTAATATGTGGTAAATTTGAAGAGTCATGGCAAAAAAGTAGCGATATTATTCAGGATTATTTTGGAGTTGAAATAGAAAATGAAGCAGATATAGTTATTGCAAGTTGTGGAGGATTTCCTAAAGATATTTCATTATATCAGGCAACCAAAACACTATTTAACGCTAATAAATGTGTAAAAGAAGGCGGAACAATAATATTTATAGCTGAATGTCATGAAGGTGGCGGAGCAGATGAGTTTTTTGGATGGAGTAAACCACTTTCTAATGGAACCCTGGACAAAGATTTAAGAGCAGACTTTACAATAGCAGGATATATATTCTATGCTGCTTGCGAAGTTACTAATAGAACAAATGTATTGATGCTTACTGACATAGATCAACATGTAGTAAAAGATATGAAAATAAGTGCATTTAAAAATATAGAAGAATTAATTAAAAATGTAGATTTTGAAAATAAAAATGTATATGTAATGCCTTATGGCGGCAATACTGTTCCATTTTTGAAAAAGTAAAAAAATTAAACCCCGAATTAGTTGATTCGGGGTTAATTTAACTATTGTAAGAAATGGGTCAATTCATTTGTATGGTATAAAGATAATTTATGCATTGCTCTTGTACATGCAATATATAAAAGACCTTTGTCATAATTTGTACTGTAGTTTTCTTCGCTTACATCATAAATCATTACAGCATCGAACTCTAAACCTTTAGCCATATATACAGGTACTATTGTAACCCCTGTTATATTTTCATTTTCTACATAGTCCACAAGAGTTGCATCAATTTTATCTTTAAGTTGAAAATATAAATCAGCTGCTTGTTTTCTGCTTTTAGTTATTATAGAAACCGAATCTAATCCTTCTGATTTATAATTATTAATATCATCAATTAATTTCTGATTAAGTTCTTCTATAGTTTTTCTTTGTATAATTTCAGGTTCACCTTCACTTCTCTCAAAAAATTCAGTATCATTACCTGCATCTAAAAGTTTTTTGCTAAATCTATTTATTTCATATGAACATCTGTAACTTTTATTTAAGAAAAGTTTATTGCTTTTTCTTTTGTTAAAAATTGATTCAATATCATTATAAATGAATATATCCCTTTGTTTTTCAATGGATTGATTAACATCACCTACCACAGTGAATCTTGAATCTTTAAAAATTAAATTTAAAATTTTATAATGAATTGGATAATAATCCTGAGCTTCATCTACAATAACTTGCTTTATTTCTGAGTATAAATCAAAGCCTTCAGCTTTTATTTTTAAATACATCAAACTAATGCCGTCAGCATATGGTATATTATATTGATCTGTAATAACAGAATTCGTATAATTTATTATTTCATCCATATTATCAGGTAAATTTAAACCTTTTGATAATTCATAAAATAAGTTTTTATTTTTAAATAATTCTTTATAAATAGTATAACTATCAAATTCAGTAAATTTTTTAATTCTTTTTTTGAAAGAAGAAGTTTCATTAGAAGCAACCAATCTTGTAAAAGCTTTTATTTCAAATTGATAATTATTTGTTTTTTTAACAGCTTCTGTAATTTTCTCGCGTCTTTCTTTTCTTAAATCATGAATAGTATCCATAAGTCTAGTTTCTATTATTTTTAGTTTTTTAGCAGAAGGCATATTCAGCTTATTACTTAAAAATAGCGCCTTTAACAGTTGTTTGTTTTCTATATATTTACCATTATAATAAACATCTTCAAATTCTATCATTTTATGTTCAAAATGATAGATGAAACGGTCAATTATTTTTGCAAATTCATGTGAGCCTTTAAAATCAATTACTGATCTTAAAAAGTTTTTTCTATCTTCTGAATCGGAACAGATTATTTCTTCAAGATGCTCACTCTTAGATTTTATGGACAAATTATTATTGAAATATTTAGTGAATATATTTTCAAATGTAACTTCTTCTATATTTTCTTCTCCTAATGAAGGTAAAACATTTGAAATATATTTTGAAAACAAAGTATTTGGTGAAATAATTACAATATTATTTGATTTAAGTTTTAAGCTTAACCCTTGGTATAAAAGATATGCAATACGATGTAAAGCTACCGAAGTTTTACCGCTTCCAGCAACACCTTGAACTATTAAAAGTTCGTTATCTAAATCCCTTATAATTAAGTCTTGTTGCTTTTGTATTGTTTCTACAATAGTTTTCATTTTAGAAGTCATGTTTTTAGACAATGCTTCTTTTAACATATCATCAACAATGTTCATATTAGAATCAAAAAAGTATTCCATTATTCCTTTTTTAATTTTATATTGTCTTTTTAATGATATATGTCCTTTAATCGTACCCACTGGAGCTTTATACTCAACAGGCCCTATTTCATTTCTGTAATAAGTTGAAGAAATTGGTGCACGCCAATCATAAATTTTTATTTCATGATTTTCATCATCCATTAAATTAAAAAGACCAATGTATATTTTTTCAGTATCATCATAGCCTTCTTCTGTGAAATCAACTCGAGCAAAATAAGGACTATCCAACATTTTTTCATATTTTAAAACAGCTTTAGCTGTTTCACCATAACTCAGAGTTTGAGCATTAAGGGCACTTAAATATTGGTTTAAATCAGAAAGTTTATCCATATCCGTATTAGAGTGAGTAGTATTTTCCCACATTTCTTTTCGTGCTTCAACTAAATCAATCTTTTTATTTTCAAGTTTTTCGCTATCTATTTGCAGTTTATATTCTAGTAAACTTATAATTTCATTGAGGTAATTAATTTCTTCATTATATCTATCTTTATATTCACTCATTTTTAATCCCCTTACTAACCCCGACTTTAAACATGCGAATGTTTAAAAATATATATTATGAAATTATACCATAAAATATGCTATAAGCAAATAAAAAATATGTAATAGTATTTATATCAAAAAACTAAAGTATGAATTTATTTACAATTTTACATATTTTATTACAAAATACGCAAGAATTACGTGACATTTTATGAAAAATATGTATAATAAATATATATGTAAAAAATGGGGATTAATAATAAAGGGGTTAAAATGAATGATTGGGAAAAAAATTAGGGATATAAGAAAAAGCAAGAGTATGACAATTGTAGAATTGTCAGAACAAATTGATGTAACATCAGGATATATTTCACAAATAGAAAGGGATTTAATTTCTCCTTCTTTATCGGTATTAAAGCGCCTTTCTCAAGCGTTGGAAATGCCATTATCTGTATTATTTTTAGATGATACACATGAAAATGTACTTACTGTTACTAAAGGAAGTAGAACTAAAGTAAAATTTGGAAATATTAATGTTGAATTAGAGTTTATTACTCCAATTATGAAAAATAATGAGAAATCAGAAAATTATTTCGGAGCAGAAATTTTTATATTTAAATTGTCACCTAAAACATGGGTAAGCGATGAAGCCATGATACATGAATCAAAAGTTTGTTTATATGTATTGAAGGGAAAATTCGAATGCCATATTGGAGGTAAAATATATTCTGTACTTGAGGGAGATAGTATTTGTATTCCAGAAAATAATGGGCATTTAATTTATAATAGTAATGACGAAGTAACAGAAGTTATTACTTATTTAACGCCATCACATTTTAGTTAAATAAAAATAAATTTTAGCCTTGACAAATTAAATTGGTTGTAATATATTATGAAAATAGATAATTATAAATAATTAATTTTGATGGAAAGTAGTAAATAATGTATGTTTAAGAGAGTCAGTGTGTGGTGTGAACTGATACAGAAGTTATTGAATCCGTTCCGGAGTTTTCAAGGGTTATAACTTGAACGTATAACGGCGTTAACTTTTTAAGTGACTATATAAGCATATAGTAATTAGGGTGGTACCGCGAGTAATCTCTCGTCTCTAAAGTTTTTTAGAGGCGGGAGTTTTTTTGTATGACCTAACCCAATTACTTCGACCGTAGGGAAGAAGAAATTGTTGGTAGGTCAACCGCAATGAGTTCCATATTTGCATGAGCGAAAGCGAATAAGCAAATATGATGAACGAAACTGCGCTCATATGCGCTAAACCTATTCTTCGGAGAAAACTTAAAAATGTTCTGGTAATTTAATTTAATTGAATTTAAAATATATGCGACTTAATAAATCAAATAAAAGTAAAAATAATAAAAATTAAAATAAAAATTCAGGAGGGCAATATGTTAGATATTAAAAGAATTAGAAACAATCCAGAAGAGGTTGAATCATTATTAAAAAGAAGAAACTCAGAATTAAGTCTTGAAAAGGTTCTTCAACTTGACAAAATAAGAAGAGAAAAACTTGTTGAAGTTGAAAACATGAAAGCAGAACAAAACAAAGAATCTAAACAAGTTCCACAACTAAAAAAAGAAGGAAAAGATGTTTCAGCCATACTTCAAAACATGAAAGATTTATCAGAGAAAGTTAAATTAATTGACAACGAAGTAAAAGAAATTGATATTCAAATAGAACAAGAGTTATTGAATATACCAAATACACCAAATGCAGATATTACTATTGGAAAATCAGATGCTGATAATAAAGAAATTAGAAAATGGGGAGAACCTGTAAAATTTAATTATGAGCCAAAAGCACATTGGGACTTAGGTGTTGATTTAAATATTCTTGATTTTGAAAGAGCAACAAAAATAACTGGTACTCGATTTACTATGTTTAAAGGAATTGGTGCTAAACTTGAAAGAAGCATTACTGCTTATATGCTTGACAAACATACATTAGATCATGGATTTACAGAAATAGCTCCACCATTTATGGTAAACAAAGAAAGCATGTTTGGTACAGGTCAACTTCCAAAATTTGAAGAAGATATGTTTAAATTAAATTCTAAAGAATATTATTTAATACCAACTGCAGAAGTGCCAGTAACAAATATGTATCGCAATGAAGTTTTAGAAGAAGCTGATTTACCTATGTATATGACTGCTTACACACCATGTTTCAGAGCAGAAGCAGGTTCAGCAGGAAGAGATACAAGGGGTTTAATACGTAACCATCAATTTGATAAAGTTGAAATGGTTATGTACGCAAAACCAGAAGAGTCATACAAACAACTTGAAATACTTACTAATTTTGCTGAAGAAATATTAAAAGGACTTGGACTTCCATACAGAGTTGTGGAACTTTGTTCTGGAGATATAGGATTTAGTTCTGCAAAAACATATGATTTAGAAGTTTGGATGCCAAGCTATAACCGTTATGTTGAAATTTCTTCTTGTTCAAACTTTGAAGATTATCAAGCAAGAAGAGCTAATATTAAATTTAGACCTGATGATAAAGGAAAATTAGAATATATTCATACATTAAATGGTTCTGGCTTAGCTGTTGGAAGAACTTTTGCAGCTATAATAGAAAATTACCAACAAGAAGATGGTACTGTAATTATACCTGAAGCACTAAGACCATACATGGGCGGAATGGAAAAAATAACATTCTAATAAATAAAATATTGAAATTTTAATGTATAACATTTATTTAAATCTATATTAAGCAAATCTGGGGCAAAACATTTTTAAAGGTCCTTAGATTTGCTTTTTATATAGATAAATACTTTACTAAATTATTAAAAATAAGCTTTTGACAACAATAATAATATATTAATTGTCGATATAGCACTACAAGTGACGGTTTTATGTACAAGTACTGACATTAAATATTAATAATTTTAAAAATCAGGTTTCTTTGTTATTTTCTTAACTTTTTAAAGTTATGTATTTTATTTCCTATTTTTTGAATGATTTTAAAAATACAATTGACGAAAACGATTTTTTCAAGTATACTATTAACATAGTTAAATATTAAACAAATATAAACACTCCTTAAAGCAGATATAATAACTTTGCACTTATTATACCTGCATTTTTTTGTTTTGTTTTAACATTAAACATTATGATTAATATTTAATGTAAAATTTTACTTTATTACTAAAAGTTTTTTTTATTTTATTAATGATTTTTTATATAAAATATTATATAATTAAAAAATATGAAGATAGGAGGAGTTATATGATAAAATTTAGCAAATTAAGTAGAATAATTTCAATGTGTCTTATTATTATTATGATCTCAAGTTCAGTTGCATTTGCAGATGTAAATGTTAATGAATATATAAAAGGTGCTATACTTGGAGATGTTGAAACTGGTGAAATACTTTATGAATATAATGTGGATGAACAATTAGCAATAGCAAGTATATCAAAAATAATGACATACCTGGTTTTGATGGATGCGGTTTATAGTAATGAAGTTTCTTTAGATGATGATGTTGTAATTAGTGAAAAAGCAGCAGCAACAGAAGGAAGTCGTTTTGGACTTGTAAAAGGGGAATCTGTTAAGCTTAGCATGCTTATAAAGGGCATGCTTATAGTATCTGGAAATGATTGTGCAGTTGCTATAGCAGAACATGTTGCAGGGTCTGAAGAAAATTTTGTTAAAAAAATGAATGAAAAGTCTGCAGAACTTGGGTTGATGTCAGCAAATTTTGTTAATCCAAATGGTTTGCCTGTTAATGGAGTTGAAGATAATCAAAATCATATGTCGACAGGAGATTTATTTAAATTAGCGAGGGCTATTCTTCAAAAATATCCTGAAGTATTAGAAGTTACAAAACAAAAAGAATTAGTTGTTCCTGAAAGGAATTTTCAAAAGGAAGCAACAAATCCAGTGCTGAAAATAATGACAACTGTAGATGGTTTAAAAACTGGTTATACTGATAAATCAGGATTATGTCTTGTTACTACATCTCCGGTTACAAATACAGAAGGTGAAGATTTTAGATTAATAGCTGTAATAATGGGTGCTCAGTCCCATGAAGATAGAGCTGATAAAACAAAAGCGCTATTAGAATATGGAATGAAAAATTTTAATTATCAAAAAATTACTTCAGCAGAAAATGCAGTGGAAACTGTTTATATATCAAGTTCAAAGCAAGGCGAAGTAAATGTATATCCTTCTGCCGATTTTAACAAAGTAGTAAAAAATGGTGATGTTGTCAAAACTGAAATTATTTATAATGATGAAGTTAAGTCTCCTTTATCCAAAGGTGAAAAAATAGGAACAATAAAAATATTTGTTAATGATAAAGAAATTGGACAAGTGGATGCTGTAGTTAATGAAGATATTAAAAAAGCAAATATTTTTGTAAGAATGTATAGGTTTATAAAAAGTATATTTTAAAAGTACTAAGCAAATATAAATGCTCTTAGATAAAATTCAAGAGCATTTTTTTGTATTAAAGTATAAAAATATTTTTAAATATTTTTTGATAAATAAGCGTATTGACAAATCATTGATATTGGTGTAAAATTTCAAGTAAACCAAAAATGGTTTTATAAATGTGCATCTGTAGCTCAGTAGGATAGAGCAGTGCCCTCCTAAGGCATGTGCCGGGGGTTCGATTCCTCTCAGGTGCACCATTTTTTTATTATTAAGTAAACTTATTCATAACATTCCAGTCCTTAAATTCATATAATTCATTACTTATCATACATATTTTACATATTTTTCAATTTAATAAGCATAACTATTACTTTATATTACAAAGGAGGGGAATATGAGAAAAATCATTTCCTTAATTTTAATATTATCGTTGATTTTAGTGGGTTGTTCGGGTGTGAGCAACGACAAAAATACAATTCAAAAACCATTTGAAAGCAAGTATGCTGAAGAACAGGTTTATAAAACTGTTTACCATGAAGAAATTAAAACAATTAATTATTTGATAACAGCAAATAATGAAGAATTTGCACTTGCCGCTAATTTAGTTGATACATTAGTGGATTATGATAGATATGGCATAATTAAGCCAGCATTGGCAGAATCATGGGAAAAATCTGATGATGGTTTAACTTGGACATTCCACTTAAGAAGGAAAGTTAAGTGGGTAGATTTTAAAGGAAATGAAGTTGCAGAGACAACAGCCCACGATTTTGTTTCTGCTGCACAATATTTATTAACATCTGCAAATGAATCAGCAATAGCAAATTTATTTTATGGAGTAATAAACAATGCGGAAAGTTATTTTAATGGTGAAATAACTGATTTTTCAAAAGTTGGAGTAAAAGCTGAAGATGATTACACATTAGTTTACACTTTAAGGGAACCTGTGCCTTATTTTGAATCAATGCTTACGTATGTATGTTTTTTACCAGTATATGGTCCATATTTAGAAGAAATGGGTAATTTATTTGGAACAAGCAATTCTACTATGTTGTATAATGGTTCATATCTTTTAAGTGAATTTGAACCTAAAGTGCAAAGGATATTAACTAAAAATCCTACTTATTGGGATGCCGAAAATATATTTATTGAAAGATTAGAGTACAAATATAATAAAAAAGAAACGTCATATGATAGTGAAATGTATAAACGAGGTGAAATATCAGATATCTATATACCTTTAACAAGTCTTGATGAGTGGATGAATGATCCTGAATTAAAATACCAAGTTAGACCTGATAAATTAGGGTCACATACTTATTTTTATGCATTTAATTTTAATCCAAAATTCGAAGAAGAATTTGACCCTACAAACTGGAAGTTAGCAGTTAATAATCAAAATTTTAGAAAATCAATACAAACTGGATTAAACAGAATTGCAGCTATGACAACTGAAGATCCTTATAATCCTAAACCAAGGATTATAAATTCCATAACACCTCCTAATTTTTCATCTCAGAATGGATTGGATTATACTTTAATTAAAAATTTAGCTTCTCTAAAGGATGCTGAATTCTTTAATGAAAAACAAGCAAAATCTTATAAGGATAAAGCAATAGAAGAACTAAAATCAGTAGGGGCTACATTTCCTGTAAAAATTCTAATGCCTTACAATACTAATTCAACATTTTGGGCAAATGAATCACGGGTTATAAAACAGCAATTAGAAACTAC
>DIVM01000284.1 GCA_002435835.1 Firmicutes bacterium UBA6132
AGGGACGGACCTTTTGCTGCAAAAGGTCCGTCCCTAAATTTACATGCTATCTTCTACTGCGTTTTCTGCCCAGGCAGATGCACGTTCTATCTCACCATCATGAAGTGGTCCTTTATTGCTTTTTACAATAAAACCTTCTGGATTGCATATTAATTTTCCGCCTTTTGAAACAAGTTTGTTTCCAATAGGTTCAGCTGCGTATTCAAATTTTTTAGCAATTAATTTTAAAATTCCTGACATCATTTCAACTTTTGATAACCTTGTATCAAAAGCCATTACCTTAATACCGTTTAAATAATTAGCTGGAATGTTGTTTAAAAAGTCTTCTATATAATCTGTAGGTTTGAATTGTCTTGTAGGCGAACCAACAACTAATAAATCTATTTTTTTTAAACTTTTTATATCTACGTCTATTACATTTAACACTTCTACTTCATCTTCATCAAAAGAATTACCAATTGCATCTGCAACTAATTTTGTATTACCATAAAATGAGTCGTATACTACTAATATTTTCATACTGTGGTCTCCTTCCAAGATTGCACGGTTAATATAATAATATTATTATACCTCTGTAAAAGGAGTTTAAACAATAACTTTAGTACAAGCTTATGTTATTCAAAAATTACTTTTTCTTTAATTTTTTATCATCTTCAAAAATTTCGTCATATTCTATTTGATCATTTTTATCATATCTAACCCATGACCCGTTTTTCTTTCCGTTTTTAAAATTTCCAACTTGCCAAAGTTGCCCTGTTTCTCTGTAAAACTTCCATTCACCATCCATTTGCCCATTTTCATAATTGCCTTCTGCTTTTATTTTGCCAGATTTAAAATAGTATGTAAGTATATTGCCGTTCATTTCTTGAATTTTTTGCCCATTTTTGTAATAATCATCATTTATCATATTAAACCCATTCTCTTTCTTTATATAAATTATAACCTTTTTCAAGTGCATCTTTTATTTGTTCTTTAAGTACTTCATCTAATTTTTTATATGAAAACAGGATTTGCCTTTTAATAATTTTAGTAGATTTTCATTAAACATAGTTTTTATATCTGATTCAACATAAACAGGCATAAAATGAAATCCAACATAATTACTTTGAATTATTAAACCGCCAAAATAAACCTCTTTTCTTTTTCTACCTTCAATAACTAAATCTTTTACAGACCATAATTCATATCTGCTGTCAAGATCCATTTTTGAAACCATCGGATTTTCATATTTTTTCATGAGTTCTTTTAATTCTTTAAATATTTCTGTTAAATCAGTTGTCATATGACCTCCATTAGTAAAATAAAATTAGAACTTATTCATTTAATTCCCCAATTTAATACAAAATAACAAAATATTTTTTATTAACATTATATAATAGAATCCATATTGTTAATAGTTGTTTTTATAAATATAATTTTAAATTATTTGATAAAGAACAAACATCGTACTATAATATGTTTATATTAAAAACCACAAAAATGATAAAGGAGATTTCATATGAAATATGAGTGGAGAAAGCAAGAAAAAAATTTATATTTACCAAAACAAGAACCTGAACTTATAACTGTACCCGAACAAAAATTTCTAATGATACAAGGAAAGGGTAATCCAAATAGCGAAGAATTTGGAGAAAAAATAGGAGTTCTTTATTCATTGTCCTATGCTATCAAAATGATGCCTAAACAAGGTCATACCCCTGAAGGATATTTTGAATATACAGTGTATCCATTAGAAGGAATATGGGATTTAACTGAAAAAGGAAGGCAATTAGACCATTTAAATAAAGATGAGCTTGTATATAATATTATGATTAGGCAGCCAGATTTTGTAACAAAGGAAATAGTTGATAGAGCATTTGAAACAACAAAAAAGAAGAAACCACATCCATTACTTGATGATGTAATATTTAAAACAATGGAAGATGGATTATCCGTACAAATACTACATCAAGGTTCCTATGATGATGAACCACAAAGTTTTGCAAAGATGAATGAGTTTATAAATGCAAATAATCTCGAAAAAACATTTATGCAGCACAGAGAAATTTATTTGTCAGATGCAAGAAAAGTAGAACCAGAAAAATTAAAAACTGTACTTAGATATATGGTTAAGGAAAATAATGATAATTAGAAAAAACTTCTAAAAATTTCCTATTTTTATATACAAAATATTAAAAATAAGGTATAATATTGACATATTGTTACAAATTTCATAACATAATTTAATTTTAATCTATGTAAGAAAAACGTTTACTATTATTAAGCTTTTTAATATCACTTAAATATGTTATGAAATAAAAATATGGGGGTATTTACAATATGAGTTCTCAAGTAGTAAAAAATTTTAAAACAAGTAATTTCTTAGGTCTTGATAAAGATAAGAAATTTACTGTTTGTTTAGCTTTGCTTACTCTGTGTATTTTGATTTCATTAAGATTTATAAGCCTTTATTTATTCCACACAGTTGTGGAAGTTTACAGTTCTATTATATCAATGGGTATATTTATAGTAGCATTTAATACTTATAAAATCACTAAAAATGATTTTTTCATGTTATTGGGAATTGGTTATTTATTTGTAGGAATTTTAGATTTATGCCATACTTTTTCATATACCGATATGCATATTTTTCCTGTGGGTTTATCAGAAATGCCTTCAAGATTTTGGTTAGTTTCAAGAACTCTTGAGTTATGCACAATTGCTTTATCTATTTTTTTATTAAATAATAATATTAAAGTGGATTATATGATTATATTTCTTAGTTATTTAGTTTTATTCACATTATTTGTATTAGACATTTTATATTTTAATATTATTCCTGTTTGCAGAATAGAAGGTATTGGGCAAACACAATTTAAAATAATAAGTGAGTATATAATTACATTTGGTTTTATTATATGCATTTATAAATTTTACAAATACAATAATTCCATGGACAAAAGTATGTTTTTATATATAGAAGCTTCTCTGATTCTTAAAGTGTTCTATGAACTTTTCATTATTTCAAAAACAGCCAATACTGATATTTTTTTTCTAATAAGTCATATATTAAAAGCATCATCATTTTATTTAATGTATAAAGGAATTATAGTTAATGGATTACAAAGACCTTTTGATGTTTTAATTTATAATCTTGACAAAAAAGAAAAACAACGAATTTACATGGAAGAATCAATTTTTCATAATGCACAATGCACTGACTTAGTTATAAATCATTCTGGGGATGGAATGATAATACATGGAATTAACAGCAAAATAGTTTATGCAAATTCTACTGCATTAAAGTTGTTTGGTACAAGCGATATATCAGAGCTTATAGGCAAAACTATATTAGAAAACATAGGTAAAGAATACGTAGAAAAAGCAAATCAGAGCTTTAGAATGATTATAGAAAATAAAACAAGCACTCCATTTAAAGAAGTAAAACTTATATTAAAAAATGGAAATGTAATTGATGTAGAATCAAGCTCCAGTTTTATAATATATAGGGGTAAACCAGCAATTCTAACTATCTTCTCTTCAGTAGCATGGAGTTTCAATCCTTGATTTAAGGGAAGGTAAGGGGTAAACACCTTTGACATTACCTCTGTTTCAATTGCAGTATCAGTTTCAATCCTTGATTTAAGGGAAGGTAAGGGGTAAACCAGAACATGGTGGCGTCGCTGGTGAGCCTATCCAGGGTTTCAATCCTTGATTTAAGGGAAGGTAAGGGGTAAACTTATCTGC
>DIVM01000186.1 GCA_002435835.1 Firmicutes bacterium UBA6132
TATCTAATTCATTTTCAGAATTTGCAACAATCAATGATGTTGTTGCATCACCAACAACATTTAACATGGTAAGTACCATTTCTACCGGCTTATTTATTGCTAAAATTAATGAATATGTAATTAACGCAGTTTCATTAACATATCCCATTCCATTTAAAACAGTAAATAATAAAACAGTACCTGCAGCAGGAAGTGCTGGTGTTCCTGCCGCTGCTAAAATTGAAAGCATTGACATCATAAGTAAATTTGGTATGGTAACATCATATCCGGAAACAGTAGCAATAAATATTGTTCCAATAACATGCATAATACTTGTACCATTCATATTTATTGTCATTCCTAACGGCAATATAAAATTGGCTATTTCATTACTTATTCCCAGTTCCTCAGTATTTGTTTTTAAATTAAGAGGAAGTGCTGGTGAGGATGATGCAGTAGAGAATGCTATTAAAGCTACCTTTGTCATTTTTTTCATGAATATAATTGGATTTAGTTTAGTAGTAATTGCTATAAATATTGGATATCCCACTATTAGATATATAATCAGAACAACTATAGTAACGACTACATATATTAATACCGGTTTAATTTGCTCTATACCATAAAGTGCGAATGCTCTTACTATCAATGAAAATATAGCTACTGGTCCAATTTTATTTATAAGGAATCCAATACATAATTGAATTATTTCATTAGCCTCTTCGATTATAGCTTTTATGCCTTTTGTTTTTTCTTCTAAAACACCAATACTAATACCAAATACAACAGCTATGAAAACTACTGCTAAAACATTATTATTATTTGATAAAGCGTCAGTTAAATTTTGTGGAACCATTGCTATAAAAATAGATAAAGGATTTGCAGTTTCAACTTTCACTATATCTGATATTTCAGATCCCATTAAGGAACTTACAGAAATCCAGCCTAAGTTTCTCGCTAAAAAAGCAACAATACCGGCAAATAGACATGCAGTAATATACATTCCTAAAAAGCCGAACAATCCTTTATATGCGATTCTGCCAAGTTTTTTCAAATCCGTAATACTGCTCATAGCGAGTATTAATGACGTAAACACTAAAGGAACAATTGTCAAACGCAAAGCATTCATAAACAAAGTTCCAATTACATAAAATATCCCAATACCCTTGACTCCAGCTACTGTTATATCCTGAAAGAATATTGAGTAAATGGTATCCCATATATGCTCATTTCCGGTTTTAATTAGCTTATCATGTGCATACATAAAAATTGTCCCTACTATGAATGAAGCAAATAATGCAATTAGCATTATTTCAACAATACCTAATTTTTTCTTTTTGTTCATAATTTTTAATTCCTTTCGCTAAATTATTTTAAACAAAATTTTTGTTTCTGTAAATATTCAAGCACTCGTTTTCCTGTTGTACATTTTATTATAAATACATATCTATTAAATTGAACCGGTTGACACAGAGTCGATGCCTATATGGTTTAGTACCTACATTAGTATAAACTTTTATATACTGTACCATATAGGCTTACTTAACATCAATTGTTACGATACCAAATTGTACTAAATCACTTATATTAGTCATATGAATAATAACATATCATTCATATGATAACAATACATTTTGAATATCATCAAGAGACGCATAAGTATTGATTCAGATTATAATTGAGCAATTTCTTTAGTAATAGCTAAAAATTCATCAATATCTTTCACTGAATGACAGTGTAGTGGTGATACCCTAAGAACACCATCTTCAATGCTAAAAGAATCCAACATTCTCTTTGAATATATACTATTAGCCAATCTTGGCGCAAGTATAACTTTTCTTTTTTCATATTCTTTTGCAGCACTTGCACAATCCATATTTTCAAACGCTATTCCTACTATTAAATCTCTTGAAGTAAGATCTTTATTATCAGCATATACCTTAACATTTTTTTGTTTCCTTAGGCCTTGAATTTCTTCCGTACCTTCTAATAGTCTATTTAATAAGGCTCTTTCCTGTAATTTTATTCTATTAATTCCTTCAACATAAAGTGCTCTTCGATCTTTGCTGTCACTGAACTTTTCGCCTATCCAACAAATATAATCTACTATTTGTGTTATTACTGCAAACTGTGACGGTGTAGGTGTACCAAGCGCCCATACCTCATCACCTTTAGCTATAATTTTATGATGTGAAAATGCAGAAACTCTGTCAGATACATATCCTATTCCAGATCCTCTACAGCCAAAGAATTTATATGGTCCGAAATTTATACCATCCACAGGTGTCTTCTCCAAGTCTATAATTCCATGAGGTGCATGCTGAACAGCATCTACAACAACAAATAAACCTGGTTTTTTTGAGCGTGCTTTTTTGATTATTTCTTCTACATCGAAAACTGCGCCTGATAAATTAGATGCATGCATTAAACTTAACAATACTGTGTCATCATCAATTAACTTAATAACATCTTCCACTTCTACTTTACCATTATCTTTATTACTCATAGCTACTCTTAATTCTCTTCCTGTTTTTCTTGCATAATAATCAACAGCATCAAAAGCAGATGGATGTTCTAATACAGTAGTTACCATATTGGTACCTGTTACATTTTCAGCAATTGTTCCTATAATTTGAAACATGACTTGAGATGCTGTTAAAGAAGTTAATATGCTTCCCCCATTCTTAGCATTCAGCATTAGTTTAATATCATCTTGGCCTTGTTTCATTTTTCTCTGTAAATAATGAGACATTTCGTGATCTCTTTCAGGACAATCCGGAAATGCTTCAAGTTCACTTTGTGTTTCTACTGCTTTTTTTAGACGAAAAGCACCACCTGCGTTATCAAAAAATAACCTCTTTCCTGAGATTGGGTCGGAATCTACATAAAAGAATTTATCTTTAATTTCTCTTATCAATTCCTCATCAAAAGCTATTCCATTTTTATATTCGTTCATTTTATCTCCTCCTATTAATTAACACAATAATTTAAAAAAGAATTTATTGAATTTTATTTAATACCAGTTTATATTTGTAAACTTAAATAACTCTTCCTTTATCTAATATCTTTTCACCATCTACTTCAAGATCAGGTTCTTTGATTATTATATCTAAATGATACTTACTTGCAGTCTTACCTCCAAAGCCTCTATTATCACCAGCTCCAAAATGTAGAGTTTCGCTACAACCTTCATCTTCTAACATGCTTCCATTAAGTTCACACATAGGGTTGAGGCCAATTCCTATTTCTCCTAAATTATAAACATTCGGATCATTGAAGTCTTTCAGGATACGTTCTAAAACTTTAGCTTGTTGTCCACCTTCAACTTTCACTATAAATCCTTTTTTAACAGTTAATTTAATATCTTCAACTATTAATCCTAATTCTGGATGTGGAATACTTCCATCAACTACTATAATTCCTTCGCCCGTACCTTCTAATGCACAAGTAGCGCATTCTATGTCCGGAGGTGAAGAAGAAGAACCTGGATTTAAACTTCTGCCATATTGTGGAGTCGGTTTAATACCTTCTATTTCACAAGTAAAGTCAGTGCCTTTAGCAGTGGTAATCCTACATATTTTTCTGTTTTCAAGCTTTGAAGATACTACACTACATACTTTCCCGATTTCTTCGAAATTACAATGTAAGCCACCCTTTTCCATCATCTTAGTATTATAATCTACCATATTTACAAACCTGGCTCCGTTAGCAACAGCATCTTTTCTAGCTTGAGAATGGAATAAAGAAAATTTAGTAATACCAAAAATTACATCAGCATTTTTCATAGCGTGTCCCACTAATTCTATAGGATCTTCGCCATGCATATTTGTTTCTTTCATCATTATTAATGTTTTGTTAGGAAAATCAGTTGCAGCATCCCACATAATTTTGGCAACTTCAAAGCTATTAGGATCAGTAACAAATAAAATTTTTTCATCTTTTTTACAATTTGAACAAGTAGTCAGCAAAACATTTGCCGCCTTATTAGTATTCATAAATAACCTCCTTTTGCATACAAGTTGCATGCAAGTTGAATTAAAAAAATAATAAGTACAAATAAATCTAAATAATAGTTTTAAAATAGAAACTTAGAAACCTTAATAAAAAGGATACCCCCCTTTTTAACACAACATAAATATCGTAATAAATGCAACTTGCATGTAAGTCAGTTTTAAAAAATAATCAGTTTTTTAAACTGACTTGATAACGTTATATTAGTACCATATCACTTTTTTTTTATATTGTCAATATATTTTTAAACTTTTAATATTTATAATCTTAATAAAAGAATAATAGATAACTCTCCAAATAAGCAACTACAATGAATATCATTTATATTCATAGTTGCCCGTTAAGTTTATATAACCATTTAATATATTAATTTCTATTGCTTCTACGAATTCCATTTTATTCTTATTTTCTAATGCTTCAATAATTTTTTCATGTTCTTTAAGATTATTTAGCAATCTTTCAGATTTTTCGCCACTTTTTAAACTTGCCAAAAAAGACCTATCATATAAAGTATTTATGGTTGAAAAAAACTGAGTATTATTATATTTACTTAACAAGAATTTGTGAAAACTAGTATCTTCTTTCATAAATCCATAGACATTACCACTTTTCACGTAATTTTTTTGAATCCTTAGACTTTCTTTTAAAATTTTAATATCGTTTTGAGTTATATTATCAAAAGCTCTTTTAGCAGAATATGATTCTATAGCAGCCCTCAATTCATATAACTCTCTAGCATCATCAATAGTAATTGAATTTACAATGACACCTTGCTTTGGAATAATGGTTAAAAACTTTTCAAATTCAAGTTTTTGACAAGCATTAGTAATTGGAGTCCTACTAATATCTAAGATTTCTGTCATAGAATTAATACTAATTACTTCTCCCTGTTTCAATCTTCCATCTAAAATCATTTCTTTTATATCAATATACGCTTTTTCACTTAAATTTTCTTTTTTACTAAGTTTTTGCATTTTTACTATATCACTTCCTTAAATTATAATTTTTAAAACAAATCTATTTTAAACTATTACAAGTATTTATTTCGATTACTACAAATTCCTTGAAAAACAAACACTCTTATTTATTTTATTACAGGAATATTTTATCATATACAGGCGTATATGTCAAATTTAACACTCCTGCAATTATATATTCCAATAACCGGATGCTAATTACGTCTTTTGTGCTCAAATTACTAGTAAATAGGCCATTTCCTCGTTAAGAATATATATATATTTGATGCGAATAAAACCTAAATGAAATGCTGTTCAATAAAAGAAGAAACTGAAAAAGCAAGAGCACTCGTACTGATTCAATGGATGATTTGCATCGGCTTTTAAACAGATTATCAAATCTTATCTACAAAACAAATGAAAACTCCAATTAAATTAATTTAATTGGGGTTTTGCTAATTTAAATTTGAAATCCATTTATTGAATCTATCTAATAGTAAGTAGATATATTATTTCTTGATAAAGCTGTTAATGTATATTTTGCTATTATTCCCGTAAGTATACCTGTTATAACAGCTGAAATTAACAAAACAGGTAAATAGAAAAATATATATTTATTTTCAACAACTAAGCTTGCCATAGCTATTTGACCTATATTATGAAACACTGCACCAACGACACTTACTCCAATAATGCTTATGTCAGGTACTTTTTTAATTATAATCATCATAATTAAACTTAGTAATCCTCCTGCAAAACTATAAATAGCTCCACTAACTCCAGCAAAAAGCATTCCGCTAAGCATAACTTTTAAAATCATTAAAATAAATGTACTTTTTATGTTTATCATATAAATAGCATACATTAAAACTGTATTTGATAATCCTAATTTTACGCCCGGTATAGAAGCATTTATAGGAATTAAATTTTCAAAATAACCAAGTATTAAAGCAACTGTTAAAAGAATGCTTAATCTTGTTATTGATTTTGTTTTCATTGAATATCACCTTTCACAAGCTCAATAGAAACCTTATTTGGCAAACATACAATCCATCCACCCATTATACGTTCCTCTATATTTTGTAAATTGGCTTCGCCTTGAAGAATACAATCTTGGTTATCGCAATTTGCATTTTTCACATACACACCATTTTCTGTTATTTTTATTTCATTATGCCTTCCATTTTTATCTATTATAACTGTTTGAGGTTCAGTTAAACTTACTCTTTTATATTCTTCTCCGTCCACGCTTATAACTACATAGTTGCTATTTCCTACTTCACCTTCAAAATATTTAAAACCACCAAAACTTAATAGTGCAAAAACAATAATTATTAATATTATTTGTATATCTCTTTTTTTCATTTAAACCACCTAAAATATATTTTAAAACATTTTATAAAACCTATAATATTATAATACCATTGTTACGTATTTGTCAATCTTGGATGTTGAATTAAATTATTATATAAAAAAATACAAGAAGCATTTTGTTATGCTTCCTGTATTTTTATTTCGTGGATTTTATGTTAGATTTGTTATTTTACTTCTGACCAAGTAGTGATCTCGCCAGTATATATTTTTGTAATATTTTCTGAAATAAAATCAGTTGTAGGGTTTTCTTTGTTTAATATTACTGCTATTCCGTCTAAAGCTAATACATGACGATTTAACTCTGATTTTTCTTCATCCTTTAATTCTCTTGAGCTCATTCCTATATCATATGTTCCTTCAATAGCTGCTTTAATACCTTGAGAAGAACCATTTGATTGCATTTCAAATGTTACATTTGGATTAAGCGCTTTGTATGCTTCTTGTAATTTTTCCATTAATGGAGTTACTGAAGTTGAACCTGCAACTTTAATAGTTCCTGATAAACCCGAAGCTTTATATTCAGTTGGTCCATCTACTGAAGCTATATAATGACTTTTTTCTGCTAATGCCTGACCTTGAGTTGATTCAGTAAATGCTATAAAATCTTTTACTAAGTCTGATTCAGTTCCTTTAGTAACTAAAAGGAAAGGTCTTGATACTTTATAATCCCCGCTTTTTACATTTTCAATTGTTGCTTCAACACCATCAACTTTAGCTGCTTGAATTCTGTCGCTTACAGAACCAAGAGAAATGTATCCAATACCGTATTTATCTCCTTCAACTGCAGTAATAACTTTATCAGTTCCATCAAACTCTAATGCTCCAACAACTAATTTATCTACTTCAGTGTCCCCTTCTTTTACTTTAATTTTCATAAGTTCATGAAAAGCCCCTCTTGTTCCAGAAGCAGCATCTCTTGCTACTACAGTTATATCAGTTGATGCATCAAAATCAGATGCTGGTTTTTCTGCTACTGGCTGTTGTGCTGCTGGTTGTTGTGCTTCATCTTTTGCACATCCTACAAATGCTAATGACATAGTTAAAACTGTTGATACTATAGTTAATATTTTTTTTGCTTTCATTTATTGTTCTCTCCTTAAGTGATTTAATCTGTCCTAAATATAAACTATTAAAGTAAAAAAGAAAGCATAGATTTGTAACGATTATGTAAAGATTTAAAGTTTATTTGTAAATTAAATTTATTGCAAAATAAAAACACCCTTTCGGATGTTTTAGTTTACATGTTCAGCAAGTTCTGCTTGAACTTCATATATGTTTAAAGATCTATTAAATTGTTTTTGAATTGGCATAGCTAAACCCGATACCCATATTTTAAGTTCAGCATCCAAATCAAAATGACCTGCAGTTTCTATACTAAAATGAGTAATTTTACTGTAAGGAATAGAATGATATTCAATCTTTTTTCCTGTAACACCTTGAACATCAATTAATATCAATCTTCTGTTTGTAAATATAAACATATCTCTTACTAACTTATATGCTTTATCTATAATTTCGTTGTTAGCCAGCAAATGACCGTAATCTTTTTGTACATTTTCTACATTGCATTCAGATGCATTTCCCATAATTCCATCAAATAATCCCATAGTAATCCTCCTTCATTTATTATATTATTTACTAATTTAAAATATTATAACATAACTTCTAATTTAATTCATTAATACAAAACGGATTTTTCTTTATTGCTAAAGCATAAAGAAATGGATATTCTTTGTGCAAATATTTTAAATAATTGACCCACTCGCTTATCATTGCTGTGTATGCTCTTAATATATCACTTGAAATATGAGTTATATCATCTACGCTAAGACTACTAAAATGATCCCTTGAACGCAGTTCGTCACCTACATGAAATACAGCCCAAATCATATCAGTAAATGAATCATGTTCAAGTAAATTAGAATTTTCAAGCATATTAATCATAAATGTTTTATTATCAGCCATTAATTTTGCAAGACTTTGTAGTTTTTCAGGATCAGCATACATTTCAAATTTGCATTCATTAACTAACTTTTTAATTTCACTTTCCTTTTTATTAGTTATATCATTGATTTTCAATATGTTACAGCAACTTAAATGATTTTTGTTAAATTTAGAAAATTCAAATAACATTTCGGTTCCTGATTCAATAAAAAATGTACTTATAATTACATTAATTTTCTTTAACTTTTTACGCATTTCCATAATATTTAACAACCTGTTTATTATTAAAGATACTAACAAAACTGATATTGGGACAAATGCTAAGTCCTGAAGCATATAAAACACTGTAGTTTTAGCATCATGATACATCAAATATTGTATGTAATAAATTAATGCAGATGAAAATGTTAATATAACTACTAATATAATATTATTTTTTTGATTATTAATGGTAACCCTCCTATAAATCTATTTCAATATATAATAATTGCTTATTAAATATTTTTCAATATATTTTTATAATAGTTATTATCGCAAAGGATTCTTGCTACAGTTCAGGATGACAGTCATTAATATCGTATAAAAATAAATATTATAAATAAAAATAATACTTATTGACAACTAATTATTTATATGTTATATTTAGTAAGTATTACAGATGTATATATAGATTTCACATGTTTTTAGAGATTATATAAGCTGTCCGTTATATAATTTGTAAAAATATGTGAATTTTTTTTACTCTAATTATGGTGTATGTAATATAAAATAAAATATAAAAAATAGGAGGTACCTCATGAATAAAGGTACAGTTAAATGGTTTAACGCAGAAAAAGGATTTGGATTTATATCAAGAGATAACGGAGATGACGTATTCGTACATTTCTCAGCTATCCAAGGAAACGGATTCAAATCATTAGAAGAAGGTCAGGCAGTTAGCTTTGATATTACTCAAGGCCAAAGAGGCGACCAAGCTACTAACGTAAATAGAATATAATTTATAATTATAGCTAATTAAAACGGAAATAATATTTCCGTTTTTTATTTTTTTGTATAAAAACAGACGTAAGATTTTAATAATTTTACGTCTGTTTTTTTATTACTATTTAATTTTATTTTAGACCCATTTTTTGTCTTTTCTTAATTATATGAGCTTCCATATCTATTGCTGCTTGAACAGGGTCATCACCTAATGCAACTTTACCTCCAGTTAAACTTTCAACATCTTCAGTTAAAAGTTTTACAAGTTTTGGAGCACCTGTAACAAATGGTGTAGGAGATAAATGTGTGTAACATCCATAAGCTACCGCAAATAATCCATCTATAGTAGCCTTTTGTTCCATCCATTCTGGCGCAGTTACTGCTATAGGTAAATCAGAAATATCTGCATCTAAATGGTCTGCTAATGCAGTTACTAACATAGATATTCTTCCTGTATCAGTACAAGTACCAAAACTTAATACAGGTGGAATTCCCAATGCTTTACAAACTGCTTTTAAACCATCACCTGCTAATTCCTGAGCATCAAGGTTGCACATACCAGCAACTTCTAAGCCATGGTTACCGCAACCACCAGCTACAACAAGTATATCTCTTTTAATTAATTCTTTTGTAATATTTACCGTATTCCAGTCATGAGGACCATTTCTTAATGTAGCACAGTTTGCTAAAGCTACAATACCTTTTATTTGTCCTTTTACTATTACATCCACTAAAACATTTAAATCATTCCCTATTGCACCTAAAACTGCTTCTGTAGAAAAACCTGCTATAGCTTTTGTTACTTTTTTAGGAACCATCGGCTTAATATTACCATGTCTTTTTTTGAAGTTTTCTATAGCTATGTCGATACAATTTTCTGCCATTTCATCTGCTTTAGCAGGATAATATGGCATTTTATGTTCTGTACCTGGAACTCCTATAATTGTGCTTACGCTTACTAAAGCAATTTGATATTTTTCTGCATATTGATCAATATCCGGTGGAGAACAGTTTTCTTCCATTACTAATGCATCCACTGTTCCTGTAGCAAGGAAAGGTTCTATTGCAAGCCAGTTACCCATTAAACCAACAAATACATCATCAACTTCAAATCTTTGTAAAAGCTCTTGACCAGTTTCAATTGAACCAACTATATGAATTCCTTTTGCTCCTGCTTTCTTAGCTCTCTCTTGATATTCTTGCAATTTAGCTTTTTGTAAAGTTGCAACTCCAATCCAAGGCTGATGACCATTAAATGCTATATTAACATAATCAGGATCCATTATTCCTAAATCAACATCAACAACGTGAGGTGTAGGAGTTCCGAATAAAATATCCTGAGTCATTTCAAGACCAATTTGAGCCGTATAAATAGTTGATAATCCTAAACGAAGTGCTTTTTTTGCTAATGACACATAATCTCCATCAACGTTAGTTAAACAGCTCGCTATAGCATTTTCCGAATCATGTTGAACACCTGTTGGATAAATATTCAAATCTCTCCAAATTTGCTTTCTTTTCCTTGGTGCAAAAGCTTCAACCATAACACTTTCACAATCAGGATTTGTTTTCATTTCTTTATCTAAAAGTTCAGCAAGTTGTATTGCCATTTGATTTACATCTTGATTAGAGTTAATTCCGGTTTTTTCACACATCCATTTTAATTTTTCTACGTCTTTAATTTGAAATGGTGTCTTTCCTTCGCCTGTAGCTTTTAAAGTTCTAAAAGCTTCATAAGCATGATGAGCATATGTAGCAGCACCCATTATATTTCTCATTAAAAGATTACGCATTGCCATTGCATCAGGACCTATTCCACAAACACCTTTTGTTGCACCTGTTTTCTCGCTTATTCTACAAGGTCCTTGAGTACAAAGTTGGCAGCTTAATCCCTGAAGACAAAATGTACAGCGTATTTTTTCTTGGTCAGGCCATCTTGAAAATACACTTGATAGCCCATCTTCTTTTATTCTTTTTAACATTTCTTCAACAGAATCGTGATAACTTACACGGCCTTCCATTCTTTCTAAAACTTTTTCAGACATATTACCCTCCATGATAAAATTATTCATAAATATTATTGACAATTTAAAATATAAAATTCTTAAATATGGAATTTTTATATTTAAATTAATTAATTAATTTAAATTAAATTTAAAAGGTTCACACAAAGTGAACCTCAAACATAAATTATTTTTTGGGTGATGGATCTGTAAACCTTGGTGGTGTAGGATTATTAGCATTGAAATATTGTCCACCTGGTGAAGATAAATTGAAATAAAGTTTAGAATCAGCTGTAATTCCCCAATCCTTTAATGAACCTGTATCTTGAAGTTTATTAAATGCTTCTCTGAACATTGTATTGTGAGCTTCTTCTCTGTTTAATAAAAAATCAATAGTATCTCTAACACCTTTATCATTAATTTGCCTGTGTAAATACTCATAAACGACTTTAGCTCTTTGTTCAGCAGCTATATTTGATAATATATCTGCTGCTAAATCTCCAGTTTCTTCTATATATGCTGCAGTCCACAAATATCCTGAAGCATTAGATAACGCAGGAGTTAAACCTGTTGAAACATGAGCTTGAATATTGCCTATAGTTGCATTTTGAGCATCAAGATAATGGCCATTTAACATATTAACTGTTGTAGCTACCATTTCCATATGGCTTAATTCTTCAGCAGCTATATCCATAAATAAGTCTTTAATTTCCTTATCTTTTATTCTTTGTGCTTGAGAAAGATATTGTAATGCAGCTTTTAATTCTCCATGAGGACCACCAAGCTGTTCTTGCATCATTGTTGCGTAATTAGGATTGGGTTTATCTACCCTAACTTCATAAAGCATTTTTTTATCATGAAAAAACATATAAATTCTCCTTTAGCATTTTATTTATATTTATAGTTTTTCAATGATTCTAAAAAATATGCGCTTTTTAAAAACATAAAAAAAGATAAGTTTGATTACTTATCTTATATTATTTAATAATTGTATTTATAAATTTTGTAAATGCTTTTTTTCCTTGCTTATTATCTTTGAAAATCCCTGCATCTTTTAATACGTTTAAAAAAACTTCTGCTACTTCATTATTTAATATACTGTTTATGTTATCAAATGTAAAATTATATTTTTCCATTAGCATTTTTGACCAAATATAGTGTTTGTTTAACTGGTCACTATTTTTTACAGAATTAATATCATTATTTATTAAATGTAATTTTAATAATTCTATTTCTTTTTTTAACCTTGAAGGCAGAACTGCTAATCCCATAACTTCAATTAAACCAATGTTTTCTTTTTTTATGTGATGGTATTCTTCTCTTGGGTGAAATATTCCATATGGTTTTTTCTCTGTTGTTCTGTTGTTTCTTAAAACAAGGTCAAGTTCATAGAACCCATTTCTATACCTGCATATAGGTGTTATAGTATTATGTTCTTCATCATTTGTATGTGACAACACTAATACTTCTTCATCCGAATAATTTTTCCATTTTAAAAATATTTCGTATGCTGTTTCCTCAAGATTGTCAACATTTTTTCCTTTAAGCCTAATAACACTCATTGGCCATTTTAAAGTGCAAACTTCCACATCATTTTTTAGCCATACATGATTTTCTTCTTTTGCCCTGTCCATGGCAAAAGAGTAATTTCCTCCCTGAAAGTGATCATGGGAAAGAATTGATCCACCTACAATTGGCAAATCAGCATTGGAACCTAAAAAATAATGAGGAAATTTCTGAACAAATCCCAATAGTCTTTTAAATGTCATTTTAGTAATTTTCATTGGTACATGATTTTCTTTAAAAACTATACAATGTTCATTATAATAGACATATGGTGAATATTGAAAATACCATTGTTCATCTGCTAAATCAATACTTATTACCCTGTGATTCCCTCTTGCAGGGTGGTTTATTCTTCCTGGATACCCTTCATTTTCTTTGCAAAGTTGGCATTTAGGATAATTAGACGATACAGTATTCCTACCTTTTGCAATAGCTCTAGGATCCTTTTCAGGTTTTGATAAATTAATGGTTATATCTAAATTTCCATATTGCGTTTCATATTTCCATCTTATGTCCTTAGTAATTCTATTTTCCCTTATATAATTTGTGTTTTTTGAAAATTCATAAAAATAATCAGTAGAATCTATTGGAGAATTTTTATAATGATTATAAAATTCTTGTTCTATTTCTGAAGGCATTTTAATTAACTGTGATATTAATTTTGTATCGAATAAATCCAATAAATCTATGCTATCATTTTCAACTAAGTTGTTTAATACTGCCCACTCTTTAATATTTTCAAGAATATTGTCTAAAGTTCTTTCTTCTTTCTTATGCTTAATATCTTTAAAATCATCAAGATGCAAAACTTCTAAAAGTTTGTTTATTGCATATATTTTATCCCGTTTATCTATTAAGTTTTTTTTAACGGCGTAATCTACTAAATCATTTATTTCATCATAAATATTTATCATATAATCCCCTATTAGATTATTTATTATCTTATAGCTAACTCTGTATCTTTATTAAATAGATGAATTCTTTCTTCATCAAACTTCAACTTAACTGCTGAGTTGCATTCAAAGCAATTTTTGCCGTCCACTCTTGCTGTTAAACTAATATTTTCTATGTTTAAATAAAGATAGGTTTCTGCTCCAAGCATTTCAGATATATCAAGTTTAGCATTGATAAAATCACTTGAATCATAATCAGAGTCAATACAGTTTATATTTTCTGGCCTTATTCCCATTATTACTTCTTTTCCTACATATCCACCATCAATAAGGGCTTTGCTTTTATATTTTGGAAGTTTTACCTTTTCATTTCCAAATGAAAGAATACAGTCATCCGAAACTTTCTCAACATTTACATGAATGAAATTCATTTGAGGGCTTCCTATGAATCCGCCTACAAATACATTTGTAGGATTTTCATAAACTTCTTTAGGGGTTGCAGCTTGCTGAATTAATCCATCTTTCATTATTACTATTCTGTCGCCCATTGTCATGGCTTCTGTCTGGTCATGAGTTACATAAATAAATGTTGTTTTAAGTTCATTGTGAAGTTTTTTAATTTCTGTTCTTGTTTGAACTCTAAGTTTAGCGTCTAAATTTGACAACGGTTCGTCCATTAAAAACACTTTAGGATTTCTTACTATAGCTCTTCCAAGAGCTACCCTTTGTCTTTGTCCTCCTGATAATGCCTTTGGTTTTCTTTCCAGTAAATTTTCTATTCCAAGAATTTTAGCTGCATATTTTACTTTTTCATCTATAGCAGATTTAGAATGTTTTCTTAATTTAAGACCAAACGCCATATTATCATAAACTGTCATATGAGGATATAATGCATAATTTTGAAATACCATAGCAATATCTCTGTCCTTTGGCTGAACATTATTGACAAGAGTATCTTCAATGTAAATTTCCCCCTTTGATATGTCCTCAAGTCCAGCAACCATTCTTAAACTTGTGGACTTTCCGCAGCCTGAAGGACCTACAAGCACAATAAATTCCTTATCTTCTATTTCAAGATTAAAATCCTTAACTGCAGCTATATCTTCTGAATACATTTTATATACATTTTTAAAAGTTACTTTTGCCATTTTTAAACCCCTTTTTAATAATTAAATAATTTTAGTTCCATCGCCGATTCCTGTAACATAAAAATCTGCATCATATCCGATTTCTTTCGAATATACGGACGAAACATTTTTTATAAATTCGTTAACTTTATTTTCCTTTACTATAGCTATTGCGCATCCTCCAAATCCTGCTCCTGTCATACGAGCTCCAGCACATTCTTCCATGCTGTTTGCTGTTTCAACAATTGTATCAAGCTCCACACCAGTTACTTCGTATAAATATTTTAAAGACTTATGTGACTCTTTAAGCAATGTTCCAAGCTTTTCTATTTCTCCATTTTTTAAAGCTATGCTTGCTTTTTTCACTCTGAAATTTTCATATACAACATGTTTTGCCCTTTTTTTTATTAATTCGCTTTTAATAAACAAGCTATATTTTTCAAATTCTTCTAAGCTTAAATTACAAAGATTTTCTATATTTATATTTTCTTTAATAATTTTTAAAGCTTCTTCACATTCGCTTCTTCTTTCATTATATTTTGATTCGTTTAATTCTCTTCTTTTGTTTGTATTCATTATTACTATTATATAGTCGTTTAAATTAAAATCTATATATTCAAACTGTAAAGTTTCACAGTTTAATAGCATACTTTTATTTTTTTTGCCCATACCTATGGTAAACTGGTCCATAATACCGCACATTACACCTACAAATTCATTTTCAGCCTTTTGGCAAAGCTTTACAAGTTCAATTCTATGTATTTTTCCGTCGTTGAACATAACATTTAACATTTCACCTATGAGCATTTCTAAAGATGCTGAAGATGAAAGACCTGCTCCATTGGGTATGTTGCCGTTTATTAAAATGTCCATGCCTCCGGCTTTGTATCCTGCTTTTAAAATCTGAAATATAACACCCTTAGCATAATTTGCCCAGCCATGTTCTTTTTCATATTTTAAATAATCTATTGATGTTTTAACTTTAAGTTCAAAATTTTCAGAAGAAAGATTAATAATATTATCGTTTCTTTTTCTCACAACACCGTATGTACCTAAAAGTATTGCACAGGGCATTACCATTCCACCATTGTAATCAATATGTTCACCTATTATATTAATCCTGCTTGGAGAAAAAAATACTGATGTTTCTCCATCTCCATATAAATCATAAAACTTATTTTTCAATTTATTTATGTCCATTATTTATCCCCATACGTACTTATCTCTATATAAATTGTCCACATTTTTTCTTCTAAAGGCATTATTTTTACATATTTATTATTAGATTTTGCACGAATTAAACTGTCATAAAAACCATTTGATGGTTCCAATGCACAGTTATATTCACCTTTAAATCCTCCTTTTGTTATCCATAATCCAAGATAAGGATTTATATTTTTATCAAATCTAATTGTATATTTAAGATTGCAGTCTTTGTATAAAAGTCCGCACTCTCCATTTTCTATTTCATTTAATATGTAAAATTTATAGCTTTTTTTGTCTTCGTATAATTTGAGCAATTTGAGCTTTTGAAGATTCTCTATTTCATCTTCCACAATTTCATTTTTTATTACATCTAAAACTTTGTTTATATGCTTTGGAAGTATTATTTCTGTATCATCATTAAAATTATTTAGTCCGTGAAGAGCCCATAAATAACTTTGTTCTTCATTAGAATTATTTTTTACTTTATAGTCCATTCTTATTGTATTTTCATTTTCAAAACTGATTCTTTTTTCAAAACTAAGAGGTAAGCTTTTTAAATTTACTTTTCCCATTATAAATTCATCTTGAACATTAATATCCCACGGCAAACTCCACACATCTCCATGGTCTGGAAGAAATTTATCTTCATAAATACAACTGTCTATAGTTGGAATCATTTCATCAAGTCCCGATGTGTCATATTTGCTGAAATTATCCATAAATTTCGGAATTTCATATTTTAAAAGTGAAGGCTGAAAAAGAAATTCCTTGTTTTTATATTTTATCGAAGCCATTTTAAACCCTAAATTAGGAATGACTTTTAATACTAAATTATTATTTTCCATAACAATGCAGTTTGCATTTAAATGTTTGTCCTCATATATTCTCATAACATTCCACCATTTTTTTAATACTACAGCTTTTTCTATAAATTAACTTTGTTTCAAAGCAAATTTTTTCTACCACAAGCTGCTTATACTTAACCATATGCATTATTTGCTTTGCAGCTTTTTCTCCAATATATTTCATGTTTAAATCAACAGTTGTAATCATCGGGTTACTTATGCTTGATATTATTGTATTGTCAAACCCAATTATTGATATTTCATCAGGTACTTTAATATGCAAATTATCGCATGCATTAAGTGCACCTACTGCCATAAAATCATTGCATGCAAATATGGCCGTTGCTTCGTTTCCATTTTTAAGAAAATTGCTCATTATTTTTTGGGTTTCAATAACAACATCTGATGTGTTTCCTTTACCCACAGAAATAACTTTTGTATATTGTAGGTTTTTTTCTTTTATAAAATCCCTGTACACTCGTTCCTTTAAATCATAGGACAAACTTTTATCACCTCTTATAAAAAGGATTTCTTTATGTCCTAAACTTAATAAATAATTAAATGCTTCTTTTGTTCCTGTTTCCTCATTATAAGAAATAAAATTTAAATCATTCCTGTCTGTCATACCATTTATAATAATAGTTGGAGTATGTCTGCTTACTTTTTCTAAAAAACCGTTATCTAAATTTTCAACGCTTGGGTCTAAGAGAACAATGCCATCCATATTTCGAGAAATTATATTGTTTATAACATTTTCTTCATTTTTAGGGTTTGAGTCAGTGGTAAACAACGAAATTATAAATCCTTCATTGACTAACACCTTATTTATTTCCTCAACTATTGTCGGGAAGAAAAGGTTAGTAATACCTGGAACAACAATACCAATGTTTGAAGTAGTTTTACGTATTAAGCTCCTTGCAATTTCATTAGGTTTGTATCCTAATTCTTCTATAATTTTTTCGATTACTTCTCTTGTTTCTTTTTTTACTGGATAGTTGTTATTTAATACTCTTGAAATCGTAGTTGCTGAAAATCCTGATATTTTTGCAATATCGTGTATAGTAACAGCCATACTCCACCTCTTAAATTTTTCTATTTTCCAAATGTACTTACAAAAGTATTTTGTAATTCATCTAATGTTGTTTTAACATCTGCACCTTTTAAAGTTATTCTTGCCTGAGCATCTTTAATCTGGTCAATTGCCTGGTCAAAATTTTCAGTATAGTTTATTTTTGGAATACTTCCGCTTTCATCTGCAAAGAATCTCCAAACTTTTTGTCCTCCAAAATATTCTAACTCTTCATCAAATACTGGATCAGCATATGCTGGTTTATATGAAGGATATAAACCGTATTTATCAAATGCGTTTATTTGAGTTTTTACATCTGTCATGGCGAATTTAACAAATTCAATTGCTGCAGCTTTGTTAGGTGCATCATTAGGAATTAATACGTTTGATCCTCCATTTACAGCTACAAAATCCAATCCTTCTTCAATTACAGGAAGTGCCATTACTTTCCATTGTCCTGCGCTTTCTGTAACTTCATCTACTAAAGTTCCTGCCCACCATACAGCTGAAGGTACTGTCGCTATTTTTCCTTCTTTTGTAGCAGTTACTAAACCGTCCCAGTCCATACTATCATAAGTTATTCCTGAGTCATATAATTTTTTAAGTGTGTTTGCTGCTTTTAAGCCGTTTTCAGTATTTAAAGCTGAATTTCCGTCTATGTCAAAGAAATAACTTCCTGTTTGTTCATAAAGCATTCCAAAGAATGTTGGGTTTGTTGAAGCAGCAAGAGGCATCATTTTTACACCTATAGCTTCCATTTTCTTTCCTGCTACTATTAAATCATCCCAAGTTTTAATATCTTCTGCTTTAATTCCTGCTTGTTCAAACAAGTCTGCTCTGTAGAATAATCCTGTAGGTGCTCCGTCCCAAGGAAATCCTACTATTTTTCCGTTTGATGTAACTTCGGAAATTTTTACAGGAAGAAAATCATCTTCGTTAACATATTCTGATACATCTGCAAAACCTTCAGGAAATTTAGAAGCAAATGTTTGAACCCTTTCACCTTCCATAGTTACAACATCAGGAAGTCCTGTTTTGCTTGCAAGCCTTGTTGTAAGTTTATCATATACTTGATCAGTTCCTAAATCTTCAACAACTATTTCTACATTTGGGTGAATTTTATTAAAATCTACTGCTGCTTCTTCTAATGATTTTGCAGCAACGTCCCAGCTCCATACTGTTACTTTGCCAGACAATTCCGCTGATTGAGCATTAGGGTCTGCTGGTGCTTGAGCAGGCTCTTCTTTTTTGCTACAACCTGACATAGAAAACAACATTGCTAAAACTAAAGCTAAAGATACAATTTTTTTCATGATACTCTCCTTTGATTTTGTTTTTGTTTTTTAGTTTCTTGCCTTGTTCTTTTTACTTAAATCTTTATTCTTTAACTGCTCCCCCCATTAATCCAGAGATAAACTGTTTCTGGAATAAAAGAAAAATTATCAGGATTGGAATTGTAGATATAGTTGCTCCAAGCATCATCATTCCGTAATCCTTATACATCAAACCATCCAAGGATGCCAATGCCACAGGGAATGTATATTTGTCTTCTGTACTTAAAATTATTAATGGCCACATAAAACTTCCCCATTGTGACATAAAATTATATATGCCTAAAGCCCCAAGAGCTGGTTTCATATTTGGTAAAACAATTTTAAAAAATATTGAGAATTCGTTGTATCCGTCTATTCGTGCAGATTCAATAAGCGAAGTAGGAAAATCCATCATATTCTGCCTCATTAAAAATATGCCAAAAGCATTTGCCAATGAAGGAATAATAACTGCCTTATAAGAATCTGCCCAACCTATAGCTGTCATCATTGTAAACTGAGGTATATACAAAACCTGTGCAGGAATCATCATTGTTCCCATTATCAATGCAAAAATAAGATTTCTTCCCTTAAAGCTAAATTTTGCAAGGGCATATCCTGCCATTGAATTTAATATTATAGTCAAAGTTGTGTAAACAATTGATACAAACAATGAATTAAACATTACTTTGGCTACATCCATCTTATCTTGAAGATTTAAAAAGTTTTGACTTAAATTACTTCCAAAACTCAGTTTTGGAGGAATACTTAAAATTTCCCCAGTTGTCAGTGTAGAAGAAACAAACATTAAATAAAAAGGAAACAAGGAAACAAGAACAGCGATAATCAAAATTGCATAAGTTAGCAATTTTACAAGCTTTGAACCAGCGCTTGGCTTTTTCATATTTTTGATCATTCTTTTTCCTCCCCTACTTTGAATTGGAAATATGAAAGTACTGCAATAATAACAACAAGAACATAACTTATGGCTGCAGCATATCCAAACTTAATGTACCTGAATCCCGTGTTGTACAAATAATGTGCTACTGAAATTGTTGCACCATCGGGACCTCCATTTGTTAAAATGTAAGGTTCATCAAACAGCTGAAGTGTTCCTATTGTTGATGTTATAATAGTAAACAAAATAATCGATTTCATGAGAGGAAGAGTTATTTTCATGAATTTTTGCAATCTGCTAGCTCCATCAATGTCCGCTGCTTCATATATTTCATGTGGTATTTTTTGTAATCCTGCAAGCATAATTACCATATTATAGCCCGTCCATCTCCATGTTATGGCTGCCATGATGGATATTTTAGAGCTTATTGGTCCATTGAGCCAGTTTACTCCTTCAACACCAATTAAATTTAACAAATAATTTACCAAACCATATTCATTATTTAACAAAAGCTTAAACACTAAAGAATATGCAACCAAACTTGTAATTGCAGGTAAAAAAACCGACACTCTGAACCCAGCCTTAAATTTTAGAAATGACTGATCCAAGAGATATGCAAGTACAAGGGATAAAAATACCATCACAGGCACCTGAATAATCAAATAAACAAATGTGTTTAAAAGCGCTTTTTTAAATACGCTGTCTTTTGCCAAATTAATATAATTGTTAAAACCTACAAAATTATAATCTCCACCTTTAAACTCGTAAAAACTTAACAAAAATGATTTTACGATTGGATAAAACATAAATACGGCAAAAATTACTATTACAGGTATCAAAAAATAATATGGCGCATTTTTAGAATCTGGTTTTATTTTTCTAAAAAATTTATCCATAATGCCCCCTAATTTTTTACATTTTCAGCATATATAACAAAAGGCGAACTTTCTTCGCTTGAAAATGGCCTTAACCTAAATGAAAATGAAAAATCATTAAGTATTAAGCTATGTTCTTTTAATGGAACAGGACCACAGCTATTGCTTCCTAAACCATGATGCTTGTAATCAACATAAAGACTTATAAAATCGCGTTTTATTAAATCTACAGTATGCTTTGCATTTTCAATATCTTCTTTTGTATAATTGAATGCGCTGAAATTTATTATATTTTCTTCAGTATATAATGGATCATTTATATTGTTCAAATCAGATTTTTCTGATGAGAAAAACAATCCCATTCCTCTTTCATCCTTTAATGAGAACCATTTAACATTAGTTTTATTACCATTTTCCTGAGGTTTAACATAACTTGTAAACATATGGTCCACATTGTTTTCATAAACTCCAATTAAATTTGCAGTTTTTAGATCAACATAGCTGTCTCCTGGTCCTCTTCCATACCATTTTACATTTTGCATTTTTGACGGAAGTTTCATTTCATATCCTATTCTTGGCAGTGTTTCAGGAAGTTTTCCTTTTGGATAACCTTCAGTTTTTAAAATTATGTCACCATTTCCTAAAATTTTATAATTTGCTTTTAACTCTATTGCCCAATCACCATTTGGAGGTGAAATATAAAGTTTAGTATCAATTATCACATAATTTTCTTTACTTAAAACATTTATACTATCAACTCTTTGTAAAATATTATTAATTCCTTTTTTCTTCCACTCATTCACAACATACATGTCGTTGTCAATTGGTGCTCTCCACAAGTTAAACTTAGGACCTTCTTTTAAAACTAAAGTGTTTTCAAATCTGATTTCAGATATTAAAGCTTTTAGTTTATTAAATTCTATTTCAAAATTTGAGCCTTTTACTTTGATTTTACTAATATCTTCATTGACAATTAATTTTTCAAATTTATTTCCATACACTATTATTTCTGTTTTTTCACAAAATGGTAGCTTTATTTGTTCAAATGTTATAACATGTCCTTTGACCGCCCAAAGGCTGTCATATTCAGTTACAACTTCTAAGTTAAGCCATAAATCAGTATATAAACTATATTTCTTGTTAGTATCAATTGGTAAAGAAATTATTTTGCTTTTATCAGGCATTATTTTAGGTAATTTTATTGAACCACTTTGTAGTACAACTCCATCTCCAACAATTTTATAATTTAAACTAAAAATATCGAGATTTATAAAATCATGTAAATTTTTTATTTTAATTTTTCCTTTTTTAATATTTTCCTGAAATATTTTTACAGGCTCTATTATTTTTTTATATTCTAAAAGTCCCGGTGTAGGAATTCTATCTGGATTTACTAAACCATCACAGCAAAAATTTGAATTGTTTGGAAAATCTCCATAATCTCCACCGTAAGCAAAATATTCTCTTTGGTCATTATTTGTTTTTCTAAGCCCATGGTCAGCCCATTCCCAAATAAATCCACCCTGAAGCCTTCTATATTTATAAAAAATATCAAAATATTCTCTAATTCCTCCAGGACCGTTGCCCATGGCATGTCCGAATTCACACATAATGTGGGGTTTATTCATGTTTTTCATTTCGCCGAACTCAATCATTTTTTCATGATTTGAATACATGGTGCTCATTAAGTCAACTATTTTTCCTTCTCTGTCTTCTTCATAATGAACAAGTCTTGTGTTATCCCTTTTGTGTACATAATCAGCCATTGAAATAAAATTGCAACCAAAGCTTGATTCATTGCCCAATGACCAAATTATTATTGATGGGTGATTTTTATCTCTTTCAACTAATCTCACAGCTCTGTCCACATATGCTTCTTTCCAATCAGGGTCGTTTGTAATCATATCGTATTTGCCTATTAATTCAAAACCATGACATTCTAAGTCTGCTTCATCAATAACATACAAGCCATATTTATCACAAAGATCATAAAATCTCGGATCATTTGGATAGTGAGCAGTTCTCACAGCATTAATATTGTGTTGCTTCATAAGAATAACATCTTTTAACATATGATCAAAATAAACATATCTTCCCAAATCAGGATGTGATTCGTGGCGGTTTACTCCTCTTAACATTATTGCTTTTCCGTTTACTAAGAAATTTCCATTTTTTAATTCTATTTTTCTAAATCCAATTTTTTGAGGTATAACTTCTTTTATTTTATCATTTTTATCCAATAGTTTAATAAAAAGATTGTATAAATAAGGTGATTCAGCACTCCACTTATTCGGGTTATGAATTTTTATTTCTATATTTATTGTAGAACTATAATTTCCTTTAATAGATATTTCTTCAGAGTATTCGTTTGCAATTATATTATTTTCATCAAAGAGTTCATACACAATTTTATAATCCTCTATATTATTATTAGAAGAATTTATAATTTTAGTTTCTACTTTTAAAATACTATTTTTATATTCTTCATCTAATTCTGTTTTTATAAACAAATCATTTATATGTACATCTTCTCTTGCAAATAAAGAAACATCCCTAAATATTCCTGAAAGCCACCACTGATCCTGATCTTCTAAATATGTACCGTCTGTAAATTGATATACTCTTACAGATATTGAGTTAATATTTTCATAATCAACAAATTCAGTAATATCAAATTCAGAAGACATTCTGCTTCCTTGACTGTATCCAACAAATTCACCATTTATCCAAAGGTGAAAACCGCTATCCACTCCTTCAAATCTAATAATTATTTTTTTATTTATAAATTTCTTAGATAACTTAAAATCTCTTCTATAGCAACCTGTTGGGTTTTTAGAAGGAACATTAGGAGGATCAATTGGAAATGGATAAATTAAATCAGTATAGTGAGGATAACCATACCCCTGCATTTGCCAGTTTCCTGGAACCTTTATTTCATCCCAGCTACTTATGTCGAAATCACGCTCATAAAAATTTTGTGGAGTAAGTTCAGGATATTCTGAATAATAAAATTTCCATGTCCCGTTTAATAACTTATAACTACCTGAAGTACTTCTCTCAAAACTTTTAGCATCATTAAAATTATCATATGGAATAAAATAAGACCTTGCATCCAATCTATTTCTATGTAAAACATTTAAGTTTTCAAAATCCTTAAGTATAAAAAACACCTCCATTTATATAGAAATCGATTTCTATTGTGTTTTAAAAAAGTTTCCTTGATGGAAATCGATTTCTACTCTACTTTTATATTATACAATCAATATTTTCAAATTACAATAGGTTTTTTAAAATTAAATGAAACCTCCCCTTATTCTCATTAATATGTACTTTATAAAAGTTTACCACTATTTTTTTAAAATAATTATTTTTATAAATTATAATATCTGTTTTTATTTTGGGACATACTATTTAAAAATATTTTTTTAGAAAAATGCATATTTTAATCTGATTGACATATGTAATTGAGTTTGTTAAAATTAGTGGAATACTTTA
The DNA here is from genome assembly GCA_002435835.1 of Firmicutes bacterium UBA6132. The sequence continues at coordinate 24,533 of DIVM01000186.1, forward strand.
AATTGTAATATTTTTATTAACTATTGAACCGAAAGGATAATACTATGTTTAATTATGAAAAAGTTATTGAAGGTGCTAAATTAATTATAGAAGGAATTGGTGAAGATTTAAATAGAGAAGGATTAATAGAAACTCCAGATAGAATTGCAAGAATGTATCAGGAAATATTTAGTGGGCTTGATTCTGATACAGACGAAATATTATCTAAAACTTTTACAATAGAAAGAGATGATTTAGTTATAGAAAAGCATATTAATTTCTATTCCATGTGCGAACATCACTTCCTACCATTTTATGGCTATGCACACATAGCTTATATTCCAAATGGAAAAGTTGCTGGTTTATCTAAATTAGCTCGTACTGTAGAAATATTAAGTAAAAAACCACAGCTTCAAGAACGATTAACAGATGAAATAGCAAATGCAATAGAGAAACATTTAAATGCTAAGGGCGTAATGGTCGTTGTAGAAGGAGAACATCTTTGCATGAATATGAGAGGTGTTAAAAAGCCTGGAACTAAAACAGTTACAACAACATTTAGAGGTGAATTTAATTATAACACTCAGCTTCGTCAAGAAGTATATACTTTAATAAAATAAGGAGTTATAATTAATGAAAAAATTCAATTCATTATTACATGACGAAGAATATCTAAAATATTTAAGTAGAAATAATTTAAATGAAGAAACAAGAATCTTTTGTAAGCATGGGTTGGAACATTTTTTAGATGTAGCAAGAATAGCTTATATTATTAATTTAGAAGAAAACCTTGGTTATTCTAAAGAAATTATATATGTAACATCACTGTTACACGATATTGGAAAATTTCTTCAATATGAAGAAAAAATACCTCATGAAATATCTTCATGGAATTTATCAGAGAAACTTTTAGATAAGTATGATTTTACTTTAGAAGAAATAGAGTTGATTAAAGAAGGCATAATCGGTCATAGGCAAAAAGAAAGCAAAAACTTTGCTAAATTACTTTATAAAGCTGATAAACTTTCAAGATTATGTTTCACTTGCCCTGCTGAAAAGCAATGTAACTGGGATTTTGAAAAAAAGAATTTCAACATAAATTACTAAATTATAATATCAGAGTAGATTTGAAACGTTTAAAGATTTGAAAGGATACAATAAATGAAAATGATTATAAACAATAAAGAATTTAACATCGGTGAAAGAACTTATATTATGGGCATATTAAATGTTACTCCAGATTCTTTTTCTGACGGTGGAAAATTTAATTCATTGGATATGGCAAAAAAACAAGTTAAAAAAATGATTGAAGATGGCGTTGATATAATTGATGTTGGAGGCGAATCCACAAGACCTAATTATATAAGAATAAGCGATGAAGATGAAATAAATCGTGTTGTACCTATAATTAAAATGATCAGAGAACATTTTGATATACCAGTTTCTGTTGATACATACAAATCAAAAGTTGCAGAAGCAGCTATTATAGCAGGGGCTGGTTTAATAAATGATGTTTGGGGATTAAAAGCTGATAAAGATATGGCTTCAGTAGTTGCAAAATATAATGTTGCCTGCTGTTTGATGCACAACAGAGAAAACACTGAATATAAAAACTTAATAGAAGATGTAAAAAATGATATACAAGAATCCATTGAATTAGCTAAAGCTGCTGGGGTTAAAGATGAAAACATAATGATAGATCCAGGTATTGGTTTTGCTAAAAATGTTCAGCAAAATTTACAAGTTATGAATAATCTTGAACAATTAAAGCAGTTGGGTTATCCAATACTTCTTGGAACTTCAAGAAAATCAACTATAGGACATGTTCTTAATTTACCTGTAAACGAAAGAGAAGAAGGAACAATGGCCACAACTGCAGTTGGAATGATGAAAGGTGCTTGTGACTTTGTTAGAGTTCATGATGTATTAAAAAATAAAAGATTAGTTACTATGATTGAAGCTATAATATATTCATAAATAATAAATAAAATTGAAAAATTTAAATGTAAAATACCATTTGAATTCGGAGACAAAAATGGATAAGATGTATATTAAAAATTTAAATATTTTTGCAAATCACGGAGTATTTAAAGAAGAAAAAAATTTAGGACAGCTTTTTATTTTATCCCTTGAACTAAGTTTGAATTTAAAAAAAGCAGGACGAAACAATATTTTACAAGATACAGTTCATTATGGAGAATTGTGCGAAAAAGTTCAAAAAGAGTTTATAAGGGAAAGTTATGATCTTATAGAAACTGCAGCACTTAAAATAGCTGAATTTATTTTAATAGAGTACCCTATAATTAAAGGTGTCAAAGTTTTTTTAAAAAAGCCATGGGCTCCTATTCACATGCACTTAGATACTGTTGAAATAATGGTTGAAAGAAAATATCATAAAGCTTATATTGGATTGGGATCTAATATGGGAAATAAAAAAGAAAATTTAATTCAAGCACTTGATATTTTAAAGGAATCAGGACATACAAAAATAAATAAATGTTCAACATTTATAGAAACAAAACCATGGGGATACATTCAACAAGATGATTTTGTAAATGCAGTGGCTGAAATAAATACATTTTTAGAACCTGATGAATTATTAAATGCACTCTTGGATATTGAAGCTACTTTATTAAGAAAACGAGATATAAAATGGGGACCAAGAACTGTTGATTTAGACATAATTTTATATGATAACTTAATAATTTATGATGAAAATTTAATAGTGCCACATCCTCGTATGCAAGAAAGAGAATTTGTTTTAAAGCCATTATGTGAAATTGCACCATATTTAATACACCCTGTTTTAAATAAAAGCATATTTGTTTTATTAAATGAATTAAAAAAATCAAATGAACCAAATGAGTCAAATCAAAATTAGATAATTAACTTATTTTTTAATAAGAAAGAGGAATCAATTAATGAACATAGATACTAAAAAGAAATTTATAATAAATGTTGCATATATTGTAACTGTTTATGCAGTTTTATACTTCATTTTTAAGTATATGATACATTGGATTATGCCATTTGTTGTAGGGTTTTTAATAGCATCATCTCTAAAACCTATTGCAAGGTATATAACTAAAATAACAAGAATTAAAGGAAAAAGTGTACCCATATTTGTAATTTCTATGTTTTATGCAATAGTAGGACTTATATTATGGTTTTTAATATCATTTTTATGGAACCAAACATTTGAATTTATATATGCTTTACCTAAATTTTATTTTGAAAATGTTGAGCCTATTTTGTTTGGAATTAATGATTGGCTTGTTGAAAGAACCAGTGATCTTTCGCCAGAACTTTCAGCTACAATTTCAGACATAATACAAAATATGATAGACTATTTAGCCACAGCTATTAAAAATATATCAGTATTTTTAGTATCATTTGCAACTGATATTATATCTAATTTTCCATTATATTTAATATCAATAATATTCACAATTGTATTGTCAGTGTTTATAAGTACAAACTATTACGAAATTTCAGCATTTATTAAGAAACAGCTTCCTGAAAAATTTAATTCGACTTTTGCTGAAGCAAGAATTTTCGTTTCAGGTACATTATTAAAAATGATAAAAGCATATGCAAAAATATGTTTAATTACTTTTTTTGAAATAGTTATTGGATTAGCTTTATTGAAAGTGGAATACAGAGTACCAATTGCAGCAATAGTTGCTGTACTTGACATAATGCCTGTATTAGGAACTGGCGGTGTTCTCATTCCTTGGGCTATAATCGAATTAATCTCAAAAGATTATACCATGGGCTTTGGATTATTAGGACTATATGTATTTGTGACAGTTGCAAGAAATATTATAGAGCCAAGAATAGTTGGAAAACAAATTGGATTACATCCAATAATTACTATAACAGCCATGTATGCTGGACTTAGACTATTTGGATTTGTTGGATTTATATCTGCTCCTATGATAGCAATATTAATTAAATACCTAAACGATTCAGGAAAAATAAATCTATATAAATAACAAAAAAGGATTAGTAAATTAAAATGGCACCCATAGAATAGACACTATAAAAAAGGTGTTTAGATTATGGGTATTTTTTTGTATAATAAAATGGTAGTAAGATGGAGGATTACAAAATGAGCAAAATTATTTTTTCATCAGATGATACCGGTATATTAAATAGAAATACAAATGTTTTACGTGTATCTGAAAAATCAATCACTTATACAGATGAATTCAAAAACACTTTATAGAAGAATATTTAGCAGGTAANNTATTTTTGAAGAAGCTGGATTTGATATAAATATGATTGGTTATAAACGTGCTGAACAATCAGCTGGCAGATGGCTTAAAGCATATAATGAATTGCTTGAAGGGCAGGTTGAACTACTAAAAAAAGCCGACAAGATAGAAAGTGAAGTGCCCCCTGTCAAGTACAGTGAAAAAAATAAAAATAATTTTTAACGCCAACTAATAAATAACGGTTGGCGTTATTTTATGCTGACATACCAATAAGATAATTTCTATATTCTAATGGCGTCATACATCTTATACGTTAGGATTCAAAGTAAGCGCTTAATCGCTTACTTTGAATCAAAGGCCTTTTTGTGTTTATTTATTTTTGTTCTATTTTAAAGGACTTTCCTGTTAAATGAAAAAAGACACTCTCTAATCCAGAGTGTCTCAATTTAAGTAAATACATATCTTTTTTATAAGATCTTTTCATTTTTTATATAATTTATCTAACTTATATTTACTACTTTTAACCCCTACATGAGCTAATTAATCCCATCCATTTTTTTGTATTTTTCATATTTCTGTTTTGAATTTTGTTCAGCTTTAGCATACAATTCATCAGCTATATCTGGAAATGTCTTTCTCAATGAAGTATATCTTACTTCAGAGTTTAAAAAGTCCATAAATTTTCCATTAGGTTCCTTTGAATCTAATTGGAAAGGATTCTTTCCTTCATCTTCAAGTCTTGGATCATATCTATATAAATGCCAATAACCAGTATCAACTGCATTTTTCTCTTGAGCTACACTTTTACCCATTCCACTTTTTAATCCATGATTTATGCATGGTGCGTAGCATATTATTAAGCTTGGACCATCATAGCTTTCAGCTTCTTTTAATGCTTTCAATGCTTGATTCATATCTGCTCCAATTGCTATTTGTGCAACATATACATATCCGTATGTAGCAGCTATCATACCTAAATCTTTCTTTCTTACTTGTTTTCCTGCTGATGCAAATTTAGCAACTGCTGATGTAGGTGTTGATTTTGATGATTGCCCTCCTGTATTTGAATATACTTCTGTATCAAACACCATTATATTTACATCTTCTCCTGATGCTATTACGTGATCAAGTCCTCCATATCCAATATCATATGCCCATCCGTCACCGCCAGTAATCCATATAGATTTTTTGATAAAATAATCTTTTTTGTTTTCAATTTCTTTTACTATTTTATTTAATTTTTCATCTTCTTCTTTTACTCTAAAGCAATCTATTATTTTATTAGATATATTTTTGTTTTCTTCTGGATTCTTTACTGTTTCAATCCATTGTTTAAAGTCTTTTGATCTTTCTGATTTTTTTGATAATGCAATATATTCTTCCATTAAAAACTGAATTTTTTCTCTTATTTTTTTTGTTGCTATTGCCATTCCATATCCAAATTCTGCATTGTCTTCAAATAGTGAGTTTGCCCATGCAGGTCCTTTGCCTTCATGGTTTTTGCAGAATGATGAACTTGGTGATGATCCTCCCCATATACTTGAACATCCTGATGCATTTGCAATTAGCATTCTATCTCCATATAACTGTGTTACAAGTTTCGAATATGCTGTTTCACCACATCCTGCACATGCTCCTGAGAATTGTAGAAGTGGCTGATTAAATTGACTTCCTTTAACTGTATATTTATTTAATTCAATATCTTTATGTTTTATTTTATCAACAGCATAGTACCAATTCTCTGATTGTGTTTCTTTCTCTTCTTCAAATGGTACCATTACTAATGCTTTTTCTTTTGCAGGGCATATATCTGCGCAGTTTCCACATCCTGTACAATCTAATACGGATACTTGCATTCTATATTTGTATTTCTCTAATCCTTTACCTGTTGCTTTCTTTGTTATAAAATCTTCCGGTTTATTTTTCTCTTCCTCTTCATCAAGTAAAAATGGTCTTATTGCTGCATGCGGACAAACTAAAGAACATTGATTGCATTGTATGCAATTTTCTATTTTCCATGTTGGTACATCTACAGCTATTCCTCTTTTTTCATATTCTGACGTTCCAGAAGGTATTTCGCCTCTTACTTTCTGTTCTCCCATAAACGCACTTACAGGCAATGAATCTCCTTCTAACCTGTTCATAGGTTCTAGTATATTTTTTACAAATTCTGTTTTATGTCTTTCTTCTGCTTGTGTTTCATTAACAGCATATTTCCATGATTCCTTTATGACTATTTCTTTTATTTCTGTAATACCTTTTTCAACAGCATCATAATTCATTTTTACAATTTTTTCACCTTTAGCACCGTAATCTTTTACAATTGATTCTCGCAAGTGCTTTACAGCATCTCCCATAGTAATAACTTCTGATAACTTAAAGAAAGCTGATTGCATTATCATATTTATTCTGCCACCTAAACCTATTTCACCAGCAATTTTAGTTGCATTTATTGTATAGAATTTTATGTTGTTTTCATAAAGATATCTCTTTATTTTAGCTGGAAGGTTTTTATCTAATTCATCTTCATCCCAAACTGTGTTTAAAAGAAATACCCCATTTTCCTTAAGACCCTTCAACAAATCATAATTATATACATATGATTGTTTTGAACATGATATAAAATCTGCATCTGTTATTAAATATATTGACTTTATTGGTTTATCACCGAATCTCAAGTGTGATACAGTTACTCCGCCAGATTTTTTACTGTCGTATGAAAAGTATGCTTGTACATATTTAACAGTATTGTCTCCAATTATTTTTATTGCACTCTTATTAGCTCCAACTGTTCCATCTGAACCAAATCCCCAGAACTTACATTTAATAGTTCCTTTTGGTTCTGTTTTTATTATTGCTTTGCTGTCTAGTGATGTATGTGTTACATCGTCTTCTATTCCTATTGTAAATCTGTTTTTAGGATTACTTAAGTTTAAGTTTTTGTATACTGATAAAATTTGACTTGGTGTTGTGTCTTTTGATGCTAATCCGTATCTTCCACCAACTATAACTGGTTTTTCTTTTTCATCTTGATATACAAAACTTACATCTAAGTGTAATGGTTCTGCCATTGCTCCTTTTTCTTTAGTTCTATCTAATACCGCAATACTTTTTACTGTCTTTGGCATTTGACTTAGAAAATGTCTCTTAGAAAATGGTCTGTACAGTCTTACTTTTAAAAGTCCTACTTTTTCACCTTTTTCAATTAAGTAGTCTATTGTTTCTTCTATTGTTTCACAAACTGATCCCATTGCAACGATAACTCTTTCGGCATCTGGTGCTCCATAGTAATTAAATGGTTTATAATCTCTTCCAGTTAAATTGCTCATCTTATTCATGTATTCTTCTGTAATATCAACTATATCTTCATAATATTTATTTGAAGCTTCTGCTGATTGGAAATATATATCTGGATTTTGTGCTGTTCCTTTTGTAACAGGTCTTTCCGGACTTAATGATCTGTTTCTAAATGCATTTATTGCATCAGTATCAACAAGATTTTCAAGGTCATCATAGTCAAGTACTTCTATTTTTTGAAGTTCATGTGATGTTCTGAATCCATCAAAGAAATGTAAAAATGGAACACTTCCTTTTATTGCTGATAGATGAGCAACTCCTCCTAAATCCATTGCTTCTTGTACACTAGATGAAGAAAGCATAGCAAATCCTGTTTGTCTTGCAGCCATAACATCTTGATGATCACCAAATATACTTAAAGCATGACTTGATAATGCTCTTGCTGCAACGTGAAATACTCCTGGTAAAAGTTCACCTGCTATTTTGTACATATTTGGAACCATAAGAAGTAATCCTTGGCTAGCTGTATATGTAGTAGTTAAGGCCCCTGCTGCTAAAGAGCCATGAACTGCTCCTGATGCCCCTGCTTCTGATTGCAGTTCGCTAACTAAAACCTTTTGACCGAATATATTCTTTTTACCATTTGCAGACCATTCATCAATATGTTCTGCCATATCAGTTGATGGAGTAATTGGATATATAGCTGCAACATCCGTAAATGCATATGACACATATGCTGCTGCTGTATTTCCATCCATTGTTTGCATCTTTTTTTCCATTTTTTTCTCCTTATATTTCATTATAAAATAATTTTTTATATTATTGCTAAAACAATTTCTACATATGTACATTTATTAATTTTATTTCATAATTTGATAATTGAACAAACTATCACAATTAAAATGGTTTAACAAGTAGAAAGTCCTTAACAAAAATGTTAAATACATTTTATAAAGGACTTTCTTTTTACAAAACATCTTTTAACATCTTTTAACGTATAAACCTTTGGATAATTTAAGAAAGATCTGCGGCTTCACATTCTATAACACAAAGTAATACTACAATGTTTTCTGCACCGTATTTATTTTGTTTTTATTTAGTTTTATATATTTGTATAATTTTTTATTAATTATGCCATTATCTCTGTTTATACTTCAGTCTTATATTCTTTAGTCTTACTCAATTTTTCTATAGTAAATCCTGTGTATCCATATATTATTGTTATTATAGGGTTTAAATAACATAAGAACGCATAAGGTAGATAAGCTAAAGTTGCAACTCCTAATGTTGATGCCATAAATGCACCACAATTATTCCAAGGTATTATAGGTGAAGTCATAGTACCCGCATCTTCCAAAATTCTGGAAAGGTTTTTCGCATGCAAACCTTTCTCCTTAAAACGTTCTTTAAACATACTACCAGTTAAGACTATCGATAAATACTGGCTTGCAGTTAGAATATTAACAGCAATACATGTTAGCGTTGTTGCTAAAATTAAAGATCCCGTGCTATTAGCTTTGGCAAGAACTTTTTCAACTATACTATACAACATTCCAGTTTTTTCTAAAACCCCTCCAAAAGCCATAGCTACAAAAACTAATGTTATTGTATATCCCATACTTGACATTCCACCACGGCTTAGTAAACTATCAATAATAGCTATACCTGTCTCAGAAGTATATCCTGAATATGCTGCATTCACTAAATCTGCTAAAGCAGCATGTTGTATTACTAATGCAAATATTGATGCAATTAATGCCCCTATAAATAATCCAGGCAAAGCTGGTACCTTTTTTATTACCATTATAATTACCAAAACCGGTGGTATTAGAAGCACTGGATTAATAACAAAATTAGAAGATAGTCCATTTAAAATCATATTAATATTAGTTTGATCTATTGCGTTACCACCATATTTTATCCCTAATATTCCATATAACACTAAAGATATTAGCAAGCTTGGTGTTACAGTATAGACCATATGTTTAATATGTTCAAAAATTTCAGATCCTGCTACGGCAGGCGCCATATTGGTTGTATCCGATAATGGAGACATCTTATCTCCGAAGTAAGATCCCGATATTATTGCTCCAGCTACCATAGGAAGCGGAATACCCATAGTTTGACCTATTCCTATTAATGCAACACCAATTGTTCCAACTGTGCTCCATGAACTTCCAGTTGCAAGGGCTACAATTCCTGACAAAATGCAAGCTACAAGCAAAAACACCTTAGGCGATATGATAAGTAACCCATAATAGATCATTGCTGGTACTACTCCTGAAATTACCCATGTGCCTATGACTACACCTACAATGAGTAAAATTGCTAAAGCTTGTAGTGAAGAACCCATAGTCTCTATTATATATTTTTCGATTTCTTCCCATTTATAACCCGCTTTCATTGAAACAATAACTGCTATAGCTGTAGAAAAAACAATTGGAATATGTGGCCCAGTTTCCAAAAACCTCAAAGATATTAATAAACAAAATATTAATGTAAATATAGGGATAAGCGCTAACGCCATAGTCATTTTTCTATAATCTTTCATAAAACTTTCTCCTTTATATTTTCAAATTATTTATATTGAATTTTATTAATTCATCTTTAAATTAATAAAGTTAGTGATTGAAATAAATTTTAATAATAAAATGTTTAAATTCCACCATTATGCTTTTATCACATTTATACATTGTATAAAATACTGTACTTTTTCAGACGTTTTCATTGCAGTATTTTTATATTATACTATTCAAATACTCTTAATGCTTGTGTAAAATCACAAATCAAATCTTCTATATCTTCAATACCTACTGATACTCGCATCAAACCATTAGTTATTCCCATTTCTAGTCTTTCCTCTTTAGAAAATTGAAAATGAGAAGACATAACAGGATATGATAAAGTTGTGCAATACCCGCCTAAAGTCATTGCATATTCAACAATATTTAGTTCTTGCATAAATCTATTGATTTTATTCCTATCATCTGGCATTTCAAAACTAAGCATAGCACCATATCCATTCCTAAAAATCCTTTTTGCTAATTCATGTTGAGGATGGCTTTCTAAACTTGGATAGTTAACTTTCAATACATGAGGATTAGAATCTAAAAATTTTGCTAATTTGTCTGCATTTTCCATTTGTTTTTTAACACGAAGATCCATAGTACGTATCCCGCGCTGACATAAAAACGAAGTAAACGGGTCCATTGTACACCCTAGTAAAGCTTGTAGACTTCTTGATTTCTCTATTGTTACTCGAGAAGCTGTCGCAGACCCACCTACAACATCGCTATGGCCATTTGCAAATTTTGTAAGACTATTTATTGAAACATCAGCTCCGTGATCCAAAGGTATGTAAATTAGTGATGTGGCAAAAGTATTGTCCACTATTAATTTAGCATTATTACTATGAGCAATTTTTGAAACAGCTTCAATATCAACAACTGTCATAAGTGGATTTGAAATAGTTTCTGTGTAAAGAATCTTTGTATTATGTCTTATGGCACTTTTTATTTCTTCCGTATTATTAAAATCAACATTAGTTGATTCAATGCCATATTTTGATAATACTTTTAAAAAATCTAAACTTTCACCATATAAATTCTTATTTGCTATTACATGATCACCTTTTTCTAATAATGAAAGTAGCATTGTAGATATTGCAGCCATACCTGAACTACAAATGATTGAATCTTCACCATTTTCTAAATACGTTACTAATTCTGCAAGAGAATTGCGATTCGGATTCCTTATTCGGTTGTAAGTATATCCTTTTTCAGAATAATATTTCTCTAAATCATCTAAGTCTTCTCCATGAAATGCAGTTGTAAGGTAAATTGGGGCTATTTCAGGTTTATTCAGTTTTCCCCTAATTTCAGAGCCTTGTTTTACAATTTGTGTACCTCTATGTCTTTCTAACATCTTATTAATCTCCCTTTGTCCATAAGCATTTAAATATTTTATTACTATTTAATATTGAAATTCTAACTTTAACATACTTTGTATTCTTTATTAACTAAAACTTCGCATTAGTAAAAGAATGAATCTTTAAATTTCAATATTAACAATCTTTTCTTCTTGATTCTCTTAATAAGCTTAAATTTCTTCACTCCACAAGTATCAAGAATATCAAGACGGAATTCCTAAATTATACTGAAATAATCAAGGAATTATATTTAATACTATTTACTAAATATTGTATTTTTATTTCTTTACATCATTTTTAACTTGTTTATTCATTTAGTTTCAGAAACTACTCTTATTTATTTGTCGACAAAAGTATATATAGCAAAAATTATGCCAAAAATAAAATTCAACTAATTATAAGCCGAACAAACTAATATTTAATATTAAAACAATATGCCTTTAGCATAGAAACCGCAAATTATCAATATAAGTTACTTTATTATACTTTTCATTTAAAAATAAAATGTTTTTATACAATGCATTATTTAGATAAACATACAACTATTTTAAAAAATGTATTCCAACCGGGTTGATTATATGATATAATTAACCCAGTTTAAGTTTTAGTGAGGAGTCTACCATCATGAAAAAAGTGGCTATTATAACTGAGCATTCCGATTACGCAAAATTTCATTCTATAAATTTAAAAAATTTGTTTAAGGATAATATTGAAATTATTTCATATTCTTATGATAGCGATAATATTAATGAAACTATCAAAGCTGATTTGTTCTTAACTTCAATACCTTCTTTATATCTCAAATCTATAAAAAACATACCAAAAAACTCAAAAGTTATAGTATTCAAAAATACAATTAACAATTCTCAGTTTGAACAGATTAAACAAATACCATCTGGTACTACTGTTTTAGTGCTTAACACTGATTTTGTTACAACAATTGAAACAATTGTTCTTTTTCATGATTTGGGATTAGATCATTTAACATACATGCCCTATTATCCCGGAATAGAAAATATCTCTAAGTTAGACATTGCCATTACACCTGGCGAACTAGATATAATACCTGATTTCGTTAGCACGATAATAAATATTGGTCATAGAATCATAGATGCAAATACTCTTTCAGAAATAGCAATATCTTTAAATTTGGAACATCTGTTAAACAAAGACTATTTCATAGAATATTTAAAAACAATAAAAATCGTAAACAATAGCCTTACATCTCAGCTTAATAGAACTAGTTTATTAAAAAATCAAATTTTAAGTCTATTAAATGTTGTAGATGACGGAATAATAATTATTGATAATAAAGGTTATATTGATATTTTTAACGAAAAAGCACTTACTTTAATTGGCGGGGAACATAGTTTACTTGATTCCAAAATAAATGATATTATTCCTCAAATTAAATTTGAAAATGTATTTAAAACTTTGAAAGAAATCGAACCCACTATTATTAAACATAAATCCAAAGATCTTTCGATAAAAATAGTGCCAGTTAATACTTACAACGAAATAACCAGTGCTGTAATTATTATTAATGATTTTAACAAAAAAGAACAATCTCAGTACATTCTACGTTCCAAGCTTGTTGGTAAAAATTATAGCGCAAAATATAATTTTGATGATATTTTAAGCTGCGATGAGTCATTTATACAAATAAAGAATTTAGCTAATAAACAAGCTAATTCAGACTTATCAATAATGATTTACGGTGAAAGTGGTACAGGAAAAGAAATGTTTGCTCAAGCTATACATAATGCAAGCAAAAGAAAACACTATCCTTTTATTGCAGTGAATTGCGCTGCTATATCAGATAGCCTTTTAGAAAGTGAATTATTTGGATATGAAGAAGGTGCCTTTACAGGAGCTATAAAAGGTGGAAAACTAGGCTATTTTGAATTAGCACATAAAGGAACTATTTTTTTAGATGAAATAGGAGAAATAAATAGCAACTTGCAAAAGAAATTATTACGAGTAATTGAAGAACGAGAAGTTCTAAGAGTCGGCGGTGGCAATGTAATTCCTATTGATATTAGAATAATTTCAGCAACAAACAAGGATTTATGGAATTTAGTTGAGAAAGAAAATTTTAGAAATGATTTGTATTACAGATTAAACGTGTTGCCAATAACGCTTCCACCTTTAAGAAAGAGACCTTCGGATATCTCCTTGTTGTTTGAAAATCAAAAAAATTATATTAAAGCTAAATTCAAACTATCTTCTGATGCGAATGAAATAGTAAATAATTATCCTTGGGGTGGAAATATTAGAGAACTTAAAAACTGTGTTGAATACTTAAATTCATTAGATAAAGATATTATTGAACCAAATGATTTAAACAATATTTTAAAAAAAGAAACATTAACGCCTATTAGTAATATTGAAATTGATAATACTTTCTCAACTTTTTTAGACACAATAAAATTAGAGCGTGCAAATTATAAATTTATTTTAGAATGCTTATATTCAAGTTATAAAAAAAAGGTTCGAATTGGACGAAGAAGTATTTTAGATTTATCTAAAGAAAGCGATTTATTTTTAAATGAAGCTCAAATTAGAAAAATGCTTACTACATTACAAGTATATAATTTGGTAATATTATCTAACGGTAGAGGAGGTACCACTATTACAATGCTTGGGATTAAAGCACTTAAAGTCTTAAATGAGATACTTTAATAGTTATCAATAGTATCTTTACCGACAGCGAATAAACTCAAGAACAGATAGAAGTTAACGTATATTGCCTTCTTGCATATTAAGAATGGCCTGCTACCCTAGGAAGATTAACAGTTGCCATTTTTGAGGCATGTTAATTGCATCTTTAAACGTATCTACTTCATTTAAAGGGCGCTTCCATCTATATAATTCATTAAATGCAGGAAGTTGTAATAAGGCAACCCAAAGGTTCAAACCATAGTATGACAACATCATCTGTCATCTGTACCTTAACTGTATTTATCAAGTGAAAATTGGTTCTTTACCAGTTCCAAAGAGCGAATTTATTTCAACCTATTCCAAATACATTTTAACAAAAAATTTAAATATATAATTTTACCAATTGAGTTTCTGTTAAATTTGCTAAAAACACTAAATTAATTTTCACATTTTAAAAAATTAAATTTTTTCATTTGCTTTTTATCACATCAAAAAGGTTGATTAATAAAATAATTGATATATCAGCCAGTGTAAATTCTATTATAGCAGCAGGGCTTATTTCTGAAAGTACCGCAACAGTAGATAAAAGTACTAAGTAAAGCTGTTACGTTTAGAATTAAAGAAAATCAACTAAAGTTAGAAAGAACTTTAAATGCTATGATTTGCCCTAAATAAAATCAACAAATCAAATTATATTCATATTTCAGCGTTCTAAATAATGTAAAAATACATCATCATAAAATATTTGTACAGGGCACGGCATTAATATAATATTGCAATTTCAATGATTTATGTTGAACTTGTCCTTATCTGTTAATGCTGTTTTGCCCTATTTTTTTGAATGATTTGCCCCCAGTTTTGCCCAGGGCAAATTTAATTATTTATGTTTTATAATTTTTACTATATCGCTGAAATACCGACATTTTACAAAATATATTTGCTAAACATATTTTGTATTTTTCATGTATATTTCAAATGATTTTTTTATGTATGAGTTGGTTTAATAATTCATAAAAATGAACCAATAAAGTGTATTTAATTTATTACTTTATATTCAATTAATATAAACCTGCTTTTTTTTCAATAAAAAACATCCCAAATATCATGTATATCAATAAATTTTACCAATAGTGGTTAATAAAATTATAAGCAATTTGACAGAAGTGCAATTATATACTTTTCAAATTAGGTAGTACATATTTATTTAAATAACTTCTTTATCTGCAAACAATTATTTGGATTTTGAATCTTTCTTTTCAGCTGTTAAGCGTTCAAATTCTACTCCCAATATTTTTAGTTTTTTTGAAAATGGCATAATTAGCAAAGCTATTGCAACGCCTATCAAAGCTAATTGAGTACTATTAATAGTAATAATTTTTAAATTATCCAAAACTGCTAAAGCCACAGCTAATATTGCGCATAACCAGCAAATAATTTTAAACCAGTCCGTAGTCTGTTTAATCTCTTTCGCTTTGATTTCAATAGCTGCAGACATGCTTCCATTGCTTAAAATTGAGTACGACATTAAATCTTTTATTGAAACCGCAGGCAAAAAAACTCGCTTTCCATCTTCATCTAACTGAAATGGAAAGATTTCAAAATCGGTAGAACTTTTAGCCACAACAAGATAAACTGGAATTCGTGGATTGCCAATTTGGTTAATATAATTTAAAAGCTGCATTTGTGCCATACGTTTCAATTGATCACAAGATCTTTTTTCGTGTAATACCTTGATTTCAAAAATTAACAATAGTTCATTTGTTATTAAATCTACGATGCCAATATCTATAATTACACTCGATGGGTTATTATGTAACTTATATTCAACTGCAATAGAACTTTGCGGAAAACCAGCTTCTATTAGTTTTTGAATAAAAACGTTTAAAAATTCTCTTTCCAACACGTTTATCACCTCACTTTTAATAAACAAACTATGAAACAACAAAAATCGATAAAAGACATATCAATGAGCTATACCATTTACTCCCATTTATAGCACTACCTAATAGACGTACATTTATCACTAATTTGTACGGACTTGTGAAATTCTAAGGTGTAATTTTGCTATTGAATTACAAAATAGATTACTTTAAAGCCTGCACATTTAGTAGCATTTTTATTTTGTATAACTTGTCGGGTCGGTCATTCCACTTTCACTCATTTTATGGTTAGCAACGGATTTAAAGTTTATATTTTTAACTAATACGCGTTGGTAGAAACTAACTTATTAGTTAGCTCTCTAACAGTTTCACGAGATATTGGAATATTATCATTGCTTTGGGGTAAGGAAGATATTTGGGAATAATCTATCTTAAGTTTATCAAGTAAAAAGCAATGACGAGATTCAAAAGCTTGAAAAATATCATCCCAAGATAGAGCGTAAATTTCAAAATTACCAATAATATCAACAAGACCCCTTTTTCCATATTGCTCAAAATTTACATACTTTGTTTTTACTTCTTCTTCAACAGTTGAACATACAGCAAAAAAACGCCAAGTCCTATTCCCTCCGTTAAATCGTGGCTCTTTTCGTATTGTATTTGTATATCGAACAACTTGATTATAAACATCAAGTGACAAATTAACGTATGGCGCTTTTAGTTCAACAATCAACATTTCACTACTGGAATCTTCTTGTACTCTCTGAGTGTACAAGAAGATATCAAATCGTTGTAATGCTTCACGAGCAGTTAATGCTACTGTATCATAGGAAGTAGGTACTTCTGTAACTTTCTCAAATTCAAGCAATGATGTTTTTAAATTTTTGTCGGCAGTTAACAAGTGATATTGTTCCCCAAATAGCCAAAAATGCTGTTCAATTATCTTTTGAATATGATCCCTTTCATTTCCAAATGAAGTCATATCAAAGACAATACGTTTTAATTCTTCAACAATAGAAATACGTTTTTCAATAATACTTATGGCTTCAATGATATATTGAAGTTTTGAGCGCTGTAACACTACTGCAAAGTTCTTTCTTTGTTCTTGAGTGAGATTGACCACTTGATCAATTATTTGTAATACATTTTCTCTTTCCTCGGAAGAAAGCAGTAGGTTTAAAAAACCTAATAATGACTTTTCTTGCGTATTATTAAGTTTATGAAAAATTCGTGGTTCTACACAATATAGCTCTCGTGTAACTGTCTGAAAGTCCTTTTTTCGCAACTGACCATATTCATCGTTATTAAATGTTGGAAGAGATCCTCGTTTCTCCATATTTAGTAAGTGTTGGTCAGCTTGTAAAAATAGGAAAGACTTAAGTGCATCAGAAATTAATGATACAATTTTTTTCTTAAGTTGACGAAGTATAGATTTGTGCTCACTTTGTGGGTCAATTTCTAATTGGTCATTCTCACTTTCCAGTGGAAAGAACATACCAGGTTTAAAATATTCTGATATAACAAATACCGCATGAAAAAATCTAACAGTATTTTTGTTAAAAGAAGTATTATCTGCACTAACAATTTCACCCTTAGGATTTAAATAGAATGTTTTAGATGAATTAGAAACATTTTTTCTCCATACTATAACATTTATTTCGAAATTATTGTTTTCAATATGTTCGCAATATGCCGTACTTAACTCTGTATTGATATAATGAGAAATATCGAGCTCAATCCCCATATATTCTATAGAGAACTTTCTGCTTTTATTCAAATAAAGAAACCATGCGAATTCTTCAAGTAACTTTTGTTGCATGTTGGCATAGGAAAGCTGTTCTATGATGTAAGGTTCTGAAATAGGAAATTCCACCGAAGTTCCCGTACTTTCACAAGCATTTTCAATAATTGGATCTGTAGTTATAAAGCTGCTCCTATTAGATGAGTCTGTTTTGATTGTATAGCCTTTTAAGGCACCGTCTTGTTTGTATGTTGTACGCCACTCCGCAGAGGAGGAAAAACATAAATAAGAAAATCTACCTTTGCCTTTATTAGTTTGGGATTTTATTCTTATACTAGAGTTATTCTTTATTGATGATAGAAATGCACCAAAAGTGACCCTCAAATTATCGTATTGAATTCCTGAACCATTATCTACAACTTCAATTGATATAGCTTCACGCAATAGACTGCCATTCTGCCTTACAATAATCTTATCTGCACCTGATTCAAATCCATTCCATATATATTCGCATATTGCATCCTTACAATCTTTGGTAAGACCTGCTCTATCAAAACTGTTATTATTAAGTGATACTTGCCACTCCATATATTTTCACCCCTATAACCCCTTATAGTTTTACTGTTATTATACCAAAAAATGCTATTAATGTCTACATTATCCTACATAAAAAGACACCGCCCGGAGGCAGTATGGAAGGTGTTGAAAGAATCAAGTCAGAGAAGAAAAATTTTGATGAGCTGCTAAGCAAAGACGATATGAAAAAACTGTTTGAAGCAATTGAAAATGAAACAAACATAATGCATAAAACGGCTTATGAATTAGCTTTAGGATGTGGATTAAGATTAAGTGAAATAAGAGCTTTGACAATTGATGATATTGATTTTGAGAATAAAACAATCAATGTTGACAAACAAATTGGAGAAATTAGAAATGATGATGGTAAAATTGTTCAGGGAGTAACTCCACCCAAAACATCAACTTCTAACAGAAAATTATATGCTCCTGACTTTGTCCTAAATACCTTAAAGGCTCATGTTAATGACATGCCTTATATACCAATCAGCAAAGAAATATTTTGGCCACATTTAAAACGTCAACCACTTTCAAGGTCTGCATTACCTGCAGCATTTAAAAGAATGTTAGTTAATAACAGTATACCAGAAATTAGGTTTCATGATCTTAGACATTTACAAGCTACGCTTTTAATTCATGCCGGAACAAATGCTGCTATAGTATCCAAAAGACTTGGACACTCTAATATCAGTATAACACTTAATACGTATACTCACAGTGTTGAAGAGTTTGACAGACAGAGTGCAAATAACTTTGAAAACATTATAAAAAACATAAGGGCAAATTGAAAGGCTTATATTTTTTCACCTTTAATTTGCCCCAGATTTGCCCAATAAAAATTCTGACCATTAATTTTCATTGGTATTTCAACGGTTTATATAACATAAAAATACATCATCATAAAATGGCAGAACGTTCCTGCTAAAACAAACAAATGAAATAATTCATGAAATCCAAACCAAGAAAAATTGATGTTTGGTTTTTTTAATCCATAAATAACTCCTCCGACAGTATAAAGCAGTCCTCCAAATACAAGCCAGAACATTCCACCTTTAGGTAAACTTCTAGCAAGTGGCATTAACACCAAAGCTGCAAGCCATCCCATTGCTATGTATAAACCCGAAGAAACCCATCTCGGAGCATTTATCCAAAACAATTTTACAAAAATTCCAGCGAAAGTTATGGACCATACTACAGCGAGAAGTTTATATCCCACTTCTTTGTTCAATACCAAAAGACATATTGGAGTATAAGAACCTGCTATATAAACAAAAATCATTATATGATCTAATTTTCTCATAGCAAGCTTTGCTTTTTTCTTAGACTCATCTATGAAATGATATATGGAACTTGTTGAATATAAAAGTATCATGCTTAATCCAAA
>DIVM01000010.1 GCA_002435835.1 Firmicutes bacterium UBA6132
GTTCGATTCCGCGTTTGGGCACCAATAATAAAAAAGACTTATACTATAATATAGTATAAGTCTTTTTGTTTTAATTTTTTATTATAATAATCAGCTAATTATTTTAGTATATTCAAAGTTTATATTAAATATAATATCAAAAAAATAAGCGAAGAAATATAAATAATTATTTAATAATATTATTTTATATTGAGATATTAATAATATTTTCATAGCGGAACAATTATTTTTATAAGTATATGTATATGATTTCATATGTACTGATTCAATATATCAAACTTTATAATTAGAATTATTAATCCAAAACCTCAAAGTAATAAATGAATTTTAACCGATATAATTTGTATATTGTTTGGAATAAATTAGAATATAAAAAATGTTGAAATTTTATAATAAAGGTTAACTATGTACATTTCTTATTAAATTAAATATTATACGAAGTGTGAACCATTTACATTTAGAGTCATATATAGTAACCTTAAATGTTGGCAAAGTTCCCTGACTGTAAGGTAAGAGAACAATTTAATATGAAATTAACTATATATTAGTAAAGGAATTTTAAAATATTATTTGTGAAATTTCAAATGTTAATAAATAAATATATACAAAGTTAGAAATTGGATACTGTCTATATAATATTAGAAAAGTAATTCATTAATAATTTAAAATATTGAATTTAAAATATTGTTTATAATTCGAATTATATTATCATTGAACATGATATCATCAAATTTTAATGGGATTAAGTTTTTGTTTATTCCTTCAATTCCAGTATAGCTCGTAAGATTAAAATCTTCATTTTTTAAATAATAAAACTGATCTATTTCTTTATTTTTAAAAAAGTTAATAGGTATTTTAATTTTAAGTTGCTGGGATTTAATATCTAAGAATAAATCGTAATTAAGTGACTGATGTATGTAATCTGATGGAATATTTGTAATTATATTTATGTTGCAAATTAAGGTGTTTTTTTTAATTGTAAAACCTTTATAATTAATTTTTAATAGTAAATTATCTTTTGTTATTATTTCATCGTATAAATTTAATATTTCTTTAAAAATAAGAGGTAGATTAAATACATCTTCGTAGTTATGCTGAAGAATTAATTGTATAAATTCTTTTTTTGGGTCTATGCAATATGCTTCATATAAAACAGTAATATCTTCTCCAGTAAATGTATCATATCTTTTTAAATTAAAGTATGTTTCAACAGTCTTAAGTTTTAAATTATCAATAATAATTGTATCTCGTAAAATACGCATGTCATTATATATGTCTATTTTTATATAATCATTTAAGTTTAAATTTATATTATGAAGCAAAGCTTTATTCATTACAAATGGAATATCAAATGTGTTTCCATTATAAGTAATTAAATATTTCTTGTTCTTTAATAAGTCTTTAAAGTATTTAATCATATCCTTTTCATCTATTTTATGCTCACAATAAAGTTGACAAATTTTAAATTTGTTATCTAAAAATAAAAGTATTGTTATAGAAATTATGCTGCTAAATTTGTGAGATAGTCCTGATGTTTCAATATCAAAGAAAACTGATTCTTTCAAAAGTTTGTCCATATATTTATTATCTGTTTTAATATCGTCTATTTCTGTAAAGTTTATTATCATTTTGTTCTCCTGAAAATAAATCATTGATGTTATTTCTAAAATTTGGTAAAATGTATAAAACATAATTTTGCTGCTCGCGTAATTTATTTTATAAATTCGAATTTATAGAAATACGGTGTGATTATTTGTATATTGTAATTACTATTCTTATAGTTTACGCTTTAGGCATTATATCTTATGAATATGATTTTTATTTCATATCATTTCTTCTTATTTTTATTGCGCTCTTCTTTAATTCATTAAAATCTAAAAAAATAATTTATAATTTAGTTTTAGTTATTTTTTTAATTCTTTCTTTTGCTAACTGTTATTATAATTCAAAATCGGTTGTGATACAATATATTAATGAAGATATTGAAATTATTGCTGAAATCAAAAGTCAGAATAAAACAGCTAATTTTGATTCTAAATATAATAGTTTTAATTCATCTTTGTTATATATTAATGGGAAAAAGTTAAATTTAAAAGAAAATACAATTATTTATATCGATAAAAATGTAGATATTGGTTTAAATACTGTTATTAAATTGAGTGGAAATGTTGCGGATACTTCTTTTAGCAAAAATACTATGTTATTTGATTATAAAAAGTATCTTAGGGGAAGGAAAGTATATGCAACTATTTTTGCCCAAAATGAAATAACAGTGATAAAAGAAAATTATTCTGTATTTATAGATATATCAAATAATTTTAGGAGATACACTGAAAAATTATTTTATGATAATATAAGTAAGGAAAGTGCAGATATAATATTGTCCATAATTCTTGGAGATGTTGATTATCTTAATATTGATTTATATGATAATATAAAAACAATGGGATTAGCACATATTTTTGCGGTATCAGGTTCTCATATAGTTTTATTATATGGCGTATTGTTAAGGGTTTTAAAATTTGTGGTTCCTAACAGAAGAATTAGCTGGCTTTTAACATGGGCTTTAATATGGTTTTATGGATTTTTAATTGGTTTTCCACTGTCCGTCTTAAGGACATTAGTTATGTTTACTTTACTCTTTGGTTCTGAAGTTATGTATAGGAAATATAGTTCTTTAAATTCTATAGCTTTGGCAGGGTTAATACTTACTATTGCAAATCCATTCTGGATTTTTGATGCAGGGTTTCTGCTTTCGTTTTCTGCAGCTTTAAGCTTGATAATTTATAATAAATATATTTTAAAATATATTAAAACAGAAAACTTAATTCTAAGAGATTTTTATTTGTTTCTATTCCTACAAATATTTACTTTACCTATCTTAGCTCATTATTTTAATTACATTCCTATAATGGGCATTTTATATAATTTATTGTTAATTCCTATTTTTACTTTTATTTTAATATATAGTTTTGCATTACTAATTTTTGGAGGTTTAATAGTTAATTTGTTTATTTTCCCATTTAGAATATTTGACTATATGTTGGTAAGCTTGAGATATTTAATTAATTTCACAGAAAATTTTGCTTTTAATGGAATCATTATTCATACATTTTCGATTTTTCATAATATAATATTTTATTTGGTTTTAACATTTATTATATATTTATATAATGAAGTAAATTTAGAAAAAAATAAAGATAGACAAGTGAAATTAAATAGAAAAATATATATGATTATGGAAAGCATTTTTATATGGATTATTATTTCATTTTATTTTATAACATATATTTTAACTCCTAAATTTGATGACAGTTTGTATTTGAATATTATGGATGCTGGACAAGGTATGTTCATTAATGTTTCTTATAAAAATTATAATTTAATATTTGATTGTGGAAGTACAAGTAATTCAAATTTAGGTAGCTACACGGTTGTACCTTATTTAATTAAAAATGGTATAGATAAAGTAGATGGTGTATTTATTAGTCATTGGGATGAAGATCATTATTCTGGTTTAACAGAATTAATTAAAAGCAACATTGATGTAAAAAGAATATTTTCTTCTAACGATTTTACAGATGATAATTTATTAAATGATAATATGAGCAAGAAGAAAAATATTGAAAATGTTATAAATTTAAAAGAAATTTTAAGTTCTAATATTATAGTTCTAAAGAAAGATGATAATGTTAAGATTAATGAAAATTTTAATATTGAAATATTATGGCCGGAAGATGAATATTCAGCTGAAAATAAAAATAATTCATCATTAGTTATAATGCTTTATTATAAAGGAAGAAAAATTTTAATTCCTGCTGATATTGAAAGCGATGTTGAAAATATAATTTATGGAGATTTATTTAAATCAGATATTTTAATTGTACCACATCATGGCAGCAAAACTTCATCAACTGATAATTTCGTAGAAGCAGTAAGCCCTAATATTTCAGTTTTTTCTTATGGTAAAAACAATTATGGGATACCTTCAGATGAAGTTATAGAAAAATATGAAAATATAAATAGCAATATTTTAACTACTTTTGATCAAGGTCAAATTAAATTTATTTTAAAAGATGAAAAATTATATTATAATACTTATAAGGGTGAAAAATCTTATAATTATTATGAGTTGTTTTTCGATTGGATAATAATTAAAATATTGGTATTTGGATTTTTTATAGGTTTAATATTTATTTAGAAATTAATATTAAATTTAAATTTTAAATACAAAAGGAGTTCAATATGGAACATGAATCAGTGAAAATTATGTGGGAAAATTATACTTCACTAATAGGAAATAGTGAAACATGCAATCATGATACTTATGGGGTTTGGCATTTTTGTGACAATGAAAACGATGCAAACGAATTAGCTGAATTAGTAGTTAAAGGTATAAAAAAAGCTACTGCATCATTATTTGAATCATATGCTTTTGAAAATGAAAGTATCCCAAAAGAAGGTGACTTAAATATTATTATCAATTGGGATGGAGTTGCTAAGTGTATAATAAAAACTATAAATGTTGAATTAGTACCTTATAAAGAGGTAACAGAAGAATTTGCAGCATCAGAAGGCGAGGGTGATAAGTCTTTAAATTATTGGAGAAATTGCCATTGGGATTACTTCTCGAGAGAAATGAAAGAAATTGGTAAAGAACCAAGTGAAGATATGATTGTTGTATGTGAAAAATTTGAGGTTGTTTATGTTTGAAAAATTTTTTAAGAAGAAAAAAGATAATAATATTGATTTTAAAAAGCAGTTAGAAGTATTAGGTAAATTAGGGATTAGTTTAAACCCTGAAGTTACTGTACATAATTTATTGAAAGAAATGAAGTTTAGTAATTTTGTATCTAATGATTATTTATCACTGTTAATCGTGATGGGTTGTGAGTTTCAAAATTCTGATAATATTTGGATAAAATTTTCAAATAATATTTGGTATTTAGATACTGAATGTATTGAGGATAATGGTGATTATATAAGGGTAGCTGAGAGATTAATTGCTATGGCTAATGGTGAGTTGAAAATTAACAATTTGAATGATTACATAGATATAGAAAATAAAGAAGCAAAAGTTTATTTTGAATTAAATGAAAAACTATATAATTGGGAATTAGTTGTTGATGATGACTGGCTTGATATGAATATTTTTTCTAAGTTTAATGATTTATTAAGCGAGCTAAATTCTCATAAGAAATTTTATGTATCAGCAATCGATCAATCAATTCTTGTGGGCATTTTTAATAAAATACAGCTAAATGAAATAAATAAATTGATAGATGTTGAATTTGAATTTATGTAAATTTAATTGATAATTTATTTGTGCTTGTGAGTAGTATGATAGAATTATTAAAAAGTAAAAATAAATTGAGAAGGTGTGAAATGGAAGCAAATATTAATCTTGTGACGATTTGGACTAATGATATAGTTAAAATGAAATGTTTTTATAGTGATGTTCTCGGTTTTAAAGTTAAAAATGATCTTGGAAATTATGTTGAATTTGAAAATGCAGGTGTGAGATTTGCTATTTGTATGAGGGATGTTATGTATTCTTATAGTAGCAAATATAAGAAAAAAAGTATGGGACAATCATTTGAATTAGCGCTTCTTTGTGAAGATCCTAATGATGTAGATGAATCTTTTAAAGAAATAGTTAGAAAGGGCGCCACTCCTATACAAGAGCCAAAGAATATGCCTTGGAATCAAAGAACTGCTTTATTTGCAGATGTGGATGGCAATATACATGAAATATTTGCAGAAATTATATAAATGTTAAATAAAGCTTATTAATAAAAATTTTAAATTATAGGGGTAATGCATGTATATTAGAAAAGCTGAAATTGAAGATTTAAATATAATAATTGAAATTTATAAAAGTGCAATTATATATTTGAATGAAAATAAAATATATCAATGGGATGAAATTTATCCTACTAAAACTATTCTTGAAGAAGATATATTAAAAAAACAAATGTATATTGGTATTGTTAATAATGTTATTGTTTCTGTTGTAGTTGTAAATAGTGAATATGACCAAGATTATGATAATGTTAATTGGGAATATGATAATTTTGCTGTTATTCATAGATTATGTGTAAACCCTGTTAATCAAAATCAAAAAATAGGTAAAAATACAATGATTTTAATTGAAGAATTATTAAAAGAAAAAGGAATAAAATCTATTAGATTGGACGCATATTCTTTAAATCCTTATTCTTTAAGAATGTATGATAATCTTGGTTATAAAAAAGTTGGTGAAGCAAACTGGCGAAAAGGATTATTTTATTTATTTGAAAAGAGAATATAAAAGTAAAATCTGGAGTTTGTATACTGAAAACGGTCATATATAGTTTTATATTATGTTTGTTTATATAAGATTGTTTCAATGTAACTTTCTGAAAGAGTTTGTAGGAAAATTACGAAAGAATCGTATATGATAAACATGGTTACAAACATTCGTAGAATATGCAGACTATTGACAAACTCCTAAAGGGTAATTTTTGATTAAAAGTATTAGGCGAATATTAGTATAAGTTGTAATTTGTTCCAGAAAGTAACGGAGTAAATTTTTGCAATAGTATTATGATTTAATTAAGCTATTTAAAATCATACCAATTATTACTAACATTATTCCTACTAAGCTGATTAATGTTGGAATTTCATCATTAAATAATAAAACTCCTCCTAATAATGTAAATATTACTTCGCCTGATTGGGTTGATTCTATAATAGCTAATTTAGTTGTATCATGGCTAACTAAATCAGTTGCTTTAAAAAATAATATTGTAGCTATTATTCCTGAGAAGACGGCAACTATTAGTGAATTTATAACTTGTCCTTTACTTGGTAAACCTACGGAAAACAAACCATAGGATGCAAGAATTGCCCAAAAAGGCATGCTACATAGCGTCATACCGAAAACTCTTTGAAATACATTAAATTTATTCTCACATATTTCTATCATTTTTCTATTTCCAAGAGGGTAAGCAAATGCAGCAATAACAACAGGTACAAATCCAATTAAAATTGTTTTCACATCAGGAATACTTTTTGCCTCTTGTAGCTGCATTAAAAATATTCCAAATAAAATTATAGAAGACATTAAAAGTGATTTTTTTGGAATTTGATTTCTTATTTTAATAGATCCATTTTCTGTTTCCACACTTTTAAAAAACAAAGGAGTTAGAAGTGCACCAGCTACTATAGTTAATTGCCAAGTTCCTGCTACTAACCATGATGGACCGTATGCAGAAGCAAAACATAATGGAGCATAAAACAATCCGAAACCTACTGTACTCCAAGTGATCCATTTAATAGGTTTTAAACATATATGATCTAATACATCATTTAATTGTTTTTTCATAATAACTATAATAAATAAAATTGGAAGCATAAAAATATATCTGAGCGTTGAACTCCAAATCCAGCTGCCTCCTGATATATTCATTTGTTGATTTAAAACAAATGTAAATGCAAAAAAGAATGATGCTAATATTCCTAATATAAGTGCTTTTTTCATTTTATTCTCCTTAGTAAGTGAATGTAATAATTACAAGTTAATATATTATGATTTTTTATGTTTCATGACTTTTGTAAGTGAGCTTGAAGAAAGTTGCGATAGAATACTGATGAAAGTTATAAGTTATAATTTCATTAAAAATTCACAGAGTGATTTTTGGTAGTAATTATATTATACATTTAAATTCTGTTTGGTACAATATCGTTTTACATAATTAGCAAGTATTGGTATTTATTAAGTCTTTAATAATTTATAATAATTAAAATATTTTATACCATGGAGGTGTTTTATGATAGAAACTAAACGGTTATATATAGTTGAAGCTAAAGAAGAAGATATTACAATCATTATGGAAATGGAAAACCATAAGGATAATAAAGATTTTGTATGGAAAGGTACATATAAAGATCATTTAGCTGAAATAAAGGATGATAGTTTTTTACTTTTTGTAATTAAAAATAAAGAAGACAATTCAATAATTGGATTTGCTCTAAATAAATTAGATTTCAAATCAAATATATTTGAGCTTAGAAGAATTGTTATTTCTAAAAAAGGTATGGGGTATGGAAAAGAAGTTATGAATGCACTGATAAAATATGCATTTGAAGAAAGAAATATGAATCGCTTGTGGTTAGATGTGTATCCTGATAATGTAATAGGTATAAAACTATATGAAAGTATTGGAATGCATTGTGACGGAATATTAAGACAAAACTATAAATCTGAAAGAGGTTATTTGGATCAGATAATTTATTCTATTTTAAAAAGTGAATACTTTCAAAAAATAAGCAAATTTAAAAGGAGATTAAATGAGTAATAAAAATATCTCTAAATAACGATTGTTGGATATATCCTAAATAAAATTTAGAAATATATTTAATATGTAAATTAGAATTTCAAAATGTACAAATATTATAATTTGCAGGTTTATTAATAGATGTAAATTTTTTATGATTAGCTTGATGATAAAGTATCACATAATTGAACTGTTTATATACAAAATCATTAATTTATAATATAATATCTTAAGTATGAAAAATTAAAATACATATATCTTAATTTACAGTTTGATGAAATAGGGGTAAAAATGAGTTATAAAATAGTATCTGATTTAGTAAATAAAAGCAAAATTCCATCATGTATTTTGTTATATGGAACTGAGGATTTTTTGATTGATAAAGCAGTTAATGCTACAAAGCTTAAATATATAGATAAAAATTATGAAGATATGAATTACATAGAATTTGATAAAATAGAAGATGATTTTGAATCTTTTTATGAATTTATAACAACATTTCCATTTTTATCTGAGAAAAAAATATGTGTAGTTAAAGAAGCAGAATTTTTAACTTCAACTAAAAGTTTAAATAAAATAGACGAAGAAAAAATAATTAATTTTATTGAAAACAAATATGATTCTTGTATTTTAATGTTTCTTATTAAAGGTAAAAAAGCAGATTCAAGAAAAAAAATAGTTAAAATGTTAAAGGAATCAAAATCCATATATGAAATTAATAAACTTTCTGAAGGTGAACTTAGCAAATATATTCAAGATAATTTTAAAGAAAATAAAATTGATATAAGCTTAATGGATGCAGATTATATTGCTAATAATTCAGGTTATTTAGAATATGAAAGCACTATTTCATTATATGAAGTAAATAATGAAATAGATAAACTTTCATCTTATTGCATGAATGAAAAGAAAGTTAAAAGGGATGATATAGACAATCTTATGATAAAATCCATTGAAAGCAATATTTTTAAATTAGTGGATTATATTTGTGAAAGTCAAAAGGAAAAAGCTTTGGAAATATTGGAAGATATGTTATTAAACAATACGCCTGAACAATATATTATATATATGATTATAAGGCAGTACAGAATGATTTATCAATATATTTTGTTATCAAACAAAGGGTACAATATGGATGATATAATGGATAAAATGAAAATTAAAAAATTTGTTGCCAGCAAGCTATCAAAACTTTCTAAAAATTTGAGTATTAAAAAAATTGATGGCTACATGGAGCATTTTTTACAAATAGATAAAAAGATTAAAACTGGTGAAATAGATAAGAAAGTTGGACTTGAGATTATTACAAATGGAATTGCATGATTAATTTGATATTCATATTTTAATATAAAATGATTTACAACCCATATTTAATTATAAAATACCTTTAGATTTTCCAGAACAATATGAATGGAAATATTTAGAGCAAGGGCCAGAAGTGTGGAGAGTTGAAGTTACTAAAATTAAATAATACTTTGTCATAAAAAAAAGACCCATAAGGGTCTTTTTAATTTTTCAAGATTCATCAACTAACATCACAACTCATATGAGGTTAGTTGATGAATCTTTAAATTTAGTGATCAAGAATCAAGGTTCAGAGGGTGGATAATCCACCAACTGAATATAATAAGATTAAGCTATTTTGTTTAACTTAAGAGTTAATCTACTAACTTTTCTTGATGCTGCATTTTTGTGAATAGTGTTTTTAGCAGCAGCTTGATATAATTTTTTCTCGCATACAGTTAAATATCCTTTAGCTTTTTCAACGTTACCTTCATTTATAGCAGCTTCAAACTTTTTAATAAAAGTTTTTATTTCTGACTTTCTGCTTTTGTTAACTTCAGTTTTTTTGTTGATAACTAATATTCTCTTCTTAGCGGATTTAATATTTGCCAAATCCTTCACCTCCTTTAATGCTCTTAATATTTTAACACATTATATTTATAAAGTGATAATATTTTAGACAGCTATTCAATTATACAGGTTAATCAAACAAAAATCAATAGTAAAGAATAAAAAAGTTAAAAAATTAAATAATACGTAATATATGAATTGTTTGGTCAAATCCTGTAGTAATAATATAAATTTAATCATATTATATCAATTTATATAGTTTTTAGCAAATAAAATTTTTTGGAGGAATTATGGGAATTATGTATAGAACAGATTTAGCTTATGAAGCAAGTGAATCATTGGCTCAACAAATTGAGGGCGTTATCTTAAAGACAAATAGGTTAAAACATGGAGAATTAATTGATCTTGAAATTCAAAATGAGGAAGCAGAAAAAAAGTTAGGTAAGAAAAGAGGAAAGTACATAACTTATGAATCATATAATTTAAAAAATTTGAGCAGGGATGATAAAAATGATGTGATTGAAATTTTATCTAATAGCATCAAAAATATATCTAATTTAAATCGAGAAAAAGTTTTAGTAGTAGGTCTTGGCAATAGAAGAATAACTGCAGATGCATTAGGACCTCGAGTAACTGATAAAATTAAAGTTACAAGACAATTTTTTAAAGCATACAACAAAGAATATGATGAAGATTATAATGAAGTTTCCATATTAGCACCTGGAGTTTTAGGGATGACTGGTATTGAAACAATTAATACAATAGTTGGAGTTGTAGAAAAAATAAAACCAACATTATTAATTATAATAGATGCGTTAGCATCTCGCAAAATGAAAAGACTATGCTCTGTAGTGCAAATAACAGATGCAGGAATAGAGCCAGGTTCAGGAATTGGAAATATGCAAGGCTCTTTAAATGAAGATACACTTGGTGTTAAAGTTATTGCAATTGGTATTCCAACTGTTGTGGATACAGCAACTATAGTTAATGACACAATTGATTTAATGGAAGAAACTTTAAGAGGTAAAACAGATGATGTAGGTCAAATAATGGGTGTTTTAAGTGATTTACAAAGTCATGAAAAACATATGTTTATAAAAGAAATTTTAAGTCCAATGTACAATGAATCAATTGTAACACCAAGCGGAATTGATGAATTAATAGAAGATTTGTCAGATATATTAGCTGAATCAATAAATAAGGCAGTCCATCCAGGATATGAATTAAAATATTAGAAATATTGAGAGTATTATAATATATTTGAATTAAAATCTTGACTTGTAATAATATTGTAAAAAAAAACTGTGTTATTCCGGAAACAATACACATATACATTAATATATTACTTTTGAGAAAATATGTGGAGTTGAGATTATGATGAGAAGAAGTAGAAGAAGAAGAAGGAATAACCAAGGTACAACATTTTATATGGTAATGTCCATATTTTGCTTAGTAATACTTTTTGCGGGATATAGTTTTGTACACAATCTTGCAGAATCACGAAAGACAGCTGAGGATATTGCTACCATATCAATTAGTGAAGATAAAAATAATTCTTCAAAACAATACGATAATATAGTTGATAAAATTATGTCGTATTTCAATATTTTCCTTCAAGAAACATTTAAGGAAAAAGAAACAGAAACATTTATTGAAAATAATCAAGGCAGCATCATAGAAAATAAAGATGAAACTAAAAACGATATTATTAAAGTTAATGAGACAGAAGCTACTCAAGAAGGTGATGCTATAATATACAACGGTGAAAAAAATGAAACGGATACAGTTGAAACCACAGTATATTTAGCTAATAACAGAAAAGAAGAATTTTTCAAAGTAATTGAATCACCTTCTTCAAGGAGCAGCGTCAAACGGGAAATTCCAGTAGATGCTGCTTCTATTAATCAGAATACAAATATAGTATTATATCATACACATGGTACCGAAGCATACTTGCCGATTAAAGAAGGGAATTACAGAACTCAGGATACAAAATATAATGTTATGGGATTAGGAGAACAAATAACAAACATTTTAACGGAAAACGGAGTTAATATTACCCACTTAAAAGATTACAATGATTATCCAGATTACAATTCTTCATATAAAAATTCTAATAATGCAGTTAAGCAAGTTTTGTCCAACAATAAAAAAAATATACTTATTGATTTACATCGTGATGGAGCTGATGAAAATTCAAGTTATGAGGAATTTTTATCAAGAGTTAAATCTACTGAAATTAACGGCAAAACAGCTGCTACATTTACATTAGTTGTTGGAGATAGTAATGGAAACTTTAATGAACTAAAACAAACAGCTCAAATTGTATATGATACAGCTAATGAACTATATCCTAATTTATGCAGGGAAGTTGTTGTTAGAGAAGGAAAATATTTTAATCAATATTTATCTGATAATGCTATGTTAGTTGAAATAGGAAGTTCATTAAATACTATTGAAGAAGCAGAATATACTGCAGACTTGTTCGCTGAGATACTTATAAAATCAATTGAGAAAATTAACAATTAATGCTTTAACTATTACATAAATTTTGATATAATACCCTATAAAGTAACAATTTTATGGAGGTTTAATTTACTTGGACAGAAAAAAATATATAAGAAACTTTTCAATAATAGCTCACATAGATCACGGTAAGAGTACACTTGCAGATAGGTTAATAGAAAACACTGGTCTTCTAAGTCACCGTGAAATGCAGGAACAAGTTTTAGACAACATGGATTTAGAAAGAGAAAGAGGAATAACCATAAAGCTTCAGGCAATAAGCTTATTGTATAAAGCTCAAGATGGTAATGAATACACATTAAATTTAATAGATACTCCAGGTCATGTGGATTTTAACTATGAAGTATCAAGAAGTTTAGCAGCATGTGAGGGTGCAATATTAGTAGTTGATGCGGCTCAAGGAATCGAAGCACAAACATTAGCTAATGTTTATCTTGCATTGGATCAAAACTTAGAAATTGTGCCAGTTATCAACAAAATAGATTTGCCAAGTGCAAGACCTGATGAAATTAAGCAGGAAATTGAAGACATAATAGGACTTGATTGTGCAGATGCACCTCTCATTTCTGCTAAAGAAAATATAAATATAGACCAAGTTTTAGAAGCAGTTGTAAAACATGTTCCACCTCCAACTGGAGAAGAAGATGCACCTTTAAAAGCACTTGTATTTGATTCTTACTATGATTCCTACAAAGGGGTTATAGCATTTATAAGAGTTAAAGAAGGACAAGTGAAAAAAGGCGATAGAATCAAAATGATGGCTACGGGCAAAACATTTGACGTAACAGAAGTAGGAATAATATCTCCAACTCAAAAGCCAATGGACGCTTTATATTCAGGCGACGTTGGTTATTTGTGTGCCAGCATGAAAGATGTTAAAAGCTGTCAAGTGGGCGACACAATAACTAGTTTAGAAAAACCTGCAAAAGAGCCTTTACCTGGATATAAAAAAGTTACATCCATGGTTTATTGTGGAGTTTATCCTGCTGAAGGAGAAGACTTTAACGAAGTAAGAGATGCTTTAGAAAAATTACAAGTTAATGATGCATCATTGTTGTTTGAACCTGAAACATCAGTTGCATTAGGATTTGGATTTAGATGTGGTTTCTTAGGTCTTTTACATATGGAAATTATTCAGGAAAGACTTGAAAGAGAATTTAATTTAAACATAATTGCAACAACACCAAGCGTAATTTATAAAATTTATAAAACAGATGGTACAAAGATTGAAATGCAAAATCCAACAAACATGCCTCCTGTTCAAGAAATAGATTATATGGAAGAACCTATAGTTAAAGCTTCTATCATGACTCCTACTGAATATGTTGGAGCTATAATGGACCTTTGTCAAAAGAGAAGGGGCATATTTGAGAACATGGAGTATTTAGAAGCAACTAGGGTAATACTACATTATAAACTACCTTTAAATGAGGTAATTTATGATTTCTTTGATGCGTTAAAATCTAAAACAAGAGGATATGCATCATTTGATTACGAACTTTGTGGTTATGAAAGATCAGAACTTGTGAAACTTGATATATTAATAAATGCAGAATTAGTTGATGCTTTTTCAATTATAGTTCACGAAGAAAAAGCATATGAAAGAGGAAAAGGGATAGTTGAAAAATTAAAGGATGTTATACCAAGACATATGTTTGCTGTTCCTTTACAAGCTGCAATAGGATCTAAAATAATTGCCCGTGAAACAGTAAGAGCAATGAGAAAAGACGTTTTAGCTAAATGTTACGGCGGTGACATAACAAGAAAGAAAAAACTTCTTGAAAAACAAAAAGAAGGTAAAAAGCGTATGAGACAAATAGGAAGTGTAGAAGTACCTCAAGAAGCTTTCTTGGCTGTATTAAAATTTGATGAAGATTAAAAACTAAAAAAGAGGTGATTTTATGAAAAAAGGTATGATTGCTTTAATTGTAGTAGTTGTAGTAATTATTGGGTTAATTGCAAGCGTGTTTGGTTCGTACAACACTTTAGTATCTTTAGATGAAGAAGTTAATACTCAATGGGCTAATGTTGAAAGTAAACTTCAAAGAAGATTTGACTTAATTCCAAATCTTGTGGAATCAGTTAAAGGTGCTATGGCACAGGAAAAAGAAGTTTTTACTGCAATAGCAGATGCAAGAGCTAAAATGGCTGGAGCAGGTAGTACTGATGAAAGAGTTCAAGCATCTAATGAATTAGAAGGTGCTCTTTCAAGATTGTTAGTAGTTGTTGAAAATTATCCTGAATTAAAATCTAATCAAAATGTAACTGCTTTAATGGATGAATTAGCAGGAACAGAAAACCGTATATCCACTGAAAGAGACAGATATAATGAAGTTGTTAAAAAATATAACTCAAAAGTAAGAAGTTTTCCTACAAATATATTAGCTGGTATTTTTAATTTTGACCAAAGACCATATTTTGAAGCAACACAAGGAGCTGAAACAGCTCCACAAGTAAATTTTCAATAATATTATTTAAAGAAAGAAGGCTTATATGAAAAAAAAGCTTATTTCAATAATTATTGTTTTAATATTGTGTATCAATTTTTCAGTATTGGCTGAAGTTTCTTATCCAGAACATACAACTGAGTTTTATGTTAATGATTTTGCAGATATATTGGAAAATGATGCAGAACAAAATATTATAAACATTAATTTAAATTATGAAAAGACAAAAGAAAAACCCCAAATAGTTGTAGCTACAGTACCAAATATGCAGGGTTTAGATGAAAATTCATATGCAGTTAAATTATTTGAAAAATGGAAAATAGGAAATGCTGAATACGACAATGGAATTTTAATACTTTTAGCAATGGAAGAAAGAAAAATTAAAATTGAAGTTGGCTATGGATTAGAAGGAGCAGTAACTGATTCAGAATCAGGAAGAATACTTGATGAATCAACGGAGTATCTATCTAACGGAGACTATTCAAGAGGAATAGAAAATATATTTTTTCTTCTTGCTGAAGAAGTAAATGAAGAATATGGCTATGATGGCGATGAAATATTTTCCAGTGTTGAACGTCAACCTGTTGTTAGAAGCTCTATGAATTTTGATTTAGTAAAAATCATATTAATCATAATCATTTTTATTTTCTTAAATGGATTTGGTGGTGGAGGAAGAAGAAGACGTAGAAATACATTTATTCCACCAATAATATTCCCAAGAGGTCCTGGAGGGGGAGGATTCGGCGGAGGCGGCGGTTTTGGCGGCGGAGGATTCGGTGGTGGCGGAAGCTCTGGCGGCGGTNNCTCAAGCAGAGGATTTTAAAAACAAAAAATGCAGTCATAACAATGGCTGCATTTTTCTTTCTTCTTTTCTTAAATTTTACCTACAAAAATCACTTCATCAGTAGCAGCATTTATGATATTAAGTCCTTTTTCTTCCCAATTAGAAGAACCTAAATAACCTATTCTGTAATCCCATACTTTATCATATTCAGCTTTTGAAACTAATTCACCATCAACATAATATTCTATTACTGATTCAATGAGCTGCATTTTCTTAGATTCATCCTTATCATCGTCATAATCGTCGTCATCGTCATCATCTTCATAGTCATCGTCATCATCGTAGTCGTAGTCATCATCATAATCATCATAGTCATCATCAAAATTATCATAAACTACATCTTCATCTTCATCAGCATATAAATATCCATAATTAATTAAATTATATAAGCATTCATACATATCATCAATAACTTCATCATCGTTATATGCTTCGTTTAACTTATGGAAAAAGTCAATAATCTCAGGATCTTTTATTTCAAATGTTATTTTATCCTTTGTATAAAGCATTTCTTTCCAATCGCCGCTTTCATTTGTTATTACAATTTTCATTTAATATCCCCCTTATTTCTTAAATGTTGTTTGTAATATATATTATGCATTTTCAATTTTAGGATAATTTTTTGAAAAATTTCAAGAGAAATTTTATGAAAATTTTTAGGACGGATAAAAATTTAAAAAATATGTCGCATTATATCATGGACATATTTTTTAAATTAAATATTTAAAATTTCATTAGAATGATTTATATTTATTATTTTAGTGTTTTTATAGTCTTTTACATGTGAATTTTTAAAGCTTGAAACAACATTAAAGTTATCCCAGAAATGCATTGGTATGAATAATTTAGGGGATAGATGCTCTATGAAATATTTTCCTCCTAAAAGATAATTTTCTTTGAGTCTACCGTCAACAGGGAAAAATGCGACATCAATAGAAATATTTGAATTTACTATATCATTAATTGCGTCTTTAAAAGCATTTTCCATATTTTCTTCATCTTGTTTTGTATCACCATTCCATTTCCACCAGTTTAAATCACCTGCATGGAAAATATTTATATTATCTACATTTACTAAAAAACTAACTCCTTCATCCGTAGAAGTAAAAGTATTTACTTTTAATTTGTTTAAAGTAATTTCTTCGTTTTGTTTTAAATAATGTATTTCTTTGGTTTTGTTGTGAGCTTTTATGTCGTCACTAAATATATAATGAATTACTTTATTACTTTCCCATTTTAATATATCACTGTTATAGTGGTCATGATGGCTGTGGGAAGAAAAAACATAAATTTCTTTGTTGCTGTTAAGCATATTTTTTAAAAAGTCTTCAAATTCAAAATCGGAATTCCTTACGGACTTTTTAGATTCAAAAAAATCAAATGTTAAAAATGAGCTTTTAGTTTCAACTATAAAACAACTATGATGTATATAATATATTTTCAATTTTTTAACTCCTTATGTAATTTAAAATCAATTTATATAATTATATTATATTATATTATATTA